>JAFDED010000005.1 GCA_019310535.1 Deltaproteobacteria bacterium
TCGGCTTCCTGTCCCTCCAAAACACAAACACTCTGCATCTCCTTGCGCCTGAGCAACCGGGCATAGTGCTGAGCCTGTTCCTCGATAGGGGCCGGGAGGGGAATTAAGGATTGCTGGCCTGAGACGATTTCTTCGATCCTGTTGGCCAGGGTTTTCCACTCATCCCTCGGAAGATCAAGTCTTCCTAAATTCAAGACGATTCTTTGCCTGGGTCCCTTTGGAGTGCGCACCGATTCCATCAATCGGTGGTAGATAAAGACACGATCCGAATCGGGATTCTTCTTTTTGATCTCACGAATGAACATACAGGTGAGGATACCAAGCAAAGAACCAAAAACATCGTATTTTGACTGATTATCACAAAAAATTTGGTAAACTTGGGATAAGATTCCCAAACGCAAACGGGCCGCTTTGATCTGGATGTGAAAGCATTTGTGAGATAAGGTTACTCTCGGCAGGCATCATTAATCATTTATAGGATCTTCTCCCTTTTCGAGCTTGTGTGATCCCGTATTCGGAGAGCTTCATCTGGAGAGTTCTGCGGGTAATTCCCAGGATTTCGGCTGCCCGGGTTCTATTCCCTTCAGCTTTTTCAAGCGTCTGTAAAATCCACTGCTTCTCCATTTCTTTCAGAGAAGTGTCCTCTGGAAAGATTGCCGGTGTTTCCTCGCCCCCACTCTCCTGAAGGACCTGTGGCAGGTCTCTGGGAGAGATCAAGGCCGAGCGGCACATTATTACCGCCCGCTCCACAGCGTTTTCCAGTTCTCTTACATTGCCCGGCCAATGGTGTCGGATCAGGATGTCCAGGGCTTTGGGCTCGAAGCCCATGATATCCTTCTTGCGGTTTTTGGAGGAATATTTATTCAGAAAATATTCCGCCAGAAGCGGAATGTCTTCCTTCCTGTCCCTGAGAGGAGGAATCTGAAGGGGGACTACATTAAGCCGGTAAAAAAGGTCCTGTCGGAAATTCCCGCTCTCCGCTTCCTTTTGTAAGTCCCTGTTAGTGGCTGCGATCACTCTCACATCCACCTTGATCGTTTGGGAGCTACCCACAGGCTCAAATTCTCCCCCCTGCAACACTCGCAGCACCTTGGCCTGAGTTGCCAAGCTCATATCCCCGATCTCATCAAGAAAAATGCTCCCCTTGCTGGCCATCTGAAAGCGCCCCTCCCTCCGCTGGTGTGCTCCCGTGAAGCTGCCCTTTTCATGGCCAAACAACTCGCTCTCCAGAAGGGTCTCGGTCAGAGCTGCGCAGTTGACTTTGACAAAGGGGCCTTTCGCACGCTTGCTTCCCTCATGGATCAGGTTGGCGATAATCTCTTTTCCGGTCCCTGTCTCTCCCAGTATCAATACTGTGGCGTCTGTGGGTGCCACCAGTTGAACCGTTTCCAGCACTTTAAGGAATGCCGGGCTCTTGCCGATAATATGAGAGAGGTCAAACAGCTCTCCCAGGCGTTCCTTTTGAAGGAGATTTTCCTCCTGCAGCTTACGGACCTGCAGAACCCTCTCGAGCTTTACCAGCAATTCCTCAATGTCCAGCGGCTTGGTGAGGTAATCGCTGGCGCCTATCTGGAGACACTCCACGGCCTGGGGAATGGAGCCATAGGCCGTCATCATGATTACCGGTATGGTGGGGTGATCGGCGTGGATGGATTTCAGGGCTTCTATCCCTCCCATATCCGGCATTCGGATATCCAGGAGCACCGCATTAAACCAGGAAGCTTTAACGGCCTCCACGGCCTCCTTTCCGTTAACGGCCTCTTCCACCTGGTATCCTTCTGACTCCAGATTCGCCCGAAGCATCAGGCGAATGGACTCCTCGTCATCCGCCACGAGGATGGGCTTCCGGTCCATGATCTTTTCCTTCCGGGGTGAGAGTTCCTGGTTGCGAGTCTTTTCCACTTGATACAGGCAAGAAAATAGAAAACCGGGTTCCTTTTCCCGCTTTGCTGTCCACTGTGATACGACCCTTGTGACTCTCCACAACACGGTGAACAATGGCCAATCCGAGTCCAGACCCTTTTGGTTTGGTGGTAAAGAAGGGATCAAAAAGTCTCGGAATGTTCTCCTCGGGTATTCCGCAGCCGGTGTCGACAACGGAGATGTGAACTTCTTTTCCTTCCACCTGCTGCAGGCGGACTTTCAGCTTACCTCCCCCTGGCATGGACGCCAGAGCATTGAGCAGGATATTTAACAGAGCCTGTGAGATCTGGTCCGGGTCCAGGTGCATGATTGGAATGTCATCATCGTGTAAAAATTCCAACTCTACCCCTTTGGCCGTAACATCGTCCCGGATCAGGTCTAAAACATGGTCTATCAGCACCACCAGGTCGGTCTTCGATATCACCAGATCGCGGGGTCGGGCGTAATCCAGGAGCCCGGAGACCACCCGATTCAGCCGATCCACTTCCGAGATCATCACTTCCGAGTATTTACGATCCAGGCTCCCGGGCTTTTTGTCTTTCTGAAAATAATGGGACAGTCCCCTGAGGGCCGTCAAGGGGTTCCTGATCTCATGAGCCACTCCGGCGGCCAGAGATCCCAGGGCTGCCAGACGTTCTCTCTGCCGCACCTGCCGCTGTAATTTCCTGATCTGCCGCAGGTCCCGCATGATAATTACAGCCCCGCTTTCGTTATTTTCATCGTCGGGGAGCGCCGCCGCGCTGACGGCCAACGGAAGAGATTCGCCATGGCGGTTGCACTCAACTTCCCACTCGATAATTTCCCCGTCTCTCCTGAGCCGATTCATTAACTCCGGGCCGGTGCCGGGGATCAAATCTTCAATGCTCAAATCATCCGGCAGTTTTTTGGGGAGGTGAAACATTTCCCGGGCACGGGGATTAACGGAAGTGATTTTTCCTTCGGAATCAATTCCCACCAAGCCTTCGGGCATTTTTTTAACCAATTGCTGGGTGTATGCCTCAACGCTTTCCAGGGTCCGTCTGGTTATGGTCAGGTGATAAACCACAAAAATGAAAAAGATGGAGGCGCTTCCCAAGGCAAAGAGTATCCCGCCCATGATGAGAGCATGCTGGAAATCTTCCCTGGTGGATTCCAGAATCGGGTCCATTCGCATATTCACCACCACGGCGTATTGCCCCGGCTCTGGCAAGGTTCTCATCATGGAATGTCTTCTTCTTGGAAAGCCATTTTTCGGGACTATTGGGACGAAAAGCTTTCCAACCTCGAACGCCACAGGCCCCCGGCTCAGCGGCATGGGCCCCTGATCAGGCTTGGCATCAAATAATGACTTTTTATAGAGAAAATTGTTCTCTTGCTGCCCTACTAGGACAGGGTCGGAGTGAGCGACGATGATACCGCGGCGATCGAAGATGCTGATGGAGTGAAGCAGGGGTTCACTGGAAAACTCCCTGATCAGTGTCTGTATCTGGGACTCACCCCACATCATCATGTCCATCATGCTGGTCCGTGCGCCTGCCTCCAGGGCACGAATTATAATAGACCCCTCTTGAACCAAGTACTCTTCCATGCGCATTCGCTCACGGTGGAGGTTACGATAGGTAGAGATTGCGATGAGAACCAGAAGGGTCATCACTATAGCGATCAAGGTGATCGACGGAATATAAAGCGCGGATTTTGTTTTCGATTTAGATTTTCCCATGAACACTATTACCCATTCACTCTTTAATTTATGATACAGTATACAGTAAAAATGGGATTATTCAAAGAGGGGCCGGAGATAGGGGCCTGGTTACAGGATTGTCTTATTTCATTTCCTGGTATACTTTGGTCATATGGTCCGCTCCGTTGGGATAGGTCCTTTGTGCATTCCTGGTGAAGGTCACGCCGTCAGCTGGCGGGTGCGCGACAGCTTTGTCTACATCCATGATCCATAACCCTGGATGATCACCTTCATCAAGTTCGCCTTTGTTCGCCCGGCAAGACTTAATAACTGTCAGCCAAAAGGGATGCCGAGGACCGTGTGGGACGGTGCGCGAGCTTGCCGCTAGTGTTTAGAAAGAAAAAGATTTGATATCTTCAGTTGAGAATATATAATAGTAAACAGTCGGCTATATGAAGCGTTCTGACAATGACCCGGTGAGATATGCGCTGGCAGATCAATAGCGGAATCGATAAGCTCTTTCCGGTGCACCGGGGAGTTGGCCAGAGTGAAAAGGACTCGCAAAAAATTGACAGATGACAAATCCAGCGCAGAGCGAGTCCGGAAGAATCGGCTGACATTGGCGGCATCCCGCGACCCGCTTCCGTGGAGGTAGAAGATGTGCCAGAAGAAAGGGAAACCGATGTTCATTCCAACGATAATCATGGGAGCACTGGCCATTGTCCTTCTTTTCATAGGGTACCACAACGGACAAGGCCAGCATCTGAGCGGCATAAAATCGGGCCTGACCATGGTATTTGAAATCCTGCCATTGTTAGTTTTCGCATTTATCGTGGCTGGTATGGTTCAGGTTCTTCTTCCTCGTGAACTATTATCAAGATGGGTCGGCGCAGAATCCGGAATACGGGGGATAATCGTCGGCGCGGTGGCTGGTGGTTTTACCCCTGGAGGACCTTTTGTCAGCCTTCCCGTAGTTGCGGCGCTTTTGCAATCCGGCGCCGGTATAGGAACCATGGTAGCATTCATGACAGGATGGTCATTATGGGCAGTCAGCCGCCTGCCTATGGAAGTGGGAATACTTGGATGGAAATTCACGCTTATTCGCTTTGTCAGCACATTTTTCTTTCCGCCTCTTGCGGGACTCATAGCCCATACGATTTTCTCCAGCCCCGAGTAGAACAGAACGATGGAAATGGTTCCATGCAGGAGATAACAGCATGAAAAAAGCGTTTGGGATATTTGTTTTGCTTGGACTTGTCGGCCTTCTGGGCTGGCAGTTGTATCAGCGAGTCAGTACGGCGCAGAAAGGAATCCACCGGCAGCGCCGGTCCCCCATGGTGGCCGTGGAAGCGGCTCGCGTAAAAAAGGCCGCAATCCGCGATGTCGCCCTGTTCACCGGCTCACTGAGGCCCAGGTCTTATTTTGTCGTAGCGCCTAAGATTTCCGGGAGGCTGGAGAAACTTCTGGTCAATATCGGAGACAGCGTCAAACGCGGCCAGCTCATTGCAATGCTGGATGACGATGAGTATACCCAACAGGTGGAGCAGGCTCGGGCTGAGTTGGCGGTGGCCGAGGCCAATGTCGAAGAACGCCGCAGTGCTCTGGAGGTTGCAAAGCGCGAATTTGAGAGGACAAAGGCGCTTCGTCACAAAAAGATAGCGTCCGAGTCTGAACTTGATGCTGCCCAGGCCCATTACCAGGCCCAGGAAGCGAAATTAAAAGTCGCTCTGGCTCAGGTGGTGCAAAAGGAAGCGGCGCTGAAGACCGCGCAGGTTCGATTGTCCTATACGAAAATTCGGACATCGTGGAAGGACGGAGATGAGTATAGAATCGTCGGTGAGCGGTTCGTGGACGAGGGAGCCATGCTCACGGCCAACGCCCCCATCGTCTCCATACTTGACATAAGCGCTCTGACAGCCGTGATTCACATAATTGAACGGGATTATGCTCACGTGAAGACAGGACAGGTAACGGTGATGACCACCGATGCCTTTCCCGGCAAAACCTTCACCGGAAAAGTAGCTCGCGTGGCGCCATTGTTAAAAGAAACCTCGCGCCAGGCAAGGGTGGAGATCGAGGTTCCCAATCGCGAACAACTCCTCAAACCTGGCATGTTTATCCGCGCCCAAATTGAGTTTGCAAGGAACGACAATGCGATCGTAATACCCGTGACTGCTCTGGTAAAACGCGATGGTCAACAGGGCGTTTTTATGGCGGACGCTCAAAACATGAAGGTGCGCTTTGTTCCGGTGAGTCTGGGCATTGTCAATGGTGACATGGCCGAGGTTGTCAAGCCCTCACTTTCCGGGTTAGTCGTAACCTTGGGTCATCATCTTCTCGAGGATGGCTCAACCATTACCCTGCCAGACCTCAAACGGGAAAATTCATCCCCCCGGAGGGTCGATGATGGCGCACCGGAAGGGCGCAGGCGCCGCCGAATCGGAGCAAAGCCATGAAACTCTCTCGATTTGCTGTCCGTCGTCCTATCTTCACAATTATGAGCACATTGATCGTTATTATCCTGGGAGGGGTGTCTTTTATCCGTCTTCCTATAAACCTCATGCCTGATATTACCTATCCCACGCTAAGTATTTCAACTACTTATGAAAACGCCAGCCCTGAAGAGATTGAGGAACTGGTCACACGCCCTGTCGAAGAGGCGATGGCCGCGGTTCCCGGTATAGAGGAGATATCCTCTGTCTCGATGGAGGGCCGGAGTAGTGTCCGTGTCTCCTTCGCGTGGGGCACTGACCTGGACGCAGCGGCCAACGATATTCGGGACAGGCTGGATCGGGTGATCCCTCGTCTTCCGGATGACGTGGATCGGCCCAGGCTGCGCAAGTTTGACCTTGCCAGCTTTCCCGTTCTCATTCTCGGCGCTTCAAGCAATTTGGATCCTGTCCAGATGCGCAGGATCATCGACGACCAGGTAAAATATCGCCTGGAGCGAATCCCCGGTGTGGCGGCACTTGACGTGTGGGGCGGTCTCGATCGGGAGATTCATGTCAACCTTTACGCGGACAAGATCAAGGCCCTGGAATTACCGCTTGATCAAATTCTCAGCCGGATCAAGGCACAGAACATCAACTTGCCTGCGGGAACGGTGGACCGTGGAAACTATGAGGTAACTATACGTACTCCAGGGGAATACACCAGTCTGGATCAGTTGCGCAATACAGTGGTCTCCGTCCGCGAAGGAGCGCCCATACGAATTAAAGATATCGCCAGCGTAGAGGACTCCTGGCAAAAGGTCAGACGCATCGTTCGAGTGAACGGACAGCCGGGGGTGCGCCTTTCCGTCAACAAGCAATCCGGCACTAACACGGTGGAGGTAGCCAGGAAGGTCCTCCGGGAAATAGATCGGATCAATAGTGACACTCCACAGATTCGCCTGACGCCCATCATTGACACTTCGGATTTCATTCAACGCTCCATCGCGAACGTCGGCTCGATGGCTATGTATGGCGGGTTATTAGCCATCATGGTTCTTTTGTTTTTTCTGCGCGATATTCGCAGCACCACCATCATCACCACCGCCATCCCCATTTCCATTATCGCCACGTTTGCCCTGATGTATTTCGGGAATTTCACTTTGAACCTCATGACTCTCGGCGGCCTGGCCCTGGGCATCGGCATGTTTGTGGACAACTCAATTGTTGTTCTGGAAAATATTTTCCGCATGCGTGAGTCAGGGGAAGCATCCGAACAGGCAGCGATCAGCGGCAGCGAGGAAGTCACCTCCGCCATCATCGCCAGTACGCTGACGACTGTGGTAGTATTTCTGCCGGTGGTCTTCGTCCCCGGCATGGCCGGTGTGATGTTACGGCAACTCGCCTTTGTGGTGAGTTTTTCGCTTATGTGCGCCCTTGCCGTTGCACTGACCCTGGTGCCGATGCTTGCCTCAAAAATTCTTCGTCCAACAGCGATTAAACCCGCGACAGAGGAGACGTTGGCGCATAAAATCTTACGCTTCAGCGGCCTGGTTTTCAGGCGGATGGAAGACAGGTATAAACACCTGCTCCACTTCGCCCTGGATCACCGGGCGCTGGTCGCAATCTTCGCAGTTCTGCTCCTCATTGGAAGCCTGGCCCTTGCTCCATTTGTCGGAGTTGAGTTCATGCCCAGCACTGACGAGGGTGAGGTGCGGGTCAACGCGGAAATGGAGGTTGGCACAAGGCTGGAGGTGCTCGATGAGAAATTCAAACTCATCGAAACCATAGTAAAGAAGAATGTTCCTGAAGCCAAAAATATGGTGGCGAGTCTGGGAGGATCAAGCTGGCGATCAAGAGGGTCTCATACAGGATATATTAGAATAGCCCTGAAACCGGAGGCGGAACGAGACCGGTCCAGCGAGGAGATCGCCAGGGTTCTTCGAGGGAAACTGGCCGGGATTCCCGGTGTCACCATCCGCACCCGGGCTGGACAGGGCCTTTTTATCCTTCGCATGGGTATGACTGGTACGGATAAAATTCAGGTGGAAATCCGGGGACACAATTTGCAAACGGCCGATGCACTGGCCCAAAAGGTTAAAGAGGTAGTCGAAGGCGTGGAGGGCGTTACCGACGCCCGGATAAGCCTCGAGGGGGGAAGCCCTGAGGAACTGGTCATTGTAGACCGGCAAAAAGCGGCGGATATGAAGCTCTCGGTGTCGCATATTGCTAATATGCTTGAGACTGTCCTGTCCGGAACCAGGGCCGGGAACTATCGCGAGGCCGGAAAGGAGTACACAATTCTGGTCAAAGTGAAGGACGCGGAGCGAATGGAGCTTCGAGACATCCTGGACCTGACGTTGACCAATATGAGCGGTGAACCGGTGGTTTTGAGAAACGTGGTGCACGTTCGGCCGCGAAGCGGACCTGTACTGATCGAAAGGAAGGATCAGGAGCGTATCGTTACTGTTTCGGCCAACATCAGCGGGCGGGATATGGGTTCCATTGTGGCTGATATCAGCGAAGGGCTTCGTTCTGTCCCTGTGCCGCGGGACTTTGGAATCATGTTCGGCGGAGATTATGAAGAGCAGCAAAAGGCGTTCAGGGAGTTGCTGCTGAGCTTTGTGCTGGCCCTAATGCTGGTCTACATGGTGATGGCGTCCCAGTATGAGTCGCTTTGTTATCCCTTCGTGGTGATGTTCTCCGTGCCGTTCGCCGCTATTGGTGTTATTTTGATGCTTCTTCTCGCAAACACAACCTTCAACATCCAGTCGTTCATCGGCTGCATCATGCTTGGGGGCATCGTGGTAAACAATGCCATTCTGCTCGTGGATCATACAAACCTCCTTCGTCGACGTGATGGGATGCCCTTGCGCGAGGCGGTTGAGGAGGCCGGGCGGCGGCGACTACGGCCCATACTTATGACCGCCATGACCACCATGTTGGGGCTCACGCCACTGGCTGTGGGGCTTGGCGAGGGGGGAGAAGCACAGGCACCATTGGCCAGGGTTGTCATCGGAGGGCTGCTGAGTTCAACGCTTATTACTCTGATATTCGTGCCTACTGTCTACACGATTTTCGCACGTCGCGCGGAAGAAAAAGATGTGCAAACCGCTGACATTCAATCGGTTCCGCTCACCAGCGGGCAGAGCCCTATGGCTTCACCACCAGCAGTGCCTCATGAATAACTGAGCAAAAAGGGCAGAAGGCTTGACTCAGTCCAAAACACAGTGGGAAAGCGTCCTTTCTTTAGAAATTTAAGATGCTCAAAATTTGTTAGAATTATCTGCTTAGTTCAGAGAAATGCTTACTAATTACTCCATTGTAAAAAGCCTTTTCGAATAGAAATGTTGGACTGAAAACCATGATTCAACAAGGTTGAAACGTATACACTACCACGATATCCATGGGGTGGCCCAGACAATTTATTGTCTGGGCTGCGCAGCAGCAAGAGGTAATTCCGTTATTCTTTAATGGAGGGTTGCAGTGTTATATTGCGCCGGGTAAATCCTCTTCTCGCTTCGCGGCCCGGACGACAAGTCGTCTGGGCCACCCGCTTAACACTATCTTTGATAGTTTGGTTAGGGCCTTTGGTGTTCCCGAGCAATTACATATTACCAATTGATTGCTGATTTACCTTGATAATACTAAATTTTTTTCAGATGTTTAACTCCGGGCCGGTGATTGACGAAGGAGATGGAAAGTGTTGTTGGGCAAAGGATTTAGAAATCTCGCGGGCATTCTTTCCTGTGTTTCATGGATGGTATTAGTAGCGTCCTGCAAGCATACGAACACAACCCCTTATGTTTACAACAGTAATCCAATTGGTGATCCTTTGCCTGCTGGTGAAATTACAGCCGGGAGAAAAACGATGCATCTGGATTACACCTCTTCAAAGTCCCTGCCTGAAGGCCCGATTGAGGTAACTATCGAGGAGTCCATCCTTCTCGCGCTGGAGAATAATCGATCTTTACATGTTGAGCGATACAATCCATTAATTGTCCAAACTTTCGAAGATCGGGAACGTGCGGTATTCGATCCCGTGCTGAGCGGTGGCGCAACTGGCTTCCGCGAAAAGGGCAGACAGCGATCTAGAACAAGCAGCGGCGAACTGTTTGATATTACGTCCAACCGAACGGAGGTCGATCTCGGCCTTTCTCAGTTCCTTCCCACAGGCACGGAAGTGGATGTTGATCTCTCAACGAATCGGACTTGGGCGGACCTCTTCAACGATCTGCATGCCACACGCGCCGGTCTGACGGTAACACAGGCCCTCCTCAGAGGGTTCGGAATAGACGTGAACCTCGCCAGCTTGCGACAGGCCAGGCTGGATACGCTCGTCTCGCAGTATGAGCTGCGCGGCTTCTCAGAGTCGCTTCTCGCACTGGTTGAAGAAATTTACTGGGACTATGCCCTGGCGCAGCGCCAGATAGAGATCTTCACCGTCTCTTTGAAGCTGGCTGAACAGCAGCTCAGAGAAACCGAGGAGCGGATTAAAATTGGGAAGTTGGCTGAAATCGAACTCGCTGCAGCGCAATCGGAAGTGGCTTTGCGGCAGGAAGCACTGATCAATGCCCGCAGCACTCTGGCCACAACCCGCTTGCGGTTGTTGCGATTGCTTAATCCTCCTGGAACAAACCTCTGGAACCGAGAGATTGTTTTGATGGATAAGCCCGTTGTGCCGGATGTGAGGCTTGATGATGTTGAGAGCCACGTACAGGTCGCTCTGCGCATGCGGCCCGATCTGAATCAGGCTCGATTGGAACTCCAGCGCGGGGATATGGAGATCGTTAAAACCAGAAACGGACTCCTGCCCAAATTGGATTTATTCATTACCCTGGGAAAGACCGGTTTCGCAGATTCCTTTGGCGATTCAGTGCGCGATTTCGGTGGAAATAGCTACGACATATCTGCAAGTTTAAGGGTGGAATATCCTCTCGGTAATCGGGAGGCTTATGCTCGCCACAAAAGGGCCACATTTACACGTAAGCAGGTTGAAGAGGCCATGGAAAATCTTACCCAGCTTGTTCAGGTGGATGTCCGTTCCGCTTATATACAGGTCAACAGGGCCAGGGAGCAGGTGGTAGCCACTGGGGCAACCCGTAAGTTCCAGGAAGAAAAGGTGCGGGCGGAGACCGAAAAGTTCCGGGTCGGCAGATCGACTACTCTGCTTGTCGCACAGGCACAGCGGGATCTCGTGGCCAGTCAGATTTCCGAAATCGAAGCGGTCGTGGACTATCTCAAGGCACTGGTGAACCTTTATAGGCTTGACGGGTCATTACTCGAGCGGCGAGGCATTAAAGCCCCCGGACGCGAACCAGTTGATCTGTCGATTGAAAAGTGGTAATGGGAAAACAACAGAGGGGGGATACCTTACTCAGCATTTCCCATCGGGGCCATAAAGAGTCTTTTCTGAACGCCCGGGAGATAGCGCCAGGAGCTTCAGTGCGGGGTGGTTGATGAAGTTTATTTGATCGAAAATCAGTAGTATAAAATATTGTCGAAAACATCAGACTGATCGAGGCGAATTGACGATAAGAAATTCTGAATGCGAGAAATAACCCTTCTTCAATGTCCTGGCTCAACTTCCACCTGTCTTCCGAAATCATGACTCTGTGCTCAGACTCCAACAGAATCATGCTGTTCACATGACGCTGCCCGCAAAAAAGCTTGACAACCAGTTAGCAGGGTAATTAACTTTATTAGTAATGATTGTCATTATTATAGAAAAGGGTGGTTGGTTGATGGTAGCCAAAAAGGGCACGAATGTTTCCCGGAAAGAATGAAGCGATTCCAAATTGGGCGAGAGCGGGAGATAGGCGCCAATCCTGAATATGATCCGGGGACATGACTCTTTAAACTGAATTCATGAAGGGAGACAAATAATGACCGATAAAGAAGGCAGGACGTTGAAAATGGTTTCCACAGCATTGGAGATGGAGGAAAAAGGGAAAGCGTTTTACGAGAAGGCGAGCACCACCTGCCACGATAAGCTGGGGCGGGAAATTTTTCGCATGCTTATGGAAGAGGAACTTGTTCATATAGACCGAATCAAGAAAATTTATAACTCGTTGGAAGGCGCCCATACCTGGACGGATGAATGGAAAGAAATGAACATTCCGCACAAGGACCTGGGTAAGGTCTTCAGGGAGATGGCGATCCGGCATGGTAAACACATTAGGGTCGACACTAGCGACCTGGAAGCGCTGGACATAGGCATTGATTTAGAGCTTCGTGCTGTATCGTTTTATGAGGGACACCTCGACAAGGCAACCGACGAGCATGAGAAAGAATTCATTGCGCGTATGATCGGAGAGGAGCGTACCCATTATTCGACACTTTCCGACATGAAGTACTATCTCAATGATCCGGCGGCCTGGTTTATGGAAGCCGAGCGTGCCGGCTTGGATGGAGCCTGATTTTGCGCACAGAATACAAGAAGAGAGGACATTATGCCTCTTTCAGTGGAGGGAGGAGTGTTTGAACAAGCAATATGTTCGAGGAGAAATTGTTAATGCGTTTCTCCTCGGATGAGTGACTCCGGCACCGCTTGATTTCCACCAGCCAGGTCATGGGGAACATCGTGCTGCTGCCCTGGGCCGAGTGGCGTCGTGAAGGCTCAAGAATCTCAATGATAATCTGCTATTCCTCGAGCTGGCCGAAACGCCGCCTAAGGAATGCCCGCCATGCCGCCAAAAATGTGATTTTCTCAATGTTACCTGTTATAACCCGGAGTGCAGGGGTCTGGGGACCGACCAAAGGCTCGGCTCCTTAAGGGATAGAATGAGAGGAAGGTATTCATGAATACGCCGCAACATTGCCCGGGTTTTCATAATTTCAAGAACTTGCAGTCATTCATGTGCAAGTGCCCCCACTGCGGAAAAGAAACTGAGATCTTTTCCGATGAGTTTGATAAAAAACATATTTGCAAACGCTGTAAAAAAGAGATCGATTTTAAACAATGCACTCTGGAAGGCACAACGTGAATTTCGGCGCGCAGGGCAGAGGAAGCCTCTGAGTGTCGATGGGAAATCTTATCTGGTGCCGCTGTCGGTGCGAACTCCCCGTGCTTTTGAAAAAAAGTCCAGGAGTACCCTTCAAAACACCTCACGCCGCTCGCGGGACAATACCGTTTCCCGATAATGAACTCATCCTGCCATCACCGCCTTTTTTAAAAAGAAAAGCTGTGGCCGTGCCATAGAGATGGCAGTTTCTCCACGTCATAATGGCATAAGTTCTTGAGCTTGGCTATAATGAATTAAGGTAAGCAAGACAACAGTAGGAAAACAAAAGATGCAGCGCCGATAAATAATTGCATACCGTCCTTAAATCCGCGTGTTAATAATCGGCGCTTGTGGAAGTTTTCTCTAAGACACCAAAGAAAGGACAACCATAATGGCCAATCGTTTGATTCGCGATAAAAGCCCTTACCTTCTCCAGCATGCCCAGAATCCAGTTGACTGGTTTCCCTGGGGAGAGGAGGCTTTCCATAAAGCGAGGAAAGAGAATAAGCCCATCTTCCTGTCCATCGGGTATTCAACCTGCCATTGGTGCCATGTGATGGCGTACGAATCATTTGAAGATGAAGAAGTTGCCGAGCTTTTGAACAAATCGTACGTCTCCATCAAGATTGACCGCGAGGAGCGCCCGGATATCGATCAGATTTACATGACGACGTGCCAGGCGCTCACGGGGCGGGGAGGTTGGCCGCTGTCCATATTCATGACTCCCGAGGGCAAGCCCTTTTTTGCGGGAACATATTTCCCGAAATCGAGTCGGATGGGCGTGCCTGGTTTCATGGATATTCTTGATCGAGTCGCTGCGGCATGGCAAAAAGATCGTCTAGGTATCCTCAAGGCCAGCGAAGAGATCACCGGGGCCATTCAACCAAAGGCGGCTCTTATTGTACAAGGTCCTTCGCCGGACCGTGGTATATTGAAAAAAGCGTATGAACAATTAATGCAAAACTTTGATCCAACATGGGGCGGTTTTGGCTCCGCTCCGAAATTTCCCACACCCCATAACCTCACCTTTCTGTTGAGATGGCACAGGAGCAACCGCGATTCCGGCGCCCGGGGCATGGTGGTAAAGACTCTGGATGCAATGCGCAGCGGCGGCATCTTTGACCAGATCGGTTTTGGATTTCACCGCTATTCTGTGGATGAAAGGTGGTTGGTCCCCCATTTTGAAAAGATGCTGTACGACCAGGCCTTGCTTGCCATGGCTTACATCGAGGCGCATCAGGTTACAGGCAAAGAAGGATACGCCCGTGTTGTGCGCGAGATATTTTCGTATGTGCTCCGTGATATGACAGCTCCCGAGGGCGGGTTTTTCTCAGCAGAAGATGCTGATAGTGAAGGCAAAGAAGGAGTGTTTTACGTGTGGAAACCCGGGGAGGTCAAAAAACATTTAGGAGAAGAACTGGGAGACCTCTTCTGTCGATTTTACGGCATAACTCCTGCCGGAAACTTTGAAGATGGAAATAGCATCCCCCATATTTCTGCGGCTCCTCACGTTTTCGCTGAACGAGAAGGCCTGGAACCCGTTGAGCTTGAAACCCTTTTGGAAGGCGCCAGGCAGCAACTCTTTCTGGCCCGGGCAAAACGCGTCCGCCCGCATAAAGATGACAAGATTCTCACCTCCTGGAATGGGCTCATGATCGCCGCCATGGCAAAAGGATACGGAGCGCTCGGTGATTCAGAATTTGTAAATGCAGCAGGACGTGCTGCCGCTTTCGCGCTTCGAAAACTCAGAAAACCGAATGGCGCACTGCTCCGTCGTTACAGACAGGGGGAAGGCGCTTACCCCGGATACCTGGATGACTATGCTTTTCTGGTCTGGGGTCTCTTAGAGCTGTATGAGGCTACCCATGAAATTTCGTATCTGGAGGAGGCCGTTGCTATCAACAGGGTCATGATCGAGCTGTTCCAGGATGAATCAGGTGCGGGGTTTTTCTTTACGGGAAAAGAGAATGAGAAGCTGATATCCAGAAGCAAAGAGGTTTATGACGGGGCACTCCCCTCGGGCAACTCGGTTGCGGCACTGAACCTGTTGCGTCTGGGCCGTATGACCGGAAACATCGATCTGGAGCAAAAAGCCGATGAGATGATGAGAGAGTTTTCCGGGCAAGTCTCTACAGTCCCCATGGGATATACTCAATTTTTGAGCGCCCTGGACTTCTTGATCGGCCCGAGCCGGGAAATAGTGATTGCTGGAGATCCGTCCCACGAAACCACTCGCGCCATGGTCTCCCTTGTTCGCAGGAAATTTCTGCCCAACAAAGTGTTGTTGCTCAGGCATGAAGGTGAAGGGGACGGGAGGCTCTTGGCCCTATCACCATTTGTGGCCGGGATGCGTCCCATAAACAATCAACCTGCGGTCTACCTGTGCGAACAGTATGCTTGCACAACTCCCATAACCAGTATGGTTGATCTCGAATCGGCCCTTCAATAAGCGACTATCAGACCCAATCATTTTGTTTGCATCACTACCCATGCCGGAAGGAGACAACACTATGCCCTATAAAAACAGGAAATCCTTTCAAGTGTTTTTTGTGATTGTGATCATATGGCTGATTTCCAGCACAGCGGCCTATGCGGAAAATGAAATTAGGGAATATCAGGGGAAACCCCTGGATAGTTTTGATCGCGAATACGACAATTCCATCAGGGGTCCTCAGCACGTGGATCCAGAAACTTATCGCCTCGAGGTGACCGGCCTGGTGGAAGTTCCACTATCTCTCACATACAAGAAAATTCTTTCCCTTTCCAGGGTCGAACGGGCCGTCACGCTCCACTGCGTGGAGGGATGGAAGGAGCATCTTCTGTTTGAGGGGGTGCGTCTTGCAGATCTTTTTGCTATGGCCAGGCCGCGCGAGCGCGTCCGCACCGTCATTTTTTATGCAGCGGACGACTATTCCTCTTCATTGGAGTATGACTATGTAATTCGCCGCGACGTCTTGTTGGCGGCCAAGATCAACGGCAGGGTGCTGGACGACAAGCGGGGTTTTCCTTTTCAGGTGGTGGCGGAATCAAAACTCGGGTATAAATGGGTTAAGTGGGTCAAACGTATTGAATTATCAGACAAGCCTTACCAGGGGTACTGGGAAAGGATGGGCTATGATAATAAGGCGGACGTAAAGAAATAGATCCACTCATTTATGTATGCTGCCCGGAGAGAGAGCCATGAAACGTTTCGAATACACCATCACCAAATACTCCTCCGACACCTTTAACCTGCTGGTCTATTTTTGTTCGGAGGCTGGAGAATGCAGCTTGAATCAGATCCCTTCGGATCAGACAAAAGTGCTTGAAGATATCTTGAATAAACAGGGGAGCCAGGGGTGGGTTCTGGTGCAGTTGTTTTTCGGCAAGGACGGGGCGATGGCTTTCTGGAGGCGGGAACTCACCGGAAAAGCGGAACAACCGCGGAACAACCTGATATCGGATTCCCTAAGCATAACGCGGTAAATTTGTTGCGCAACCGTCATGTTATCCCTGCCACCGGTGGCTTCCATATTGTGTGCTTTATCGGGCCGTGTTTCAAGCAGCACCGGGATTTGGAGACTGACATGAATGCCGGACATGTTGGCGCTTGACCCGGCACATCCGCAAAACTACGGAACAGAGCGACAAACATGACCAGGATAACAGTAAAAGGGATGACCTGTCAGCATTGTGTTATGGCTGTAACCAGGGCCTTGGGCGAAATCGACGGCGTCAAAGATGTCTCGGTGGACCTGGACAAAGGCGAGGCTGTCTTTGACGAAACAAAGCCCGTTGATAAGGAGCTTATCAGAGAAGGCTTGGAGAAAGAGGGATACCAGACGGGCTAGGAGGGGGCCGTGCCCACCGGTAACCCGGATTTTGCATTAAAAGCACCACCCCTCTCAGGCACAACGAAATATGAAATTTGTGGCAGGATAGCAGGATAAAGAAAATCCGTATTATCCTGTTGTTCCGTTAAAAAATGAATTTTCACGGAGGAAAGATGTCGCGATGGGCATTCAGGAATAAAATGGTGCCCCGTTTCTGATATTTGAGAGGTGAGTTTTCTATTGGGCGGAGAAGATCGATATAGGAGGCCGATTATGAAAAAAACCGTTGTTTGTTTTCTCTTTGTGATTTTTGTATTGGTGGGGGGTAAGTCTCTTTTTGGGCAGGGCATGATGAGGCAGGGCGGTTTTTCCATGCATCACTACTTCATGCACGCCCGAAACTTGCAGCTACTGCACCCCCGGCAAGCCCAACAAGCCATGATTCATTTTGCCGAATCGCTCAGTGTGAAGTGCAATTTCTGTCATAATGTGGGGCCTGAGGCGGATGCCGACAGCATCAAACGCGATAGCGTGATACAGGGCGATTTCGCCCTGGACGATCCGCAGTCGGTCGCCGATAAGGACGTCAAGAAATCCCTCGGCCACAAGGCACGCGCCCGCGAGATGGTCAGAATGGTGAATTATGACAATCAGAACTTCCTCGACTGGAAGCACAGTAGCGGCAGGCAGGCGGACAAGGTAAATTGCTGGCTCTGCCACCGCGGCAAGCACGATAAAATGGTTTCCGATCATAAAGAAAAAAATAAAGACTTTGTTGACCTGTACTAAGTTGTGGCCATCCTGATGATGCTTTGTACCATGTTGCGTTAAAAGGAATAATTCCATTTTTACATTCATAGGAAGATGGATGGGGTGAGGGGATTCCTACTATTTCTCCCTCACCGCCTTCCACCATGTCCACATACCTTATTCTTCATTCTTCCTCAACCGGTGCAAACCCCCGCCGCATGGTATTCTCAGTGATGGATCGCGGTTCCATGAACTGGAGGAGATAGTCGGGGCCGCCGGCCTTGGAGCCTACCCCGGACATGCGGAACCCTCCGAAGGGCTGCCGGTGCACCAATGCGCCGGTAATTTTCCGGTTGATGTAGAGGTTCCCCACCATGAATCCCCGCCGTGCGAGCTGGATGTTCCCGGGGCTGCGGGAGTAGACCCCGCCGGTGAGGGCGTATCGGGTAGAATTGGCCATTTCCAGCGCCTCCTCGAAGTCCCGCGCTGTCATGATGGAGAGCACAGGCCCGAATATCTCCTCCTGGGCCAGCCGGTGCCCGGGACGGATTCCGTCGAAGATCACCGGGCCCACGAAGTGGCCGCCGCCGGGTGCTTCCATCTCCAATAGGAGCTTTCCCTCGGAACGGCCCAGTTTGATGTATCGCCGGATATTGCGCTCCGCTTCGCCGTCGATGATCGCGGCCAGGCGGGTGCCGGGATCCTCCGGCGGCCCCATGCGCAGGCTGCGCGTAGCTTTCACAAGGCGTTCCGCGAAATGGTCGTGGATGTCCTCCAGCACGATGACGCGGGAGCATGCCGAGCACTTCTGCCCCTGGTATCCGAAGGCCGATGCAATGACCCCCTGGATGGCCTCGTCCAGGTCGGCGTCGCTGTCCACGATAATGGCGTTCTTGCCGCCCATCTCGGCCACCACCCGCTTGATGGCCATCTGTCCCTCCCTGGTGTCGCCGGCAAGCCGGATGATCCGCAGGCCCACCTCCATTGAGCCGGTGAAGGCGATCATTGCGACTTCCGGATGCTTGACCAAATGTTCCCCAACCTCCTTGCCCGGACCGGGGAGGAATGCAAGAACCCCCGGCGGCGCCCCCGCCTCCAGCAGTATCCGGGCCAGGTATGCCCCGGTTACGGCAGCCCGGCTGGATGGCTTGAACACTGCGCAGTTTCCGGTCACCAGGGCCGCGCTCACCATGCCGGCGGCAATGGCCAGAGGAAAGTTCCACGGCGACATTACCGCCGCTATACCGCGGGGCTGGTAGAGGTAGTGGTTGATCTCGCCGGGCTCCCGGCCCAACCGCATGGGTTTACCCAGACGGATCATCTCGCGGCCGTAGTATTTGCAAAAATCGATGGCCTCCGCCACGTCGGCATCGGCCTCCGCCCACGTCTTGGAGACTTCGTAAACCGCCAGGGAAGCAAGCTCCATGCGCCGATCCCGCATGAGTGCCGCCGCTTTGAAGAGCACCTCGGCCCGGCTTCGGGCCTCCATGTCCCGCCAGGCTGGCAAAGCCTTGCGGGCGGCATGCAGGGCCTTCTCCACCTCTTTGCTCCCCGCCTGGTGAACACGTCCCACCACCTCTCCCTCTCGGGCCGGATTGGTGGATATCAGCAGATTCCCGGTCTTCACCTCCCTGCCGTCGATGATCAGTGGGAACTCCTCTCCCAGACCCTGGCGCACCTGCTGGAGCGCCTGGCGCATGGCCTCCCGGTTCGCTTTCTTTCCGAAATCCACAGCGGGCTCGTTGGCAAAGGGAGATATGTCATCGGGCTTTGTGCGCTTGTCGGTTTTCGATGCCTTCATTTCCGTCCTCCTGTGCGAAGGGGGCCGGAGAAGCTCCTCGGCCTCGGCCCCCTCGGCGAATCGCTGCCTCAGGAACGACTCGTTGGAGGTGTTCTCCAGGAGCCTGCGCACCAGGTACGCCATGCCTGGAAGTATCTCCCCGATGGGCGAATATTCGCGCACGTGGTACCCCATTTCCAGCAGGACCGCCTTGATAGGCTCCGCCATGCCGTAGAGCATCTGGAACTCGTATGCCTCTTGGGGGACACCTTTGTCCTCAGCCAACACCATGGCATGAGCAATGGAGCGGACGTTGTGGCTCCCGAAGGCGGAGGTCACCAGGTCGTGGTTCTCCAGCAGCAGCTTGGTGGATGCCTCGAAACATCGATCGGTATGCCACTTATCGGTGAAAACCGGAATGGGCCACCCGCGCTGCAGCGCCAGCACGGTCTCGTAGTCCCAGTAGGCTCCTTTCACCAGACGGATCGTCAGTGGATGATTCAGGCGCCGGGCCCAGCGAATCATACCGCGAAGGTCAGCAGGTGTGTCTTTGAGGTACGTCTGGATAACGATGCCGGCATGGGGGAACCCCCGGAATTCCTCTTCCTCCATGAGGCTGCTGAACACTGCCAGCGTCAGATCCTTGATGGCGTACATCTCCATGTCCAGCGTGATGAATGCGCCAAGCTCGCGGGCCTTGCGGAACAGCGGGCGGAGACGACCCTTGAGCACATCGACGGCTCCCTCGATGTCGGCCGGGTTGATCTGGGAGTAAAGGGAGGAGAGTTTAATGGAGACGTTCACCTTGGGAAAAAAGGCCTCCCGGGCGGAGTCACGCCCGGGCCAGTCTGTCATCTCCTGCGACAGTGTCACCAGGAGGTCCATGTATCGGTCTGCAACTACATCGGTTTCAGTCTCGCTGACCACCGCCTCTCCCAGCAGGTCCACGGTGAAGGTCATCCCTGCATCCCAGATTTTGCGCAAATCTTTAAGAGCGTCGGCCGGGTCTGCACCCACGATGAACTGCGCTGCCATCTGACTGACGTTGCGCCTGGCCTCTCGAGAGGCCAACCGGGCGGCAATAGAGCTGGAGGAGATGGACGCCATGCCCCATTCAAGGGCCGCGGGAAGCTCAAGGCCGGAGTGTACAAAATATTCTTCCAGGTGGCGGGCTATATGTTTGTGGTCTCTTAAAGTGGGAAGTACGTCAATGAAACGGAACATCTGCACCTTTAAAGCTTCGTTGCCAAGGCACCAATCCATGAGCTTGCCCATCCACCACTTGCGGTCGAAAATGGAGGCCGTCTGCTCCTTCATCAGTCGAAATATTTCCAGGCCTCTGGCTTTGACCCGATCCTCAAAACTATCGGTGGACATGGATCACCTCAGGCAGGTTAATCGGAGTTGATCATTGTTGCAGTACAGGCAAGGGGCGCTTGGAACTATTGCGTTTCTATTCAGGTATAAGTATAAGCCAGAATTATATGGTTTTTTCATCAGCCTTTGTTGATGCGTTGCATCCGCCAGGCTGACAGTCTGAAACAACGCAATACACCATAAAGGTTCAATATGCGTTATGTCTGCACCATTAATACATATTCCAACAATTTTAGTATATCACAGGGCGGTTGTAAACGCCAATGTTCGCTGTAAGCGCCTGGAAGCACTCCCTTTTGAAATCTTGACGGGATAACACGATGGTCCGGATTTATAAATGCTGTTCTGGCAATAATCTCTTAATGTTTAAAAAAGTGGTTGAAAATTCAAAAAATAGTGCAAGAAATAGGATTGAAAAGTATACTATATGCCAATATATTGAAAAAGCTTGTTACAATACATTGGAATTTGGTATTACACCAGGTGTGAACGTCATGACAAAATAAGACGGCTATGACGGCATGATTAATTCATCAAGGAGGCTAATATGGGACGTCTGGAAGGTAAGGTGGCCCTGGTTACAGGGGGAGGGACAGGCATCGGGCGGGCCACGTCGCTTCTTTTTGCTGAGGAAGGGGCCGACGTAGCGGTAAACTACTCCCGCTCACGGTCGGAGGCCGAGGAAACCGTATCGAAAATAGAGAAGCTGGGACGGAAAGGGCTGGCCATCTGCGCGGATGTATCTGACGATGCTGCCGTGAGGGATATGATCGATACCGTGGTAAAAACGCTGGGACGGCTCGACATACTGGTGAACAATGCGGGCATCACGAAGTTCGTTCCCCTGGACGACCTGGAAGGCCTGACCGACGAAAACTGGGAGCGGATCCTTGCGGTCAACGTGAAAGGAACCTTTTACTGCTCGCGGGCGGCCATTCCCCGACTGAGAGAGAACGGTGGAGGACAGATCGTCAACGTGGCCTCCATAGCCGGTATTACAGGCTATGGGAGTTCAATTGCATACTGTGCCTCAAAGGCCGCAGTCAGTTGCATGACCAAATCGATGGCCGCCAGCCAGGCACCCGATATCCGCGTCAACGCCGTGGCCCCCGGGGCCGTGCAAACGCGATGGGTCGTAGGGTGGGAAGAATTCATGGAGAAGCACAGGGAAGCCACACCCCTCAAACGTCTGGCCACTCCCGAGGACGTGGCGGCATCAATCTTCGGTCTGGTCATCAGTGATTTTGTAACCGGCCAGATCCTGGTTGTGGATGGGGGAAGGATAAACGTGTAATACCATTCACCATGCCCATAATCTTCACAACAGTCAGTCTAGAGGAGTATGCTATTCCAACGGGCGTAACGACCGAAACAAGCATTTGAGAATAAACTAAAATGACTTTATTACAATAATTCGACTCCGACTTTGCCTCAGTAACAGTGATCAGGAATCCCGTTCCCTTCTCGGGGAGAAGCCATACGATGGGTTAACTAAGAAACCAACGCCTCCAAATTTAACCCCCGACCTGGGTACCAGGGTAAAGGAGAAGAGGGTGCATATTTTTAGAAATGAGACGCATAGAGATTCCAATCCGTTGCTAAGCTGAGGCAACAAACAGTTAACAAATGCAATTGCCAGGAGCCATGGTTGACAGGGTTTTCTGGCGCAATATTTTTTTGGGGCATTCCTCCTTCCAACCAAAACCAAATGGAACGATAACAATGCAAAAGGTTGTACAAAAAGCAGTTTCTTCGTTTCCCTCACCCAAAGAATTTCTCGTCGGCACACAGCCGAGAAAACGGTTGAACCAATGGCTGGCCACTGGAATCTGCGGCAATGACATTACATCTTCATGCCTCTATGTCTCCGCTATAGCGGTGGTTTTCGCCGGTGTCCTTGCCCCCGTGGTGCTCATTCTGGTCTGCGTGGTTCTCTATGCTTATAAAAAAGTCTATACCGAGGTTGTTGAAGCTCTTCCCTTAAACGGTGGAACATATAATTGTTTACTCAACTGCACATCCAAGTTTGCCGCCTCAGTGGCAGCCTGCATGACCATTCTTTCTTACGTAGCCACCGCCGTTATTTCAGCCAAAACAGCCATTGAGTATCTACACCACGTAGTTCCGAGTGTTCAAGTGATTGGGGCTACGATTTTTGTGCTCGGCGTCTTCGCCGCCCTGGCCATCATCGGCATTAACGAGTCGGCTGTAGTGGCGCTGGTTATATTCATTTTCCATATGACCACTCTGACTGTTTTTTGTATCATGGGTTTTGTCCAAATACCAGCGGATTTCCATTTTTTCAAGGCAAATCTCGGCACCCTGCCCGCGGGTGATACCCTGTTGATCTCTATTTTTCTTGGTTTTTCAGCGGCCCTGCTGGGTATCAGCGGCTTTGAGAGTTCGGCCAATTTTGTTGAAGAACAGGATGTAGGGGTGTTCCGCAAGACCCTGCGTAACATGTTGATAGCGGTTCTCATATTTAATCCCCTGACAGCCATTATCTCCTTGAACCTCATGCCTTTGGCCGAGATTGTCAGCCATAAGGATCACCTGCTCTCGGAAATAGCTCATCAAATGGGTGGAAACACGTTCAAGATGATAATCGTTTTCGATGCAGCGGCCGTGCTCTCCGGGGCTGTTTTGACAAGTTTCGTGGGAGTTACCGGCTTGATTCAGCGCATGGCTCTTGACCAATGTCTGCCGCAATTCTTTTTGAAACAAAACCGCAGAGGGACCTGTCACAGAATCATTATCGCTTTCTTCCTGCTCTGTTCGTCCATTTTGATTATCACCAGAGGGAGCCTGCTGTCGCTGGCCGGGGTTTATACCATTTCCTTTCTCGGAGTCATGACCCTCTTCGGCCTGGGCAATATTCTCCTGAAGGTAAGGCATAGAGAACTCAAGCGAACCTATCGGGCACCATGGGGTGTAATTCTCCTTGCCATGGCCGCCACCAGTCTCGGCATAGTCGGGAATGTTATCATTGATTATAATAACTTTGTGTATTTCCTGGATTATTTTGTCCCCACGGTGATGCTTGTTGTGCTCGTGTATTTGCGCATTCCCATCTTGAAAGCCATATTGGAAGTGTTGAATAACCTCATGGTCAGATTTCTGGTATGGCGCACCATGATAATAGATAGAATTGTCGAACTGAACGAACAACGGGTGATCCTGTTTACACGCAGCGGCCGCCTGGATCGGTTGTTTTCCGCTTTTCAGTATATTGTGAAAAATGAATCGAGTCGGTCAGTCGTATTGTTGCATCTTTATAATTCGCCGGAAGAGAATGATGAGGAATCCATAAAGGCAAGCCTGAAGGCAATCCAAGAAATCTTTCCAAACTTAAAGGTGGAGCTGATTGTGCGCCAGGGCAAATTCGGGCCGGAAATGGTAGACGCCGTCTCCCAGGAGTTCGGTGTGGCCAAGAACAATATCTTTATCGGCGCTCCTGAGGAAAAGCATCATTTTTCGATCCAGGATATGGGCGGGGTGCGCGTTATTTTTTAAGCATCTGAAATCCTCCTGACGCTATTGAAAATTTCTGCTTTTTTACCTCGGAATATGAAAAAACATCCTCACGGGTGTCATAGCTAAAAATCCACCCCAGCCGTGTCCCGTTGAAGGCCCTTGAGGTGGCAAGTGTCGTTCAGCAGGAGTACGGTGGCAGATCGGCCGTCCATGCGGAAACGGTTGATGCAGCACGTATCCTGCTGAATATGCCAGAATTGGGAATCGGGAAGCCCCAGCAGCGCCAGGCAGAGCACCTTGAGTACCACCCGGTGAGAGACCAGCGCCAGCGTTTCCCCCGGGTGATGCAGCGTCAACTGGTGAATGCAGTCAAGGCTTCGAGCCCGCACCGACGCCAGGCTCTCGCCCTCCGGAAAAGTCATTTGATGGGGCGATGTCTCCCACTCTCGAATGAGCGCGGGGTATGATCGCCGTACATCAATCTCCGGTAATCCCTGCCATTTTCCGTACTCGATGTCCTGCAAGCCCTCCAGCTTCCGAACTGTGATCCCCCGGTTACGGGCCAGGATCGTCGCCGTTTCTGCCGCCCGGGAGAGGGGGCTGGAGTAAATGTGGTTCAGTTCCACGTCTGCCAACCACTGGGCAACGGCCTCCGCTTCCCTGCGGCCTGTGTCGTCCAGCGGGACGTCGATCCTCCCCCTGAAGACCCGATCCCTGTTCCATGCGGTCTGTCCATGACGGATGAGATAGAAATCTGTCATAATTTTGGCCATTTCTTAATACCTGCGGGCCTGACCACTTGTGGGAATAAATACGAAGTAAATGAGAAATACGAAATTAGAATATCGAAATCCGAAACAGAATCTGAATAAATCCGAAAATGTACAAGCTTCCCTATAAAATTGTTCTGGATTTTGCGTTTTGATCGTTTGTATTTGTTTCGAATTTCGTACTTCTTATAACTTTCTGGCCGTCTGCAGAGGTCGGCAGAGGGTTTCTTCCAATGAATGAATCAGCGGGGGCAGGGTAGAGGCATCATTGGCGCTGACGGCTATTCCATCGTATTGGCGCTGATACTGTGCCATCTGCAGGGGGTTCATCAGGTCTTCTTTGTTGAGGACCCGGATGACGGGAATATGCCGAAGTCCCAGGTCCGCGAGAATCGAATCCACCGACGTTACCTGCTCGGCCAATCGGGGGTTGCTGGCATCGATGACGTGAACCAGCACATCCGCCTCTTTAAGCTCATCCAGCGTGGCCCTGAATGCCGCGATGAGATCCCTGGGAAGATCCCGTATGAAACCGACTGTGTCGGTGATAATGGCCTCGAAGTCTCTCGGGAATCGCAGGCGACGGCTGGTGGGGTCCAGAGTGTCGAACAGTCTATTCTCCACGCGGACCTGACTGTGTGTTAGCGTGTTTAAAAGGGTGGATTTTCCGGCGTTGGTATAACCCACAATGGAGATTATGGGCAGCCGGTTAGACCGGCGCTTGTTTCGGCGCTGATCCCGTTGTCTGTTTATCTGCTTCATTTCATGTTCCAGGCGATGGAGGCGTTCCCGCGCTCGGCGCCTATTAATTTCGAGCTTGGTCTCTCCAGGCCCCCTGCCGCCGATACCGCCCGTCAAGCGCGACATGGCGGTATTCTTGGTTGCAAGGCGGGGAAGCAGGTAACGAAGCTGGGCCAATTCCACCTGGAGTTTGCCCTCCCGGCTTTGAGCCCTCTGTGCAAAAATATCAAGGATCAACTGGGTTCTGTCAATGACGCGCAATTCGGTATAATCGGTGATGCTTTTGACCTGGGAAGGGTTCAGATCCTGATCGAAAATGAGGAGATTCGCCCCTTGCTGGAGGGATCGAATTACCAGATCATTCAACTGTCCGCGGCCCAGCAAAGTCCGCGGATCAATGGTCTGACGTTGCAGAATGATGCTGTCCACAATCGAAACGTCGGATGAGCGGGCCAATTCCTCCAGTTCCTGAAGACTGTGGCGAACGGCAGAGCGAGGCCCGGTGGTTACTGAAAGCAGTATGGCCCGGTCTGACCCAATTTCCACTTGGTGCACGCGCTGGGATCGGCCGATCTCGTCTTCCAGAGAGCGAATGAACTCCAGGAAATCCATTTCCATCCGGGAAGGATGCTCGGGTTCCATTGTCCTCCAGATAGTCCCTTCAGGGTTTGGGGGCAGCAAATGACCCCAGTGCATTCTTCCTGGCAGCCCTCCCCCATCAATGGTGATGGCGCCGATCATGTCCACGCGCATCAACGCCAGGTCGTTCAGGTCATCTCGCGTCAGAGGCTCTCCCTCAAGATGAGTGTGGAGCATTCGCAGCCCCCGGAGTCGGCTGATACCTACGCGATACGCGGATATATCCGGCCAAACGATGCGGCGAGCGTCCCCTACCACCACGAATTGCACATTGCCACCGCGATCAACCATCACCCCGATCTGTCGACCGATCTCGTATGAGAGCTCTGTCATGTAGCGAGCCAGCTCGGGGCTGATGATCCTTCGCTCCGGGATGCGCCGGCGATATATGCGCTGGATTCGCTGGATCTGGTTGCCCTTCAGCCCTTCGATCTTTCCGTAAACAGTTTTAATGGCGACCCCTCCTGACCAATAGGGTATTCTCACCAGCCCACGATTGTCAAGGCATAACTAAAAACGCATTTGATCACAGAAAGACAAATCCTGTTGCTGTTTATTGGCCCACGATCGTTAGAGTATACCCATCCAAGTTGATATACCTTTGTGCGATTTTCAGCACATCCTCGCGGGTGACCGACTGGATCTTTTGCAAATATTGTTTTGTGTAATCTATACCCAGCCCGTACCGTGTATTGAATGCCAGCTCGGCGGCCTGGGAACTGTTCCTCTGCAGGCCTATGAAGTGATGACCGATAATGAACCGCTTGGCACGCTCCAATTCCTGTTGGGTGACCATATGGTCCCTTACTTCCTGAAGCTCGCGCAGTATCCCCGAAAGGGCCTGTTTCAGCTTCTCCGGAGCGGTGCCCATGTACACGCCGAATGATCCCGGATCAAGTCCCAATCGGTTAAAGGATGTGACCGAGTAGGCAAGGCTGTCCCTGTCCCTCAGGCGCGTGAAGAGGCGGCCCCCCATGCCTGAAAGGATGTTATCCAGCACTTCCAGGGCGAATCGATCGGGACTATCAAGCGATGCGCCGAGGAATCCCAATATGATATAGGCCTGCCGGGTGTCCCGGGGGATGTGCTCTTTCCTGATCTCTGTGGCCCGCGGCTCCCGGGGGATTATGGGCGCAGCAAATTCCTCTGCCTGAAAACCGGCAAAGAGGCGATGGAGCCGTTCTTCAATCATTTCAGGTTCCACATCACCCACCACGGCCAGCACCAGGTTCGAAGGGACAGCATAGCTGGTGTAATACGACCTGAGATCCCGGGCGCTCAAACGGCTGACGCTTTCCCTGGTTCCCTGCATGCGCATCCTGTATGGGTGGACACGAAAGAGATTCCGGCCGAAACGATCCATGACCAGTCGGTCGGGGTGGTCCTGAATCTGATCGATGGCGGAGAGGATGAGCCTGCGCGTCTTTTCCATCTCCTCGGGATCAAAGGATGGCCGCAGGAGCACATCGGTAAATATTTCCAAACCCCTGTCCAGGAAGCGGCTCAAAAATTCGGCCTCGACACCGAAAGAATTAAGACCCGAAAAGCCCTCCATACGCCCCGCAATGGATTCCACTTCACTGGCAATCGCTTCAGCGCTGCGGGAGGTGGTGCCTCGTGTGAGCATGCGGGCGATGAAATTATTTATGCCGTTATTCTCAGGAGTCTCGAATCTCACCCCTCCCAGGAACACGGCCCGCAGCGCGACAATGGGCACATCCGATTTTTTCTTGATGATAAGCGTCATCCCGCCCGGCATCACCCGGTGCCGGACTCCATGAGGCTCCGCATCGGCTCGCGCCGGCTCGGGGAGGTGCGATTCATGCTCCGCTTTTCGGGCGATCCCTTCCAGCTCGGAGTGCGTTGGAGCAGGAATCCCCTTCGGTTTCAAGAGCGCGATTGTCAAATTTTCCGTTCGCAGGTACCGTCGGGCTACCCGGAGCAAGTCATTCTCATCCACCTGCCGAATCCGCTTCAGATATTGCCGCTCGAAGTCCACATTTCCGATTACCGTTTGAAAATACCCAAAGGAGCGTGCCTGGCCTTGCATTGTCTGTTTCCCGAAGATAAAGTCGCTCTCCAGGTTGAGCCTGGCCTTTTCCAGTTCAGTGGATTTCACCGGGGTGCTTTTCAACGAGTACGTCTCGCCCAAGATGGCCTCCAGAGCTTTGTGCAAACTGTCGTTTCCCGGCTCCAGCGTGGCCTGGATCCAGAAAAGCCCAGTATCCAATGGTGTATAGGACGTTGAAGTGATCATCTGGACCAACTGTCGGCGTGAAAGAACTTCCCGGTAAAGGCGTGAGCTTTTCCCCTGCCCCAGGATCAACGCCAGGATATCCAGTGCGTATATGTCTTCGTGACGAACGCCCGGTATGTGCCAGCCCAGGACGAGATATGATTTGCTCACATCTCCGGAGAGAACCGCTCTGCGCTGCGCCTTCTGGGGAGGTTCGGCCGCACGGCGCCGTTCCGGCACAGGGCCGGGGGGAATCCCTCCAAAGTAGTGCCGAGATACTTTCTCAGCCCGAGTGAGATCGACATCCCCAACAATCACCAGAGTCATGTTGGCCGGTTTATACCAGCGCTTTATGTAGTCAACCAGATCAGTACGGCGTAATTGCCGTATCACCTTTTCAAAACCGATGACCGGCCGGCGGTACGGATGGTGGCGGTAAGCGGTCTTGAAAAAATCCTTTATCAGCCGTCCGAAGGGTCGGTCGTCCGAGCGGCGAACCTCTTCCAAAACAACCTCCCGTTCCCTCTCTATCTCTCCATCATCCAGCATGGAGTGCTGGATGGCATCGGCGAGGATGTCCACGCCTGTCTCGAACTCGCGGCTGGGGATCACGATATAATACATGGTGTAATCACTGGACGTGGCGGCATTGATGGATCCACCCGCACCTTCCACAGTACGGGATATTTCTCCCACACTCCGGCGCACTGTACCCTTGAACATCATATGTTCCAACACGTGGGAGATGCCTGCTTCATCGTCTCTCTCATCCGCACTGCCCGTCCCGACCCACACCTGGATGGCCACCACCGGTGCTGAACGGTTCTCCTGCAAGATAACCTTCAGGCCATTTTCCAGCGTAAAGACGGTTGGGCTAAGCCCCCATACCGGGGGGCCGCACAAAAAAATGACAATCCATGCGATGACTATAATGCTTTTTTTGCCAATATTCCGCATCATTGCTGCTCCTCTGAGGACAAAGTCATCCGATTTTTTTTCGGAGTTTCAGCTCGGGCTGAAAAAATATCATCCAAGGCAGTCAATTGCCATTATCTACCGGCCCGGCTGTGGTTTTTTGTTTCTCTGTTTGCATCTTTGTTTTATAAATTTTTTAACACACTTGTCATGTATTTAAAAGGGTGGCAATTTAATTCCCTTGAAGTGTGATCGGGGATGATCCTATTACTTGACAAATATATTTCATCCACATATTATTGGAATCACGATTTTCTGTATTCTTTGACAGTGTTGGAGAGAGAGGTTCAATCCATCAACATACTATTCAACAAGACCGCCTCCAGTGAAGGGGCAAATACAGATGGATCTGTTTCATAGAGTGCATGGGGGCGGAAAAATCAAAACTTACGAAAAAAGGTTTTGACAATTTTAGGAGGTCGATCATGAGCAGAAAGCTGAGTTCGCAGGATCTGGATGACCTGGTCCAGGGAGCGATTGTCATTGCTGCCGGTGGAGGCGGCGAGCCTGAGTATGGCAAGAAGATGTTTAGCGAAGCCCTGGCTGCAGGAAAGTCGTTTGAATTGATGGAGAAAGAAGAGGTCCAGGATGAACAGCTTTTTGCCCTTGTCAGCTACGTGGGGGGAGGGGTTTCAAAAGAGGAGGAGGAAATGGTGGAAGCCCTTCCGATTGTCCACGAGCATCCCATTGTACAGGCCGCGGATGAGCTGGCATCCTACATCGGCAAACCCTTCGATGGGTTTTTCCCCAGTGAGATCGGGCCTGGAAACACTCCCGCGGCCATGTACGTATCCGCGATGAAGGGGAAGCCCACCCTGGACGCTGACACTGTGGGTGCCAGGGCCAAGCCTGAGCTCTCCATCTCCGCCACTAATGTGGTGGGAATCCCGGCAAGCCCTCTGGCCGCAGTCAACTTCCACGGCGAGGTAGCCATCATTAAACAAACCCATGACGACTACCGGATGGAGGTAATGGCCAGATACATCTCACGGAGTTCGGGCGGCAAGTGCGGGACAGCACGCTGTCCATGCAGCGGCCGGCAGGTCCGGGAAGGGATCGTCTGGGGAACGATTTCTCTGGCCATCGAAGTGGGCCGTATCCTGAGGACCGTCAAAAAAGAAGATGCGGTGGAAACCCTGACTCAGGTCTTGGACGGAAAACTCCGCTTCGTAGGGGCGGTACGGGGTTTCGAGCACGAGAGGCGGGCCGCTTTCAACTGGGGGAACATTCAGCTTGAAGGCACCGGCGGCTTCGCGGGTCAACGATACAGGGTCTGGTACAAGAACGAGAATCTGGTCTCATGGAGAGATGGGGAGGTTGACGTGACATGCCCGGACAGCATCTTCATCGTTGATGCACGGAGTGGAGAAGGACTACTCAATGAGGATAAATATTTTATCTCGGGCCGTGAGGTGGCCGTGATCGCACGGCGTTGTCCTGAGGTCTGGACGAGGGAAAAGGGGTTGGAGATCTTCGGGCCGGGCCACTTCGGTTTCGATTTTCCGTATCGACCCTTCCGGGAATGATGCAGCTTGGCCATATTTTTCTATGGATCACGCGTGCGATGCAATGACCCGATCAGGGAGTGAATGGTTCACCCCATTCAAATAGAGGGTAGATGAAAATTGCTTGACAGCATATTGTAGTAACTATACTGTTACATCAAAAAAAGTTTGAGGGAAGTGATCGACAGCGTCATCGAAAGGAACGGGTAGACCCATCATCAACATCTCTCCAGCAAATTCAAGGGAAAGGGCTATAAAGGGGCCGGAGAATAGTGGGCGGATGATGCGACTTCTTCTCCGGTTAAAAAAATGGTGCATTTCGACTTCCGAAAGACGGGAAGAAAGATGAGGAGGGGACCCATGAAAGAATTTCGGGATAGGGACATTGATCGGAGGACATTTTTAAAGATCACCAGCGGTGCGGTGGGAGCCGGGCTCGTCGGTTCTGTTTTTGGACCTGCGTCAAATGCATGGGCGGCGAAGAGGGGGATAGTGGCGACTTCGTACGGTGGTACCTGGCAGAAATTCATGATGAGTGAGATAATTCCTCCTTTCCAAAAGCAGTGCGACTGCAAGGTAACCCTGGGCGTGGGGCTGGCCAAGGAGTGGTATGCCAAGCTGCGGGCCAGCGGCGTGGACAATCCGCCTTATGACGTTGTAATGACCAACGAAATCTGGGCCGTCCAGGAGCGAAGAGAGGGGTTTTTCACTCCCTTGCCCATTGAGAAAGTTCCAAACCTGAAAGACATAAATCCTCTGTGCCGTTATCCAGACGACATTTCTGTCATTGGACTGGTCCAGCCCATTGGTCTGGCCTACCGTGAAGACCTGGTCAAGAATCCCCCAACATCATGGAAAGACCTCTGGGAAAACCCGGAATTCAAGGGAAAGATCGGTCTATACACCATAACCAACTCCGCTGGGTTCATGACTGTGTTGATGGCATCCAAGATATTCGGCGGAAGCGAGTACAAGCTCGACGAAGGATTTGCAGCCATCCAGAAGCTCAAGCCTTTCAAACAGGTGGATTACTCAGGCACTATGAATGTCATGCTGGAACGGGGAGAGATCATTATCGGCCCGTTGGACGCACCCGCCGTTGGTCGCGGCCGGAGAAAAGGCCTGAAGATCGCTTTTTGCGCGCCCAAGGAAGGTATGTTCATGTTCGAGCAGACCTTCAACGTGACGAAGGGGAGCAAAAACAAGGATTTGGCCTTCGCATACGTGAACTATGTATTAAGCCCTGAAGCTCAGAGCAAATGGATGAACAAATATCTGCTGGCCCCGGCCAACATGAAAGTGAAGATTCCCCCGGAGCTTCAAGAGTATATCCCCATTTACGGCGATCGGATCAAAGAGATCACTAAGTGGGACTTTACAGCGGCCATGGATCGGAAGCCTTATATGGTGGAGAAGTGGAACAAGGAGATGTGAGCGAATTCCCCTCAACCGTCACGCCTCCAGGATCGGGTGATCCCTTTGGCACAAACGCCCATCCACGGAGGCGTCTTAATATTCTATCCATGCAAGAGAAGGTGAGATGACCAACATTGCCGTCCGAAATCTGACGAAGCGCTTTGATGATGTCGTAGCTGTATCCAACATGGACCTAAATATACAGGAAGGGAGTTTCGTGGCACTGTTGGGTCCCAGCGGATGCGGTAAAACCACTACCCTTCGATGCATCGCCGGATTTGAGGATCCGAATGAAGGAGAGATATGGTTTGATAATCGCGATATCACCTTCCTGCCCCCGGAAAAACGAGACGTGGGGATGGTTTTCCAGAACTACGCGTTGTTTCCCCATATGACGGTCTTTGACAATATTTCCTTCGGACTCGAGATGAGAAAAGTACTGAAACATGAGATCCGCAACAGGATTGAAGAGGTACTATCGATGGTCCAACTGTCCGGGTTGGAGGGCCGCTATCCCCAGCAGCTCAGCGGGGGCCAGCAACAGCGCGTGGCCCTGGCCCGTGCTCTTGTGATCAAGCCCCGGGTTCTCCTCCTGGACGAACCCCTGGCCAACCTTGACGCCAAGCTGCGTGAAGAGATGCGCTTTTTTATTCGCTCCTTGCAAAAAAGTGTTGGGATCACCACTGTTTACGTAACCCATGACCAGGCTGAGTCAATGGTGATTGCGGACAAGATCGTGGTTATGTTCGATGGCGTGGTAAACCAGATCGGTGCACCTGCCGAAATTTACAATAAGCCCGCAAACCGCTTGGTGGCGGACTTCATAGGTTTAATCAATTTTATCAAAGGCGAGGTGAACTCCTGCAAGTCCGGTGGCCTCTGCCGGGTGTCCACAGCTCTGGGTGAGATCGTCTGTAAATATGAAAAGCCTGTGGCAGAAAATTCGCGGGTAACCCTGGCCGTTAGGCCCGAATCCATCAAGCTTCATGGTTCCGACGGGGAGCTCCAGGCAGAGAACGCCATCGAGAGCCGTGTGAAAGAGCGGATATATCTCGGCAGCATGCTGGATTACAAGATCGTGTGCCGCGACGACTCAGTGATGCGGGTTCAGGAGGACCCCTGGAAAACGTTTGAGATCGGCGAGAAGATCTATGCATGTTTCTCCTCTGATCGCGTGTGGATCATCCCCGAGGAACAGGGCGGCAATCTTGTCCGGGCGGACGCCCGGTGAAGAGGTGAAAATCCCAGGAGGTACGGTATGAAGCCGGATAGGAAAAGAAAAAGCGTACTGGCAAACCCGTGGATTCTTGTGGCCCCTGCCATTGTTATTCTCGCGATCTTTTTCCTGATTCCGTACTTGAACCTCATTATGATCAGTTTCCGCGAGGTTGCCACCGACAGGCCCTATGGCCAAGCATTCACATTGGCTAACTACAAAAAGGGGCTGACAGATACATATTATTTAAACGTGCTGTGGACGACCCTGCGGTTTGGCTTTATCACCACGCTCGTCACCTTGCTTATTGGATATCCCGTGGCGTATCACCTTGCGCGCACCCGCAGCAGATGGAAAAGCCTCTTGTATGCTTTTGTCCTCTCGCCGCTGCTGGTGGGTGTGGTTATTCGATGCTATGGCTGGATCGTGCTGCTGTCCGACAAGGGGCTGATCAACGACCTGCTTATCAAGGTCGGCATCGTGGCCCACCCTCTGAAGCTGATGTACAATTCCTTTGGTGTGGGGGTGGGGCTGGTCCATGTATGGCTTCCCTTTATGATTCTTCCGCTGCTGGGGACCATCGGGAGCATTGACCCGAGCCTCGAGGCGGCGGCGCGTTCCCTGGGCGCCGGTCCTCTGAAAACCTTCTTCAAGATCACCCTGCCCCTGAGCATGCCAGGGGTTCTATCGGGATCCATCCTGGTTTTCATCCTCACTATCAGCGCGTACGTCATCCCCATCCTTTTGGGGGGGTTCAAGCTGATGATCATGCCGACACTGGTTGTGCAGCAGGTTCTGGAGGCTTTTTTGTGGCCCTTCGGCGCTGCGCTGGCGCTGATCCTGTTCGTCTGCGCCATGGTGATTATTTACTCGTACAACCGCACGATGGTCCACGTATTTCGTGGGGTTATGGGTAGAATATGATGTTGGTCAAGCACTATCGAATGGGATTGCTCGTTGTGGTGAGCCTGGTTTATGGCTTCCTGCTATTGCCGCTGATCATCGTGGTGATGGCGGCTTTCAACGCGGGTGAGTATCTGACATTTCCACCCCAGGGGCTCTCATTCAGATGGTTCGCGTCGTTCCTTCAGAGCGAGCCTTTCATAGATTCCCTGAAGCTGTCGCTGGAACTGGCTATTTATACCATGTGCATTTCCACCACGATAGGGTTCCTGGCTGCCCTCTTTGTAGTACGATACGCGGGCAAGTGGCGCGAGCGTTTGCGAGTAATCATGATTTCTCCCATACTGTTGCCCTCGATCCTCACCGGGATTGCTCTGCTGCTCTTTTATTACGCCGTGGGGATCGGGACCACCACTATATTTGGTCTGCTCATGGGACACGTACTGATCACTCTCCCCTATGTGTTCCTCAACATATCTTCTGTGCTTTATAATTTTGACCGCTCCCTGGAAGAAATGGCCCGGAGCTTGGGGGCCGGTCGTTTCAAGACGTTCTTTCGCATCACTCTCCCTATTATCAAACCCGGGGTGATCGCGGGAGCAGTCTTCGCATTTATCGTCTCCTTCGATCAGTTCACCATATCCCTGCTACTCAAAGCTCCCGGTCAGGTTACCCTTCCTATACAGCTCTTTGACTATGTCCGCTGGGACTTTGACCCAACTGCGGCAGCTGTTGCAACTGTAAGCATCGGTATCACCGTGGGAGTGGTGATTCTGGTGGAGCGCCTGGTGGGCCTGGATGCCCTGTACCGGTAAGGCCTGTGTCCCCGTCTTCACGGAGCCCGCGTGGTATCCGCTCAACTTTTTCACATGCCTGACCGGTTCATCCAGCTCAAAGCTCTTGGCTGCTGAAACATAGGCCGTTTCAATCTCTTTCCTCAAGGGTCAGGACTTTTTATTGGAATATAGTTGCTATGAATTATATTGACGATTGTGTTATTTTCTGGTATTCTAATTATTTAGAAGATATAACATTAAGGAGGTTTGCAAGGGATGTTTAATATCGGTGATTTGGCAGTATACCCTGCCCACGGGGTTGGAATTATTGAGGCAATCGAAAAGAAAGAATTTTCCGGCAGCTTGCAAACCTTCTATATAATGCGGGTACTCGATAGTAGCATGACCATTATGATTCCGACCGATAACGTAAAAAATGTGGGTCTCCGAGAAATTATCGACACCAAAGACATACCAAAAATTTACGAAATCCTTCAGGAGAGGCATGAAATTCCGGAAAATCAAACGTGGAACCGACGATATCGTGATTACATGGAAAAAATCAAGACGGGGTCTGTCTATGAGATCGCTAAGGTTCTCAGGGACCTCACACTCTTGAAAAACGGCAAAGACCTCTCCTTTGGAGAACGAAAAATGCTTGATACAGCACGGAGTCTATTAATCAAGGAGCTTTCAATAGCTCGAAACACGCCAGAGGAGGTGGTGGAAAAAGACATTTTCCGGTTTTTTTAGGCGGGTGAGTCCTGAGGCGTACTCTAAATGGGTACTTTTTTGAAATGTTTACACAAAAAGGAGGGAGAATCTATGCGGAAAGGGGATGAACTATGAAATGATTCGTATCATGCTGAAAATTTTATTAGCCCTTGCCTGTTCGGTTTCCATAGCCATTATTTTTTACGAATTATTTTCCCGACAGGATCTCGCCCTCGTCGGTGGAGTTATCGGACTGATCATTGCTTTTCTTATTTTAGCATCAGAGCAGTATGCCCTGAAATCTCCTTTGAAAGTGATGATAGGCGGTGCCTTGGGGGCCATCACCGGCTTGGTCATGGCCAATTTATTCGCATATGCCTTTTTATTGGACTGGAAACAAAGCCCCACTTTGGGTTTATCAGCTTACATCCTGGCCAATTCTGTCCTTGGGTATCTTGGTCTGGCCCTGGGAACAAAAAAGGCTGAGGACTTTGACCCTAACCAGTTGATTTTTTTTACGAGAAACAGGCCGTCGTCAGAAAACATCAAAATTCTGGACACCAGCGTGATTATCGATGGACGATTCGCTGATATCTGCGAGACTGGATTTATTGATGGAATCATGATGATTCCTCAGTTCGTTCTCCATGAACTCCAGCGGATTGCCGACTCGGCGGATTCTTTGAAAAGAACGAAAGGAAGAAGGGGCCTGGACATTCTTAACAGGATGCAAAAACAGGTGGATTTGAATGTGCGGATACTGGAACAGGACTTCCCAAAGATCCGAGACGTGGATTCCAAGCTCATCGCTCTGGCCAAAAAGCTGAATGGGAAAATCCTTACCAATGATTTTAACCTCAACAAAGTCGCCGAGTTACACGGTGTGACCGTCCTGAATATCAATCAACTGGCCAATGCTCTGAAGCCTGTGGTACTGCCCGGCGAGGTGATGAAAGTCCAGATTATCAAGGAAGGAAAAGAGCAAGGCCAGGGTATTGGTTATCTTGATGACGGCACCATGGTCGTGGTTGAAAGCGCCCGGAGATTTCTGGGTAAAAGTGTTGAGGTTGCCGTTACCAGTGTTCTTCAAACCACGGCAGGAAGGATGATATTCACCATCCTCAAGGATAATGGACGGGAATTGCTCCATCACGCCAGATCGTAAGACTTCGTTAAACCAGGCCCGGAAAACTCCTCCAGAGAGCTAACTGGGCCTTTTTATTACCCGGTGAAATTGGAAGCCGCAATGCCCGCGAATTTATATTATTACGCAAAGCAGATGAGGCATCAGGCGTGATTGCCAAAGGGTTGGAGTCTCAGGGTGGAGGACAAGTGATCACAGCGGTAAAGACACCGGTTGGGGTGTTCCATTGATGCAGACGTGTGCCATTGTCCCTGCGGCGGGTATGGGCCTGCGCATGGGCGGCAACATGAGCAAGACGTTCATAGCTCTCGACGGCGTTCCCATTCTGGCCAGGACACTCCTGCGGCTTCAAGCAGTGAAAGAGATCGACGCCTTGGTTCCGGTTGTCCAGGCCGATTATGTCCGACACTGTCTCCTGCACATTGTGGAGGCTTACGGGATTCAGAAGGCGATACGCGTGGTTGAGGGGGGAAAGACGCGGCAGGAATCCGTTCTGCGGGGGTTGGAAGCGGCGGATATGTGCCGAATGATCATAGTGCACGATGCAGTTCGCCCTTTTGTCACAGAAGATTTGATCAGGAAAGTTCTCGATGCAGCGGCAAATAGTGGAGCGGCCATGGCCGCGCTTCCAGCCGTTGATACGGTCAAGAAAGTCTCGGAGAACAGGCTCGTCCTTGAGACCCTGGATCGCCAGCAAATATGGATGGCTCAGACACCCCAGGCTTTTCGGTGGGAACTGCTGATGAACGCGCATAAAAAAGCGGCCAGGGAAGGGTGGATGACCACGGACGATGCCTCCCTGGTAGAGCGTCTGGGAGTGCCCGTGCAGGTGGTGGAAGGGCTGCGAAACAATATCAAGATCACCACTCCAGAGGACCTGTTGATGGCAGCCAGGATACTGGAGCAGCAGAGCGATCACACGTATCACGCCCGATCCGGGCATACGTACAAGGGAGAACCGTCCATTCACCAAGCTTCAGGCCGGACGCATGCAGCGACGCTGCGGGTTGGATTCGGTTATGATGTGCATCGATTGGAACGGGAAAGTCAGCTCTGGCTGGGAGGGGTGTGTATTCCTTATGAAAAGGGGCTCCAGGGGCACTCCGACGCGGATGTCTTGCTCCATGCTCTGTGCGATGCCATACTCGGGTCAATGGCATTGGGCGATCTGGGGACACATTTCCCGGACACAGACCAGCAGTACGGGAACATCCGCAGCACGGAACTGCTGCGCCGCGTGTGCCGACTTTTGCGGGAAAAAGGCGCACAGGTGGAAAATGTGGATGCCACCGTCGTGGCACAGGCTCCCCGACTGGCTCCTTACATCACCTCAATGGTGGAGATCATAGCAAGCATATTGGGCATCGAGAAGGAACGGGTCAGTGTGAAGGCCAAGACCACTGAGGGTCTGGGTTTTGCGGGCAGAGGAGAAGGGATGGAAGCATATTCCATAGTGCTGGTGGGCCAGGAGGCCCCACACGAGGTTCCTGGAGAGGAAAGCTGAGATGGGATCTGACATTCGCTTGCGATTTGCTCCCAGCCCCACCGGGTGGCTCCATGTCGGCAATGCCCGAACCGCCATCTACAACTGGCTCCAAGCTCAACGGGAAGACGGTGTACTGATCCTTCGTATCGAGGACACTGATCGGGTGCGGTCCCGGAGGGATTTCGAACAGGCCATCCTCGAGGATCTCACCTGGCTTGGAGTCCATTGGCAGGAGGGTCCGGATCGTGGCGGTAGCTCGGGGCCTTACCGGCAATCTGAGCGGGAGAAAATATATCTCGAATATGCCCAACGACTTCTTTCCACGGGAAAAGCATATCCCTGCTATTGCACTGATGAAGATTTGGCGGTGCGGAGAGCGGAAGCCAGGGCCCTGAGAAGGCCGCCGCGCTATGATGGAAGATGCAGGGGCTTGTCAGCTGCCCAGCGACGGAAGCTGGAAGCCCAGGGCATCCGCCCATCTATTCGATTCCGCGCGGATGAGGAAGTCATCACTGTTACTGATCAAATCCGGGGCATGGTTTCATTCCCGTCCGGCTTTGTGGGCGATTTCGTGATTATCCGCTCCGACGGCTTACCCACGTACAATTTCGCCGCGGTGGTGGATGATGCGCTCATGGGCATTACCGATGTGATCCGGGGCGAGGATCATCTCTCCAACACACCGAGGCAGATCATGCTCTATCGAGCCATGGGCTTTCCAGTGCCCCGGTTCGCCCATCATGCGCTTCTGCTGGGTCCCGACGGTCACCGCCTGAGTAAGCGCCACGGGGCTACTGCCGTCCGCCTTTATCGAGAAGAAGGGTTCCTTCCCCAGACTCTGTTTAATTACCTTGCTCTTCTTGGATGGGCTATCGAGGGGGGGGCTGAAGTGATGGACCCCGCGGAATTGGTTCGTCACTTTGATATCAAAAAAGTCCGTGCCGGCTCCGCTGTGTTCGACATGGATAAGCTCCTCTGGCTCAACTCCCAGCATATGCACTTCCTTTCGCCCGAGGAACTGGCCCATCACATGCAGCCGTTTCTGGAAAAGGCCGGGCTGGACACTGGATCCGTGGATGTGTCATACCTGACGGCCATGGCCGGCGCTATTCGGGACAATATCCAGACGCTGTCTCAAGCCGCAGTTCCTTCTGCGATTTTCTTGAAAACACCCGATCTGGACGAAGAGGCTATCAAGGTTCTGACGCTTCCCGGCGCACGGGAAGTTCTCCAGGCTTTTCGCCAAGAGGCGGAACGCCTTTGCGCGTCCTCCCGCCTGGATCCTGCGGCGCTGATCAGCGCCGCCATGTCCCGGACGGGGCTGAAAGGCAAGCAACTTTTCATGCCGCTCAGGGCGGCCCTCACGGGCTCAATCAGAGGGCCAGAGCTGCAAGCGGTGCTCGGTTTGCTGACCCGGGAGGAGATCATACGCCGGCTGGAGCGGGCCCTGGCGTCCCTGTGAGGGGCTTCCCCCAACCTGTTTTATCCCTCTGAAACGTAGGTGAAGGTCTTCAGGAAAGACAAGATAAAGCAATGAAAAAGGTTGCTGTTCTTATACGTGATCAAGATAAATTGTACGAAGGGCTGCGAAGCAGCCTCGGCCTGAGCCTGGTGGACCACCAGGTGAGCATGTTCGTGCTGGGGCATGAAATTCCAATGGACGAGGCCTATCTTGAAAACATGGGCTTTTTGGACGAGATGGGCGGGCTGCGATATAGCGACGTCCCAGTAAATGCCGAGCAGCACGGCTTTCATTACATAAGCCCCGATGAACTGTCGCAAAAGCTCCTGGAATATGAAGTGCTGATTCCATTTTGAGATCTTTACCATGAAGCTGCTGCATATTTATAAGTCGAAACCTGACGATACTGTATTAAAACTGGCCGAAGCACTTGCCGAGTCCGCTGAGGAAAACCATGAGGTCCGCCTGTACCAGGGAGCTGCGAATTATCGCCAGTTACTGGAACTCATTTTTCAATACGACAGGGTCATCTGCTGGTGGTAAGATTTTCGTCCTCTCCTTATTCGGCCGAAAAAATTACGCAAGGTTTTTATAATTCAATCACCATCCCGTCATGTGCCGTTTCCAGGCCCATCCGGCCCACGTTGTTCAGGGCTTCCGGCCCCATGTGGGTGATAAGTATATGGCCCACCTCCAGTTCTTCCCGGTGAGACACGAGGTCGCGATAGCTCATGTGGCGCGGGATATCTTTTTCAAAGGCGAACCCTTCAGCAATCAAAAGGTCCGCTCCCTTTACCGCCTGTGCAAGTCCGGGAAACCACTGCGTATCGCCCGTGTAACACAGGACCCGCTCGCCGTCCTCGATGCGGTACCCGAAGGCTGTCTCCCGAAGGGGGTGAACCACTTGAAAAGCAAGTGCGGAAATCCCGTCCAACTCCAGCGCTTCTCCTGCCTGCAGCTCTTTGTATCGAACCCGGAACTTACGCGGGACATCCTTCATCTCTGAGAACATGACCCGGTACAGATCCTCCACTCGCTGCTCTGTGCCCGGAGGTCCGGCCATCACCAACTCATCGTCCCGGTGCGACAGGAACTGATATTCCAGGTAAAAAAACGGGATCCCTCCGAAATGATCGCCGTGCAGGTGGCTCAGCAGGATCGCTTTGAGCTTCAATGGCTCCAGTGAGGCACCCTTCATGCCGGGCAGGGTGCAGGGGCCACAGTCCAGTAGAATCATCGAATCGCCTGAACGTACGATGATGGCGGGGGCATTGCGTCCTCCGCTCCCGAAAGCGTCACCTGTTCCCAGAAATATGATCTGCATAGTCTCTCCTTTCCCCGAGACTTCCAGAGTGCAAGCTTTATAGAGTAAGGTATAGCACAAAATTTCTTTAAGTCGAAATTTTTTTGTCATGTGCGAGGCAATTGCGCGAGGTCTTTTATTCTTGATATTTCCCCAAAATTCACTATAACAATGCGCCAAAAAGATTTTGATTTTGATGGTATTAAGGGGCTTAGAAATGAAATGCTTTATGACACGTTGCACGGGCGTCTCGCCCTTATCATAGTATAGTCAGCACGGCCATGCCGCGGTGAGGGCTGAGCGGTAAGTATGATCGAGAAAAAAATGGGGAAACTTCCCAACTACAAAAACGACCTTCTTGCAATTAGCTATATTATGTGGTAATGAACACTTTATATCCTGCGGAGATGGCGTGTGCAGGCACAATCCAGTCCTCAAGAGATTGCAAAGAGCGCATTTCCATCCCCTGGATTCGACACCCAAATTAAATCACTTTCGTTTGCCGCTTTTCCCATCACGACTCTATTTATTTACAGGGGTGCGGCGAACAAGGACGGCGTCATCGTGATCGTACAGCAATGGATGACCTCAAAAGTCATTACCGTTCAGGAACGGGAGTCCCTTGCTGAATGCATGTTTATTCTCCGCGAGAACAAGATCAGAAAACTTCCGGTTATGCGCGGCGATCGGCTGGTAGGCATTATCACTGACAAAGATATCAAGGAGTATACCCCTTCCAAAGCAACATCACTGGATGAATATGAGATCCATTATCTGTTGACCAAGGTGTCGGCTCGGGATGTCATGACCCGGGACCCCATGACCATCTCTCCCGAGACCACGGTGGAAGAGGCGGCCTTGATCATGCATGAAAATCGTCTTGATGTGCTCCCCGTCATGAGGATGAGCAAACTTGTGGGCATCATTACCGAGTCCGACATCTTTAAAGTGCTGGTATATATGTCCGGGGCCCGCTTCGGGGGAGTGCAGATCGGTGTGGATCTCGATGATACGGCTGACTCTCTCTATCCCTTGCTTGAGATTATCCGAAAGCACGGGGCAAAGATCATAAGCATGTTTTCCATCTACGACCAGATGCCGGATGGCCGTCGATGTTGCGTCATACGGTTGATCGGAAAAGAGCTGGAACCGCTGATTCAAAACATAAAGGAGCAATTTCCCATCGCCTTCGAGACCAAATTATGAGGGCACCGCTGGCGGGTTTCTCCTGACTTCTTCAGATAAATCAAAATAAGACGAAAAAATCATGACACGCAAACCAATCACACCTGAAGGATACAGAAAGCTTCTGGCAAGGCTGGACCATCTCAAGCGGGTTGAAATGCCGAAAATTGTGCAGGCCATCGAAGAGGCCAGGGAGCATGGAGACATCTCCGAGAACGCCGAGTTCCATGCTGCAAAAGAGCAGCAAGGAATCATTCAGGCTCAGATTCACGACATCCAGGCACGCCTGAGCAACCTGAATATCGTGGATGTGGATCAACTTTCCATGGACCACGTGACCTTTGGCTCAACGGTGGTGCTGGAAGATCTGGACAACGGGCAAAAGGTCACTTACCAGCTTGTTGGAGAGGATGAGGCAGATCCCGGTGCCGGAAAGATCTCTATCATTTCTCCTGTGGCCTTAGCTTTGAAGGGAAAGAAAATCGGTGAAGAGATTCAGGTTCGAACGCCGAAAGGAATCAGAGAATTCGAGGTTCTGGATATTCGCTGATTCAATTTGTAAATTTATTTCTTGATCTTACTGGTATTTTCCTGTAGGGTAAATTCTTGTTATGAATAAACCAGCGTTGGTGCTCTTTGTGGTATTCGTCGGACATGTCAAGCCCGAAAAAGCTCCCGCCGGGTGGAATGAAAGAGGCGTTTTCAAAATGATTACCGGATTTGGATAGAGAAATTATACGCCGAAGAAAGGAAATCCCGGTATTACTAATAATTGCTCCGCCAGCAATCCCTGCTGAGAGGTAACGTCAGCGCACACCGGGGGACAACTACCACGACTATTCCAACAATGTTAATATGATTAATAACGTCAGAGCCTCGGGCCGGGGGAGAGACCATTACGGGGCGCCGAAGGGGCAAGGAATATTGAAACTCTCAGGCAAAAGGACCCCGGTTCACTGATCTTCTGGAGAGTCCGGTATTTAAGGCGTAGTCCTGTGGAAGCAGGCCTTTTGCTGTGTACGCCGGCACCGAAGGGGCAAACCCGCATCTACCGTGATGTATCGTGGGTGAATCTCTCAGGTAAAAGGACAGAAGAAGGATGTTTGGCGGACATTCTTCTTCTGTCCTTTTATTTTTTTTAGCATGAGGAAAGGAGGCAGTATGAATTTCCCGGATGAACTTCGTTATGCAAAGACTCATGAATGGGCTCGAAAGGAAGGCGGCGAGGCTGTGGTGGGAATCACGGACTTCGCACAGGATGCGCTGGGAGATGTGGTTTTCGTTGATCTCCCTCAAGAAGGCGTCACGTTCAAGGCAGGAGACGTTTTCGGTTCCATAGAGTCTGTGAAAGCGGTATCGGAACTTTACGCCCCACTCAGCGGTGAAGTGGCGGCCATTAACAACGGTTTGGAAGAGCATCCTGAATGGGTCAACGATGATCCATACGGGCAGGGCTGGATGATTCGTCTCCGCCCTTCATCTCCGGATGAATGGGACCGGCTGGAAACTGCGGAATCTTACAAGAAGGGCCTGGAGAGAGAGGAATAGAGGTGACGCAAATATTTCAACCGTGAAACATCCCCAAAGGGAGGTTGCAATGCCATACATTCCAGCCACTCAAGAGGAATTAACCGCTATGCTCAGGACAATGGGCATAGAGCGAGTGGATGAGCTCTTCGAGTCGGTGCCCCCTGAAATACGGTTGAAGGGACCGCTCAACCTGCCGCCCTCCATGTCGGAACCCGACCTTATGGCCCATCTCCGGAAGCTGGCCGGGGAGAATGCCTCCTCCTGGCTTTCTTTTTTGGGTGGAGGAATCTATCCCCACTACATTCCCGCAGTCGTGGATCATCTGGCGGGAAGGGCTGAGTTTGTTACCGCCTATACTCCATATCAGGCCGAAGCCAGCCAGGGAACGCTTCAGGCCATCTTCGAGTACCAAAGCCTGATCTGCATGCTCTCCGGGATGGATATTTCCAATGCCTCCATGTATGACGGTGCGTCCGCCCTGGCCGAGGCTGCCCTTATGGCCTGCAGAGCCAGCAGCAAGTGCAAACTGCTCATCAGCGCCGGCGTTCACCCCCAGTATCGGGCAGTGGTGCGAACTCTTGGGTCTGCCATGGGAATGAGTCTGCTCGACATTCCTCTTGGCGAGAATGGACAGACCAGGAACCCCCGGGAGTTCCTGGATGGCGAAACAGCGGCCGTCCTTATCCAGAGCCCCAACTACTTCGGGTGCATCGAGGATTTGAAGACAGCGGCGGAATCGGCCCACAAAAAAGGGGCATTGCTGGTGGCATGTGCTACCGAGGCCTTGTCCTTGGGATTGCTCAAGCCCCCCGGCGCCCAGGGCGCGGACATCTTCGTGGCAGAAGGGCAGTCATTTGGTTTACCCCAATCGTTCGGTGGTCCCTTGCTGGGCATTCTGGCCGTTCGTCAGGAGCAGCTTCGCCGCATGCCGGGGCGGTTGGTGGGACAGACCGTTGACAGGCGGGGTAACACCGGCTACGTGTTGACACTGGCTGCCCGGGAGCAGCACATCAGGCGAGAGAAAGCAACTTCCAACATATGCACCAACGAATCGCTCATGGCCCTCAGAGCGGCCGTATACCTGTGCACCCTCGGCCCCCGCGGACTCCGGGAAGTGGCACGGCTTAACCTCCTCAAGGCGCGATACGCCCGGGAGCGCATCGCGTCTCTCCCCGGGTTCCGAATGGCCTTCTCCGCACCGGTGTTCAATGAGTTCACCGTCTATACACCCAGGCCTGCTGCGAAGATTCTCGAAGCCCTCCGTAGTCGTCGAATCCATGGAGGCATCGATGTTTCCCGGCACATTCCCGGCGGAGGAGACACCCTTTTGATCTGTGTGACCGAAATGCACTCGAAGGAAGATATAGACAGCCTCTGCGCAGCCCTTGCCGATGGAGGACGAGAAGAATGACCGATATGCACAATAGGGAACTCGGCCTGCAAATGGATGAGCCGCTGATTTTCAATCGGGGGGCGCCCGGACGCCGCGCCTTCATTCCGTCCCCTTGCGATGTGCCCGAGGTGGAGGCGGAGAAGCTCATCCCTCCTGATTTGATCAGGGAGGATGTGGATGGATTCCCCGAGGTCAGCCAGGTGGAACTGGTTCGCCACTTCACCCGGCTGTCTCAGTGGAACATGGGGATAGACACTGCCTTCTATCCGCTGGGCTCGTGTACTATGAAATACAACCCCAAGGTCAATGAGGAGGCCGCCGCCCTGCACGGGTTCTCGGAGCTTCACCCCTGTGTGGATCAACGGGATGCCCAGGGTATCCTGCGGTTGATGCTTGAGTTGGAGCGGTGCCTGTGCGAAATCAGCGGCATGTCGCGGGTAGCGCTCCAGCCCGCTGCGGGCGCACAGGGGGAGCTTACGGCAATGCTGATGATCCGCGCCTATCACGCAGGGCGCGGGGATACCCGACGGCGCGTGATCCTACCTGACTCCTCCCATGGGACCAATCCCGCATCCACGGCGCTTTGCGGCTATGAGGCGGAAACAATCCCCAGCGACCGGCGGGGGCTTGTGGACACCGCTGTCCTGCGAAAACGCCTTGGCCCCGATGTAGCGGCCCTCATGCTGACCAATCCTAACACTCTGGGATTGTTCGAGCGGGACATCCTGGAGATAAACCGGCTTGCGCACGAAGCCGGGACCCTGGTTCACTGCGATGGGGCAAACCTCAACGCCATTGTCGGGGTCTGCCGTCCGGGAGACATGGGCTTCGACACCATCCAGTTCAACCCGCACAAAACCTTCTCTACGCCTCACGGTGGCGGGGGACCCGGTGCGGGCCCCACTGGAGTATCGGAAACGCTGGTTCCCTATCTGCCCGTTCCCACGGTTGAGATGGATGATGGCCAATTACGGCTCGAGTACAACCGGCCGCACACCATAGGCCGTGTCCGCTCTTTCTACGGCAACGTCGGGGTGATGGTCAGGGCCTACGCGTACATCCTCGCTCTGGGATCCGAAGGTATCAGGCGAGTCGCCGAAGCAGCCGTGATCAACGCCAATTATCTGCTGCAGCGGCTTGAGGCCAAATATCCGCCGAAATACGGTAGGCCATGCATGCACGAGTTCGTACTGGATGACAGCAAACTGGCCCCCTTCGGTGTATCCACCCTTGACGTGGCCAAGCGGCTCATCGACTATGGTTTTCACCCCCCCACCATATACTTCCCGCTCATCGTCAGTGGAGCCCTGATGGTTGAGCCGACGGAGACTGAGACGCGGGAAACACTGGATTCATTTGCGAAAGCCTTGGAGGCCATTGCGCAAGAGGCCCAGAAGGACCCGGAGATATTACATCAGGCCCCTCACTTAACCAGGCTGAGCCGCCTAGACGAGACCCGGGCCGCCCGCAAACCCATATTGCGTTGGACCCCCGGTTTGTCTCCCTCTGGTAACGATAAATGATAAAAAGGATTATCCTATTAGGTCAGCAAATAAAGCTTTTATTAAATTCTTATTGCTTAACCATTGAACCGAAAGCTGTGATTCAATACCGGCCGAACCTTAATGGCATTCAGGTTCCATGAGGGGTGGCCCGGACAATTTATTGTCCGGGCTGCGCAGCAGCAAGAGGCAGTACATGGCTCGTTTAATGGTTCCCGGGCGCGGGGTGCACCGGGCAAAACCTCTTGCCGCTTCGCGACCCGGACGACAAGTCGTCCGGGCCACCCCAACAACATCCTGCATCTATTATTGGCGGCAATTTGACTGTAATATCGTTGATCAATATGTTGCTGATCAACGCGGATAATTCTAATGATAAATAAAGGAAATTTACCGCAGAGATCACAGAGAAAGAAAACAAAAAATCTCTCTATATTTTCTCAGTATGCTCTGCGGTAAAAATAATAAGGAAGAGCCTATGGAATGGATCTGTGTTGCTGCTCCGGCCAGCATCGGCAATGCCGGGCCGGGATATGATGCCCTGGGGGTGGCGGTCACCGGTCCCGGTGATCGGGTTTGGGCCCGCCGGGTCCCTCAGTCAGGCATTTTCATCAAAGAGATCCTGGGCTTCTCTCATGGAATTCCAATGGAACCGGGGTCAAACAGCGTGGGCATTGCCGCCAGAGGTGTCCTGGACGCTCTGGGTGTGAAGGAAGGGCTGGAGCTGAGGATAAGCAAGGGGATCCCGCCGGCAAGCGGGTTGGGCAGCAGCGCCGCAAGTGCCTGCGCCGGTGCGTTTGCCGCCAACGCCGTTTTTGAATACCCCTTGCCCCGGGAGAAGCTGCTTCCTTTCTGTACAGAGTCTGAGCGAGCCACATCGGGAGACGCATACGCGGACAACGTGGCCGCCAGCCTCCTGGGAGGACTGGTGCTCATCCAGGGCACCGATCCCGTCGAGGCGATCTCACTGGGCGCTTTGGAAGGAGTATACTTCGTCGTCGCCACACCCAGGTTCACCCTGACCACCCGGGAAAGCCGGGGGGTGGTGCCCAAGGACATTCCCATAAAGGCCGCTGTGGCAAATATGTCGGCCGTAGCCTCTGTGGTGGCAGGCCTGTTAACTAAGGACGTCAAATTGTTCGGTAGGGGGATTCAGGACCATCTGGTTGAGCCGTTCCGAAGTCCGCTTATTCCCGGTTTCCATGAGATAAAGGCTGCCGCCCTCGATGCAGGAGCCCTGGGATGCGCTATATCCGGATCCGGCCCCAGTATATTCGCTGTTACCGGGAGCGATGATGTCGCCCGTGTTGTGGGAGAACGGATGCGTGCAGGCTTCATGGAACATGGGCTTGAATCCGAAATCCGCCTCGCCGTCATGGATGTTCAAGGAACGAAAATAGTGTCGCCGGAATGAAAGAGAATAAGGATGCACGTTCTCCGAAAATAAGCATCCCCAATTTTCTAGTTCTCCGGAATAAGGGAGATGTAATGACATGAGTGCAAGAAAACAGACAGGAAAAAAGGATTTAAACAAGATGGAACCGACTGCGGGGCCGATTCTCAAGCACACAGATCCCTTTGTTGCCCGGCTTGTGCAGATGGAGGAGGAGCGCCAGGAAGAAAAAATAATCCTGATACCATCGGAGAGCTATTGTCCTCAGCCGGTGCGGGAGGCACTGGCCACCGGCTTTGGCAATCTCTATGCGGAAGGTCATCCCCCGCCGCGGATGCTTAACGAGGAGCGGGACAGATTGGAAGACGTTGAGCGCCAGAGGGCTTTGATCCGGCGCTATGCCAACCGTCGATACTACAAGGGCTGCGAGTTCGCTGATATAGTGGAGGCGCTGGCCTGCAAGAGGGTGTGCAGGCTGTTTGCCACACGCACTCATCCTCCAGAGACCATCCATGCCAACGTGCAGCCCCTTTCCGGCGCGGCGGCCAACAACGCCGTGTACGAGGCATTTATGCGCCCCGGGGACACTCTCCTGGGGCTGCGTCTGAGTATGGGAGGGCATCTCACTCACGGAAGTCCCCAGAACCGGTCAGGGCGGCATTATCGAGTTGTTTCCTACGAAGTTGACCCGAACACAAGCCAGTTGGACTACGATGGCATCGAGCGCATGGCCCGCGAATACCTTCCGAGAATTATTGTAGCAGGCTTCAGCGCTTTCCCTTGGGCCGTGGACTGGCGCCGGTTGCGCCGCATCGCCGACAATATCCCCGATTGCCTGATACTGGCAGACGTAGCCCACACCGCCGGACTTATCGTGGCGGGCGTCTATCCCAACCCCATCGATTTCGCCCACGCGGTCTCCTTCACCACTCACAAGACGATGTGCGGTCCCAGGGGCGCCGTGATTCTCACCACCGACCCGGCCATGGCAAGAGAGGTGGACGATGCCGTGTTTCCCGGTGAGCAGGGGGGCCCCCACTTCCATTCCATCGCGGCCAAAGCGGTGGCCTTCCAACTGGCCTCCATGCCCGAGTTCCGGGCCCTCCAGAGCCGGACAGTCGAGAACGCCAAGAGCCTGGCTGCGTCGATGGAGCAGAGAGGCCTCAATATCGCTTACGGCGGTACTAACTCGCACCTGCTGCTGGTAGACCTGCGAAAGATGAAAACCCCCACCGGGGAGAGGCTCTCCGGCGAGATCGCCTCCCGCATTCTCGAACTGGCCGGACTGGTGGTCAATAAAAACCCCATTTGGGATGACGAAGATGCGGCTCACCCGAGCGCCGTAAGATTGGGAACCACATGGGCGAGCCAGCGCGGCATGGGCCCGGAAGAAATGGATGTCATCGCGGAGGTCATCCATGACATTCTGACGCACATCCACCCGTTTCATTATATAACCTCCGACTGTATTGTGGGGCGCGGCAAAATAGATCACCGCGTGCTGAGACGGTGTCAGGAGCGCGTGGGATCCCTGGTGAAGCCTCAACCTGCCCCATCAGTGAAGACCGGCGGCGAGCAGGAAGGGCCCGCATGGATATCCATCCGGGGGGATGAGGAGCGAGTCCGCACGTTCCTCCATGAGGCCTTTACGGCGGACCTTTACGGCATAAAGCCGGGAGAGGTCCGTCCATCACTGATCCTGGACAGCGAGGGAAAGGTGCTGGATCGGGTTGTGACCGGTGGTGTGGAAGGCAGGAACGGCGAACTTAACGTGTTGTTGGCGACATCTCCTGCTCGAAGGGATCATATCGTTGCATGGCTTGAGAGCCTTTCAGATGGATATGCGCTCTTCAACAAGAACGATGTGCTGGCTAAAGTACATGGTCCGGTAATGGTGAAGCCGCTTCCTTCGGGGATGCAAGGGCCGCCGGCGATGGCCAATGCCTGGGCGAAGGACCCCCCGCAGCAAGCGGCTGCGATCGAGGAACTGGCACGAGAGGAGCCCGGTCTTGTCGCCTATAAGAAAGCGTTCTTTGTGGGGAAAGAATCGCTGAATGCCCCGGCCCGGCAGGAAATGAAGCCGTTTCGTTTCCGCCCCCCGGAAGGGCCTCTCAAGCGCACGTGCCTGTATGATGAGCATGTACGGGTAGTCGCCCCCAACTATATAATTCCCTTCGCGGGCTGGGAGATGCCGGTTCGCTACGGCCTGATTGCACAGGAACACAGGGCGGTTCGGGAGTGTGCCGGGCTCTTCGACGTGGCCCACATGGGGATACTGGAGGTGAGCGGGCCGTTCGCCGGGAGGTTCCTGGATCTATCTACCACCAACTCCATCATCAACCTGATCCCCGGGAGGGCCATGTATGGTTATATTTTGGACGGTGATGGAGAGGTCGTGGACGACACCATGATCTACCGGGCGGAGCGGGACCGCTTCATGATGGTGGTCAACGCCGTTAACACCGACCGAGTGATCGCCTGGCTTACTTATCTCAACGACGGCGGCCTGCTGCCCGGCCCGGACGGCCCTGCGACGCTGGAAGGGAAGGCAACCATTAGGAACCTGAAGGATCCCTCCGCGGGCGATGATCAGCGAATCGACATGGCCCTCCAGGGGCCGAGGTCCATGGATATCCTGACCCGGGTCCTGCGCTTCAAGGCGGACCACGCGCGCCTGGAGCAGTTGCTTCACAATGACTTCATCGACCTGGAGCTTGCGGGTGCGCCAGCCCGTGTGTCGCGAACTGGCTATACCGGGGCCGAGATGGGCTTCGAGATTTACATCCACCCCCAGGCGGCGCCGTTGTTGTGGCGCCAGTTACTGGATGCAGGGAAGCCCCTGGGTCTGGTGCCCTGTGGGCTGGGCGCGAGGGATTCCCTGCGCACCGAGGCCGGGCTGCCCCTCCACGGCCATGAGCTGGCAGGGGAGCATCACATCTCTCCCATAGAGGCGGGCTACGCGGCTTTCGTAAAGATGCACAAGCCCTTCTTCGTGGGCCGGGAGGTCATGCGGCGCCACCTCGTGAAGCCTGAGCGCGGCGTTGTGCGGTTCCAGGTGATAACCCGTTCCCCCCGGATGCTCAACCCCGGCGATCCCGTGGTGGACCGCCAGGGGGCGTTTGTAGGACGCGTGACCAGTGCGGCCATGGCCGGCGACAGGCTGGTGGGGATGGCACTGGTTAAGCACGCATACACCAGGCCTGGGACGCGCCTGAGCATCTTCCCTGTCCGGGGCAAGATACCGGAGGGAGTGGAGCCGCTGGAGAACATCGTAGCCCGAGGCCGTGCCGCCATCCCTGTGGAGGCGGAGGTGTTGCTGAGGTTCATGACGCCGCCCGAGATAAGCCAGGCCGCGGAGCGTGTCTCCGCCGGGTAAGACATACCACGGATTCACGAATATGTGTGTTAATATTTCAGGAACAAGCGGTTTTATTCCTTGACATTTTTTCACAAAAAGTTAATATGGGATTCATGATCGATACGTGTATATTATATTGAAAAGTTTTGATTTTTTTAACCCGAAGCCCTTTCACAAAGGGGAACCGGGATGACGTCAAAGACAAAACGAGACCCCATTTTTTCTGGCAGCGAGAAGATGGGGCCTTGTTTTGTGGAATGTAAAATAATCGATAATCTCAAAAAATGATTTTGAAATTTGAAAATGGGCGTCAAAATGAAAATAAATCGTGTTTCAAAGTTTAAAATATTTTTAATGGTTTTACTTTTAATATTAATTAATTTACAAAATTCTTGGGGGACACTGCTAAGATTGGGACACACTTATCCGAAAGATTATCCAACTTATAATAGCGCCTTCAAATATGCAGAAATGATTAAAAAAGAAACAAATGGCAAATATGAAATTAAATTATATCCAGGTGGTCAATTGGGTTCTGGACGGACATTGGTAAAGTCAGTCAGATCAGGCATAATAGAGATGTGTATTGTCTCTTCTTCAACAGCAGAATATTTTTTAAAAGAATTAGCATTATTGAAACTTCCTTTTATATTTAAAAACTATAAGCATGTTGATAGTATTTTAGATGGTGATATAGGATTATCTTTACTAAATCTTTTTAAAAATCAAAACATTAAAGGTTTAACATTTTTGGAACAAGGTTTTTTACAAATAAGTAATGCTAAAAGGGCAATTAAAAATGTTAATGATCTTAAAGGATTGACGATAAGAGTTTATCCTTCAAAAATCCAAGAGGATACATTTAGAATTTTAGGCGCAAGTCCTGTTATTATGCCCTTTGCAGAAGTTTACACAGCTTTGCAACAAGGTGTGGTTGACGGTGATATCGTAACAATAAATTCATTTAAAAACCGTAAGTTTTATGAGGTTCAGAAATATTTGTCCCTTACAAAGCATTCTTACAGAGCGGATATTCTTTTATTTAATAACGATATTTTTAATAAATTATCAAATGATTATCAGGTAATTTTTCAAAAAGTTGCAAAAGAAATATCTATTTATCAGCGAGACTTTGTTAGAGAAAAAGAAAGAAAAACAATAAAGAGTTTGAAAAAATTAGGTATTATGATTATTGAACCTGATCGAGAGGCAATGAAGAAAATGGTTGAGCCGATTTATAATAGATACCCAATGTTGTATGAAAGCATCCGGGATTATTGGGACTGTGAAAATAAATGTCCACTTCCACCAATTTGTTGCTATAATTAAGGGGAACTATCAATGAAGAGTTTATTTTTAATATTTATTGTCTTGATTTTATCTATGTATTTGGTGTTAAATTTATCATTTAGTCAAGAAATCATGCCAAAACCATCTATAAGTGCTAAGAGGGATTCCTGTAAGACTTTTATTGACTTTACCTTAATGTTAACTACACTTTCTTTAGGTGTCTTTGTGTTAATTCCCACAGCCTTAGGATTGATTAGATACAGAATTGCCGGAATAAAAAAACCATTATTGTTTTGTGGACTTTTTTTTCTAATACTTTCTATTGTGATCGGAACTATTGTGATAGCTTCTTTGGCTGGCACACAGAGAATGGGCGAATATGATATTAATAATCCAATTACTAAATTGGCTTCAAAGATTCAATGGGGTTTATCAATTTTAGGAATAATAGCAATTAGTTTTATCTTAATGTTTAGCATATTTCAACAAAAAGAAAGAGATGCAAATGAACTTAATATTCTTCGCGCTAAAGCAATAATTAAGCTTTCAGAATTTTATAATGAAAAGTCACAACCTGATAAAGCTATTGCTGTATTAGAAAGATTGGTTGAAGATTAATGGAATTTGATAATATTAATTAGTGTTCATCCGGAAATCCTACTTTTTCTCTTTTCATGTGAGAAGAGGAAGGTTTTTTATAATACAACTTGCTGATATTATAAGCCATCTTATTCATATTCAAATTTTTAATATAAGGATTGAGAATAAATTTTTATAATTTCCGGATGGACACTAGATAGATTAGCGGGCAATTATCGTGCGCTCCTCATGGAGGCGGCTAATGAAGATTTTTCGTCTGTTCCCGGTTTCTTTCATCCTTTTGATACTTGCTCTTTTCGCGATGACGGGCCCTGCCCGGGCGCAGGCCCTTGACGTATCGCTGACCATTGCTGAAGACGCCGGGTATGCCCGGATGGATGAACCGGTGACCAGCGGTGTGCCACTGCCGCGTTCAGCAGGAATCACCTCTACTTCCTCCCTGCGACTGGTGGACGAATCGGGCGACACGGTTCCAGCGGCCTTCATGGTCCTGGGCCGCTGGGGCGGAACGCCCAGGGATACCTCCAGACCCATTCGGTGGGTGCTGATAGATACCAATGTATCCGTCCCGGCGTACGGGAGCGTGACCTTACGCCTGCGCAACGACGGCGCTGGCAGCGCCGTCTCTTCCCTTTCGTTGGCGGAGGATACGCCGGAGCACGTGGTCGTCGACACGGGAGCCGCCCGCTTTCGGGTGGGGAAGACGGCGTTCCGAATCTTCGACTCGGTGACCGTGGGAGGGGTTGAAATTCTTTCTCCCTCCGGCTCCGGTGGAATTGTAGCCGCACGCAGCGGAGAAATATACAGCTCTCAGAACGACACCCCCATCAGCGTGACCGTCGAGCAGCAGACAACCCGTCGTCTGCTCCTCAAGGTCATGGGATCTCTGCGAAACGCCGCCGGCACGGCGCTCCTGGAGTACACAGCCCGGCTGGAGTTCTTCGCAGGCAAGGCCGTGGTCAGGGCTTACGTGACCATCGAGAACAATAACCCGCCGGAGGTGGGCGAGTGGGGTGATCTTATACTGGATACCGACTACCAGCCGATAGTCTGCCAGATAGGTTCCCCGAACAGCGTGAGCCTTTCTGGCATATCCCTGAACCTGCCCCTGGCGTCCGCATCGACCTTCCTCACCGAGAGCGGAAACTCGGGCAACCTGGAGGAACCGGTCTTGCTCTATCAGGATTCCAGCGGAACTGATTACTGGAACAACTACGGGCCTGAATCTGCACCCCGGCTCCAGAGCGCATGCACGTTCCGGGGCTGGCGGTTGACACAGGGCAGCGAGACCCTGTCCAGCGGCGATCAGTCGCTGGGCTGGATGGAGGTCAGCGGAGGGCAGGGGGGGCTTCTGACGGCGGTGCGCGACTTCTGGCAGAACTTCCCCAAGGCCCTGCGGGCGGATTCTTCAGGCATGGTGCGGGTAGGGTTGTTCCCCGATGAGTTCAGTGCTGACTTCAACCTGCGCCCGGGAGAGCGCAAGACCCACGAAGTTCTGCTGGCGTTCCATGCCGGAAGCCTGGACGCCGCCGAGGCCGAGGCGGCCGCTGGTGCGTTCAACGCTCCCCTGTTCATGGCGGCCACGCCCACATGGTACGCAGACAGCAAGGTCTTCGGCGACGTGGGATTTCGCGACCCATCCCGCTGGCCCATCTATGAGACATATGCCGACAGCGTTCTTTACCCGGCCCCTGATCCCGACCCATACACGGGCCGCAGCACAACCCTGCTGGAGCGCATCGAGGAGTTCAACTTTTACGGCTGGCAGGACTTCGGGGATGCTCCGGTGGACTACGAGCCCACCGAGGAATTTCGAAGAGCAGGCCACTTCAACCTGAAATACCAGTTCAGCTACGGCATGTGGCTGCAGTTCATCCGGTCCGGGGATCTGGCATGGGTGCGGCTGGCCGAGCGAGCGAACAAGCATCTGGCCGACATCGACATATTCCACATACCAAGAAGCGGAAGATCGCACTGGATGCAGGGAGGCTACTTTGGGCATTCCTATCACGATGAGCCAGGTAATCTGAACCCGAACCGCAATTACGGAATCACCACCTTTGATCTCTGCTACGGCGTGCCTGGGATGATGGCCCTTTACTACCTGCGCGGATACCCCCAGATGCTGGAGGCTTCCCTGGAGGTAGTGGACTATCAAATGAACATATGGCAGCTTTTCCCTGAAGAGGGGGAGCAGCGAAAGCGGGGAGCCCAAAGCTACTTGTGGCATCTGGCTGAAGCGTACCGTGCCACGGGTGATTCACGGTATCTCACAGAACTCAACGACTTTGTTGCCCTGGGGCACCCATCCAACTACGGGTGGGTAGCTGACCCACGCGGCTATACCCCCCTGGACCCCGAGGACAGCTATTTCCGCACCTGGATGCTCAGCCTCTATTTGTTCGGCGTGGGGAAGTACCTGGATCTGCTGGAGGAGTTCGGACAACCCGACACATTGAACTGGCGCCAGGGACTGAAGGATTACGCGGATTTTCTTTTACGATGGGTCAAGCAGGAGTACGAGGGGGGTCGAAAGGCGGTATTTCCTTACGATTACTATTTTGACGGCGTGATCGCGGACGCGGATGGAAATCCCTTTGTGGGAGACTGCATGGATTATGACCCCGGCAATCCTGTCTGCCGGGAGACGTATCCTGCCTACACCTGGTGTTTGGTGGCGGCCGATGTTTTCGCCTATACGTACAAGTACACGGGGGAGGAGCGCTACCTGAATGAGGCGCGAAAGTTCTTCCTGGCTGGCACCGAGGACCACTATTATCTGGACTCTGTTCCTACTTATTACTATTCCAAGGAAGCGGCCAATATCATCAACAACGGCCCCTTCTATCAGTTTCACGCTGGAGGGGGAGTTTCACAGCAAACCCCGTCCCTTGCCCTCTTGTTCATACCCACTGAAGCGCGGCGGGGGGAATCGGTCAGCCTGTACATCTCTTTAGTTAGTCCTTTTGAATGGGTGTATTTGGATTTTTATCTTGTAATGCAAAGCCCCAATGAGGAATACTTCAGTTACACCGCGGACGGATGGATGCCCGGGATCATTCCCGCCTTTAGTGCCGTGCCTATCGGGGGTGCTAGTGTGCTCAGAAATACTCCGGTGATCTCAGGCACTCTCCCATGGGCAGATCCACCCGTCGATGCCGAGGGCGAGTACCAGTTTTTTGCGGCTTTCACCGGTCCCGGCACAACCACGCTGGTGGGCAACTTTGCATCGGCATCGTTAGTGATAAGCGGTGAATGAATCCAGTGATAGCAAAGGAGGATAAAATGAGATATTTCCTGAAAATCGCCCTGGTTTTTCTGTGTGTCCTGGGGATGGGAGCCTTTTTACCGTCGACGCCTTTAGAGGCCGCCAATTTCCAGGAAGTTTTTTTCCTGCACCACTCCGTTGGGGAGGACCTGATCGAAAATGGGAACGTGCGGGGCCTGTTTACCGCCGCGGGATATCGATTCTGGGATCACGGGTATAATGAGGACGGACTTCGCGACCCCGCTGGGAACTATGCAGGAACCTATAACATCCCAAATGATTCAACCGACCCTGAAGATTACTACTATCTCTTTCAGGAGGGAAACCTTTCGTCCCCTGACCACGCACTGGTGCGCATAATGACCCATGATGTCATCATCTTCAAGTCGTGCTTTCCCTCCTCCGCCATTTACGATGCTGCAATGCTGGAGGAATATAAGACCTACTACCGATCCATCCGGGACTTCATGGATCTGCATCCCGAGAAGCTGTTCATTCCCTTCACCACACCGCCGCTGCACCCCGAGGAGACCGACTCAACAGAGGCCGCCAATGCCCGCGCCTTTGCCAACTGGCTGACGTCTTCCGAATACACCAGCGGGCATCCAAACGTGTTCCCGTTCAACTTCTTCGACCTCCTTGCGGACAGCAACAACGTCCTGCGATCCGAATACCGACAGACTTACGTGGACTCCCACCCCAACGAGCGGGCCGGTCGGGAGATAGGACCCGTTTTCGTCAATTTCGTGATTAATGCAATTGAATCGTACCGATCATCGGGAGGCGGAACCGGCGCCACAGGCGGTACAGGAGGCGGTACAGGAGGCACCGGGGCCACGGGCGGTACGGGGACAGGCGTTTCCTTTTCTATCAACCTGAACGAGTCCGATTACAGCGCCGGCGATTACTTTTATATGAACACCACGTGCTCAGGCTATCCCACTGAAATGGACCTATACATCGTAGTCGTTTTACCGGATGAGAGCATCTTAAACGCGGCGGACGGCGCTGTGGTTGCACCCGGCAACCCCATCCAGCCCGTCTGGCCGTGGCTGTATTCTTCGGAGAATCTGGAGGTCTTATCCTTTGTAGTCCCCGAGGGCGTGCCGCCGGGTCATTATGTGTTTTACGGCATCATCGTTCCCCAGGGAGCGGATGTGTACCAGATAGGCAACTGGCTGTCCGCGTCGCAGGTGGATGTGGACTTTTACTAAAACAGTAGACTGAGAGGGCATAAAGAATAAATCCAGAATTTGCATGAGAACAACCATGCCTCGGGCACGACAAAACACGAAAAGAGAACAAGTTTTTGACGGGATAACAGAAAACTTTGATTCAATACCGGCCAAACCTTAATGGTATTCAGGTTCCATGAGGGGTGGCCCAGACAATTTATTGTCCGGGCTGCGCAGCAGCAAGAGGCAGTACATGGCTCGTTTAATAGTTCCCGGGCGCGGGGTGCACCGGGCAAAACCTCTTGTCGCTTCGCGACCCGGACGACAAGTCCGGGTCACCCCAACAACTTTCTTCATCTATTATTGGCTGCAATTTGACTATAATATTGTTGATCAATATGTTGCTGAACAAAGCGAATAATTCTATTAATTTAACATCTTAAACCTAACACCTTAAACCATCAGCTAAGCTGATGGTCCAAGCTATGCTATGCAGGTTCGGTGGTGATCACTGAACTTCCAAAAAGCGAATACCTCGCTAAGAAGAGGGCGGGTGGCCCTAAACATCAAAGAGAGGTATTCGATGGGAGATTTCAAAAAAACGCCATCAAGATATTCGATATGCATCTGGAGCTAAAGCAAAGGTACTGGGGGCGGCATTTCTGGGCGAAAGAGTACTGTGTATTTACGCTATTCGATCGCAGTGATGGATCACTTCCGTGACCCGGTACGTGGAGATTTCCTCGAGGTCACCATTCGGGTGAATGGGCAGGCCAGGGAGGTATCCGACGTGAATTCCCGGTGCCGGGGTTGCCCGACAGCCATCGCCTCCGGCAGCATGATGACTACCTTATATATATACACTCAGAAGATATCAACGAAGTTTCCTGCTTGACAGAGACGGACATTGTCAAGGCTCTGGGTGGATTGCCAGAGGGAAAGCTGAACTGCTCGGTGCTGGGGATTCAGGCCATCCGGGACGCCGTCGCCGATTACCTTCTTTATAGCGTGATACTCCAGCAGGGGCTTGTCAAGGATCGCGTTCAGTACGAGAGCGCACTGGACGGGAAAAGGGGACCATGGGCCCCCATGGGTGCGACGGTGCCTGCAAGACCCTGGGGGGAAAATGAATCAAATTTGGCAACGCTAGATGAAAGATCAAAGTTGATCGGAGTTGAAGAGCGAAAACCCATGATAATGCAAAATCTGTGGAAAGCTGTGGAGGCCGAAGCCGTTCGGAGGAGCATTGCCGACATCAGGCTCGGCCTGGGCTATACCGCCGTGGTACTGGATGACGGCCGGACTGGGGTGGCCTACACGTTGCGAGATTCATCCGATGAGTGCTGTTGCATCCTTCAGGAAGCCGGGAGCCTTAGGGGGCGGAGCGTGGAAAGTATCTTTCGCCAATCGCTGAACGGACCGCCATTGTGGAGATCCATCGGTGCGGCCGCCATCAATGCCCTGGCACCGGATGGCGAGTTTCCCGAGTCCGAGGGCAATATCCTGGATTTCTTCCAGGTGGGCACGGAGGACCGGGTGGGCATGGTGGGATATTTCGCCCCATTGATGAAATTGGAGCACCGGGTGAAGGAATTACTGGTACTGGAGGAGAAAGCCCTGGGCGATGACCGGACCCACCCGGCCCATCGAGCGCCGCATATCCTGCCCACCTGCTCGGTGGTCATCCTCACCGCCGTGAGCGTGGTTAATGGCACGTTTGATCAGTTGATCGGCCTTTGCAAAGGGGCCCGCGAGGTCGTTCTGGTTGGACCCTCTACACCTATGTTCCCGCGCGTCTTTGCCTCCTACGGCCTGACCCTTTTGGGGGGGATCCGGATCGCCGATACCCCAGGGTTGCTGCAAGTGATCAGCGAGGGAGGGGGAACGCGACAGTTCGGCAGCACCGTCCGCAAAGTAACCGTTCGGATTAGAGCATGAGATCAATTGCTAAAGACCCGGAGAGAACAAGTCGGTTCGATTTCGATCAGATCGTCGACTGCTACGACTGCCGGCATATGACGCCGGTGGGCGAAATGCTGGCCCGATCGGAAAAACGTGGGGTGGATGAGGTTGTTTCTCACCTGTCCGGTAAAATACGAATGAAGGGATTTTTTATCACCCGGAATCAAATGATTAATTATGCAGAGGTTTAGCTGGTGGATAAATCCAACGAACAAGTGATAACCAGACGTACTTTCATCCAGTACATGGGGTTCCTTGCCGCGGAGATGGCGCTTGTGGGAGGGTGTGCCCCTTCAGCATCCAAGGAAGGCAAGAAAATTATTGTGCTCGGCTTTGATGGCATGGACCCCATCATCGCACGAGAAATGATGGATGGTCATCAATTACCTCATTTTAACAAATTGAAGCGTTCCGGGGCCTACACTGCACTCAGGACAACCTGGCCTCCGCAATCGCCGGTGGCATGGTCCAGTTTTGCCACGAGCCTGAATCCCGGGGGGCATGCCATCCATGACTTCTTGTCCCGTGACCCTCAAACTTATCTTCCCAGGATCTCCATGGCGGAGGTCGCTCCCCCGACGCGAACTCTGTCGCTGGGAAAATGGAAGATACCGCTGGGGGGTCCCGAAGTCCACTCATTGCGAAAAGGCGAACCCTTCTGGGATGCGGTAGCCAAACACGACATCCCGGCCACGGTGCTCTGGGTGCCGGTAACCTTCCCTCCCAGCCGCGAAGTGAACATGCTGTCAGGACTCGGTACACCTGATCTGTTGGGCACTCAGGGAACATTTTCATTTTATACCACCCAGCAGATTGAGGATACTCGCGACACCGGGGGCCGCGTCCTTCCCATTACCCCCGATGATGACCGCTTTATTGCTTTTATCGAGGGTCCTCCCAATTCCTTCCGGTCGGAAGATGTGCCCATGAAGATCCCCTTCACGGTCCGAGTGGATGAGCGGAAAAAGCAAGCCGTCTTCGAGATTCAGGGAGAGCACTACACCCTTCGTGTTGGACAGTGGGCACCATGGATCCGCCTGCGGTTCGAGATGTTGCCCACGGTCAGCCTGTACGGAATTTGCAGGTTTTACCTCAAGAGCGTGCACCCGGCTCTTTCGTTATACGTCACCCCCCTCAACATAGATCCCGAGAACCCTTCCCTGCCCATCTCCAATCCGGAAGACTATGCCGGGGAACTTGTGCGTAAGTTCGGGCTGTTTTACACGCAGGGCATGCCGGAAGACACCTGGGCTTTGAATGAAAGAAGGCTGGACGAGAAGGAATTCATGCAAATTGTGGACACTGTTATGTCGGTTCGGGCTCGCATCCTGATGCACGAGGTTGAGAGACTCCGTTCTGGTCTGCTGGCGGCCGTTTTCACATCCTCCGACCGTATTCAGCACATGCTCTGGCGTTATACCGACCCCGAGAGCCCCGCCTATGATCCCGATGAGGTCAGATACTGGGGCATGGAAATCCGCAATTTTTATCGGCGCATGGATGCCCTGCTGGGCCGTGTAATGAAGCGCATGAGACCGGATACCACCCTCATTGTCCTGTCCGATCATGGCTTCGCTCCGTACCGACGCTCGGTCAACCTCAACACCTGGTTACTCCGGAATGATTTCATGCGGCTGCGCAGGGGAGGCAAGGAGAGCGCCGAATTTTTCGACGATGTTGATTGGGGGCGCACCCGGGCTTATGCCCTGGGTATGAACAGTGTTTACCTTAATCTGGCGGGACGGGAGGGCCATGGAATCGTCCAGCGGGGCACGGATGCCGACAGGACGGCAGAGGAGCTTTTCAAGGCTATGGCCGGCATGAGGGACCCTTCCACTGGCCGGCCCGTCGTTTATGCTGCAGTGCGTACCCGGGATGTCTATGGTACAACACTTACCCAGGATGCGCCGGATGTGATCGTTGGTTACGACAGGGGATTTCGTGCTTCCTGGCATACGGCACTGGGCGCGGCTCCAGAGGCTGTCTTCGAGGATAACACTTCCAAGTGGAGCGGAGACCATTGTATGTGCCCACAAATAGTGCCCGGCGTTTTATTCGCCAATCGACAGGTTAGCACTTCCAGCCCGCATATTATGGATGTGGCTCCCACAGTTCTGGCCTTGCTGGGCGTAAAGGTGCCTCCAGCCATGCAGGGAAAAAAATTGTTTGGATGAATAAAGAAGTTAAGGAGGATGTAATGGATATACGGGTGATCGATTTGATCCGCCGTAGAAGAAGTATACGCAGGTTCCGTCCTGATCCCATATCCTTTCAACTTTTGGAGCAACTTGTGGATGCGGGCAGGCTGGCTCCAACAGGAGGCAATATACAGCCGCTGGAGTTCGTGGTGGTGGACGACGAGGATTTGAAATCGCTCGTTTTTGAAACATTAAAGTGGGGCATGCACGTCCGGCCCCGCAGGAATCCTCCCGAAGGGAAGCGGCCTGCTGCCTACATAGTGGTGCTCGTCAATAAGCAAAGGCGTCCCAGCGGTTCCGAGCGCGATGCGGGGGCCGCCGTGGAAAACATGGTCCTGGCCGCCCTGGAACAGGGGGTGGGCTCCTGCTGGCTTCGGAACATTGACATCCCGAAATTGGCAGAACTGTTGTCCATCCGGGAGCCCTTGGAAATAGACTCCGTCCTGGCCCTTGGTTGCCCTGATGAAGAGCCTGTGGTGGAGGAAATGCAGGGTGAGGGGTATCGGTACTGGTTGGATGATGATGACAGGCTGCACGTCCCCAAGCGTCCGTTATCAGCCGTTCTGCATTATAACAAAATTACCCGTTAATACCGCTTTTTAACCTTTGAAGTTCCGCCTTATCAAAAGGAAAGATGGGCGTTTGTTTGTTTTTTTGTCCGCATTCGGATACGATTGAAAAAAAGTGAAAAATTTCGTGAAAGGATGCTTATGATAGCTTATTTTCAATGCTTTTCGGGCATCAGCGGCGACATGGTTCTGGGGGCATTGCTGGACCTCGGCCTGGAGGTGAGCCATCTCGAGGAAGAGTTGAGCAAGCTTCCCATGGAGGGGTATAGCCTTTCCGCTGAACGTTTAAAGAAAGGCGGAATCACCGGTGTACGGTTCAGGGTCGACGTCCATAAAGAGCAGCATTCCCGAAAACATGCCCGGATCCGGCAAATGATAGAAGACAGCCAACTCTCTCCCGAAGTTAAGGATGTGAGCCTTCGTATTTTCCGTCGTCTGGCAGAGGCCGAGGCACATGTGCACGGGGTTGAGTTGGAAGAGGTTCATTTCCACGAGGTTGGAGCTGTAGACTCCATTATTGACATCGTTGGAACGGCGGTGGGTTTCTCCGATCTGGGCATACGCCGAGTTCTCGCCTCGCCACTGACCGTGGGGAGTGGGTTCGTTGAAACCCAGCACGGACGGCTCCCCCTGCCTGCACCGGCCACGGCGAAGCTTCTGGTCGATGTCCCCATCCGGGCATCCCGGGTGGAGGGAGAAAGGGTCACTCCAACGGGGGCGGCCATCGTGACCACACTGGCAGAAGGTTATGGCGCTATACCGTTTATGACGCTGAAGGCGGTGGGATATGGGGTGGGGGCACGGGAATACCAGGATGCACCAAATGTTCTGCGCGTGCTTCTGGGTGATGCGGAGGAGACATGGGAGACGGACCGTTCCGTGGTCGTGGAGACGAACCTGGATGACATGAGCCCCGAGTGGTATGGGTTCCTCATGGAGCGTCTTTTCAATCTGGGCGTCCAGGACGTCTTCTTCTCCCCCATCCAGATGAAAAAAAACAGGCCTGGAACCCTGGTCCGGGTCATCTGTTCCGAACGGCTGGCAGACGAGGTCGCAAGAGTCATTTTCATGGAAACTACCACCATCGGTGTCCGCTACCACACCGTCGAGCGCATCAAGTTGCCGCGTCATACAACTGTGGTGCACACGCCATACGGAGATCTGAACGTCAAGGTTGTGAAAGGATTGGACGGCGGGCAGCGGGTAGTTCCCGAATATGAATCGTGCGTCCGGGTGGCGAGGGAGAAAGGAATTGCGCTGAGAGAAGTTTACCAGGCCGTGTTAGAGAGCAATAAGGCGGACGAAAAACCGCACCAAAACAACAAGATAGATTGAGCAAGAACATATGATGACCGGGATTTAGACCGGCAATCAGTGGAATGAAGCCATGATTTACTCTGAAATCAGCCTCATTACAAGATGCACGATATTGCTCGCTGTTATACGGTTTGGAAGAAGATGTAAAAACCATATCAACTCCCAGATAGAAGCGGCCTGAGTTATTTATAACCGACAAATATTAGGAGTTCCACTGCGCTGCACTCCATTAATAATTTGCTCTTCCACCAGTTTCCCAAACCACTCAATACTGTCCCTTTGTCTCGTTATTGCCTTAACTGAGAAATCAGCAGTTAAGAGACAACCCACGTGGGGGAGAAAAATGGGGCGAGGGTGCAAAGGAAATACCTGTGTAATATGCCGTAACAGCTTTTTTCATGCCAAGATATCTTTATGCTGTTAAAATCAAACACTTTTTGACACATTACGTGAATTTTTTAAGATACACCCGGGAAATAAACAGTTGCATTTTCTGTGGTTTTATGCGACCTTAACCTTCTGAAAGGAGATATCCATGACTACCATATGCGATATAATGGCGAGGGAGATACTGGACTCTCGCGGCAATCCAACGGTAGAGGTTGAGGTCATGCTGGAGTCCAATATAACCGGCCGGGCAGCCGTCCCATCGGGGGCTTCCACCGGGGAGCATGAGGCGGTTGAGCTGCGCGACGGCGACCAGGGCCGCTACCTGGGCAAAGGCGTATTAAAGGCTGTGGAGAATGTTAACGAGAAGATCAAACCCGAGGTGGTAGGCTTTGATGTGCTGGAACAGGTGGTCATCGATCGGGAACTCATTCGTCTGGATGGAACCGAGAATAAAGGCAACCTCGGCGCCAACGCCATTATGGGCGTGTCGCTGGCCTGCGCCCATACGGCTGCCAAGTACCTCGGCCTTCCCCTTTACCGCTACATCGGCGGAATCGGGGCGCGGGTTCTCCCGGTTCCCATGATGAATATCCTGAACGGCGGCTCCCACGCGGATAATAACGTGGACATACAGGAGTTTATGATCATGCCCCTGGGTGCGACCTGCTTCAGGGAGGGTCTCCGAATGGGCGCGGAGGTGTTCCACAATCTTAAATCGGTACTGCATGCCAGGGGACTGAATACCTCGGTGGGCGATGAGGGAGGCTTTGCGCCCGACCTCAACACTAACGAGGAAGCCCTTGCCGTGATTATGGAAGCCATTCATAAGGCCCGCTACAAACCCGGAGAAGACATAGCCATCGCTCTGGATCCGGCGGCCAGCACTTTTTACCGGGATGGAATCTACCATCTGGCAGCGGAAGAGGTGCCCGAAAAAAGTTCGTCGGAGATGGTGGACTTTTACGAGGCCTTGGTTAATCGCTATCCCATTGTATCCATTGAGGACGGATTGGCCGAGGATGACTGGGATGGTTGGAGGCTGATGATGGAGCGGCTGGGCGGGCGTATCCAAATCGTGGGGGACGATCTGTTCGTTACTAACACAAGCCGCCTGAAGCGCGGCATCGAGTTGAAAGCCGCAAACTCCATCCTCATCAAGATCAACCAGATCGGTACGCTGACTGAGACGCTGGAGGCCATCGAAATGGCCAAAGGGGCCGGTTTCACTGCAGTGGTTTCCCATCGATCCGGCGAGACGGAAGACACCACCATCGCCGACGTCGTGGTGGCTGCAAATACAGGACAAATCAAAACGGGCTCTGTTTCGCGGACCGACAGAGTTGCAAAATACAACCAGCTCCTGCGGATCGAAGAAGATCTGGGCTCAGCAGCATCATACCCAGGGTGGGGCGCGTTCTCGTATTTATCGAAATGATGCTGCCTGCGCCGTCTCGTCGTCCATTAAAAAACGGGGCATGGTATCTCGAGTCTCAATATGATCAATATGAAGTGAAGCGGAAGCCTGCACACTCGCACCGCCATTGGTACAGACGTTTTCCATATTCATGGAGATGAAGCGAATGAAGGCCATCTTTTTGCCCGGCAAATGGAGAGATATCATATTGCTGGTGCTCATGGGTGCTATTGTCGGTTTCACCTTGTTCGGGGAAAACGGTCTTACGCGTCTTCGTGAGCTTCGCCGACAGCGGGACGAACTCCTGTTGGAAATACGGACACTCAAGGAGTATAACAGCGAGCTTGCGAGAGAAGTGAAACTTCTCCAGCACGATGACCGATACCTGGAGCGAATCGCCCGAGAAGAATTGGGGCTGACGGGACCGAACGAAATAGTGTTTCGGTTTTCCCGAATGCTCCCTCCTGCAGCTGAAAAAAGCAAGGCAAAAGCCGGACTGAAACTCCCGCGGTCTCATTAAGCTCCCTTCCTTTTCATCCTCGCCGTGTCAAACATCACGGGGTGATCCCCATATGCCGCTTTTCATTCAAATTTTCTGAAAACGCTCCTTTATTTTTTTCGTTTCCAGCCGGGGCGGACATCTATATTTTGGCTACTTTATAAAAAAGAATCTATATATAGTATTAATTAATAATAATTAAACTTAATTAAAAAAAATACTTGACATCTTATTCAAAATTGATAAGATACTCCCGGTTTTTAAGTCATTACTCAAGCCAAGGAAACAAAAATTGTCAAGAAACTTTGTTAAAAAGCTGCGGGAAGAGAGGTTGATGAGCAAAACCGAATTGGCTCGAAAAGCAGGGCTTTCCCCTTTGACCATCGCACGTATCGAGGCGGGCAAAAAATGCCGCATGGAGACAAAACGAAAAATCATTTTAGCGCTTGGATTTAAACTGGCGAACAAGGATAAAGTTTTCGGAAAAGATGAAAAAAAAATTGACACTAACACTGAGGTGACCCCGAGAGAATCCGGGCAGAGGAGGGCCGCCGGAGCTTCGTCATCGCGGAAGGTAAAAAGAGGAGCACGGCCTCTTCTCGCCGGTAAAGCATCTTCCCGGAAAAAAGGAAAATCATGATCAGAATAAACCTGTTGCCATACAGGGAAATACTTAAAAAGCAATCAGCCATCAATCAGCTCGTCGTGATGGCGGCCGTTTTAGTATTGATTCTGGTCGTTATCGTGATTGCTGACCGTTCCATTTCCGGCAAGGTCTCCGCCCTTGAGAATCAAATCGCCGAGACAAAACTGAATATCGCCAAATTGAATAAACGGACAGCCGAGATTTATCGGTTTCAAAAAGACCAAAAAGAATTCCAGAGAAAACTGGATAAAATCGACGAACTGAACATGGGCAGAAAGTTGCCCGTGCACGTTTTGGACCAGATCTCCAGGGCAACGCCGGAGAAGTTATGGCTCACGCAAATGTCACGTAATGGATTTTCTCTGGTGCTGAATGGTATCGCCCTTGATCAGGAGACCATCGTTACATTTTTAAATAATCTTGAAAATTCGACGTATCTTACCAATATTCGTTTGATTCAAACACAGCAATTCAGCCACCAAAATCTTAAATTGCAGAAGTTTACTATTAACGGAATAATTCAACCCCCCCAGAGCCAGCCGCAGCCTCCAGCCGCTACGGGAGGACAAAAGCTTGGGTAAAATAATTGATATCATCCTGAAGCTTACTACCACTCAAAAGCTGCTGATACTTATCGGCACAGTAGTGGTCATCTCCGGCGGGTATGGTTACTTCGGTTACCTGTCCAAGTACCAGCGAATAGAGGAACTCAAGCCGGACCTCTCCAGGTTCCGGCAAGAACTGAAGAAAAAGAAAGAGATTTCCAATAAATATCTGGAATACAAGGCCAATATGGAGTCCATCAAGAGGAAACTGGAGATCGCCCTGAAAAAGCTTCCCACCAGCGAAGAGATGCCCAGCCTGCTGTCCGCCATTTCCTCCGATGGGAATCGGGTGGGACTGGAGTTTCTTCTTTTCAAGCCCCAACCGGAAGTCAAGCTTGATTTTTATGCAGAGATTCCAATCGAAATAAGAGTGCTGGGAACATTTCACGAAGTGGCCATGTTCTTTGACGCGGTTGCGGATCTGGATCGCATTGTGAACATTCGCAATATTAAAATGGGACAGCCCAAGGATGAAGAAGGAAGAACCATACTCGTCACCTCATGCTCTGCGGTGACTTTCAGGTATTACACTCCCGAGGAGAGGAAGCAGATGGAAGCGGCGAAAAAAGCAAAAGCTGCCAAGGGCGGGAAACGGCCCGCAAGGTCCAGGAGGCGCTGAAAGCATGGCCGCTCGTCGATTATTGCCAGCGATGCTGGTCGTTCTGTTGATCGGCCCTGGGTGCGGGTTCTTGGGAGATCTGCTGGGGACCTCCGAAAAGCCCAAGATCTCGCCGCCGAAGCGCGCCAAGACCCGGCCGGTACGTGTCTCTCCCAAGTCCACTGCGAGGCCCGACGATGTCGCCCGGGCGCAGGAAGAAGTTTCCCCCGACGCAGTCATTAAAAAGGAACAGTATCGCTACGTTGCCGAGGATAAAAGAGACCCGTTTCGCCCGTTTATTATCCTGGCCCGGGTTAAAGGCGAGCCGCCCTTGCCCCCATTGCAGCGATACGATATCGCCCAGTTGCGTTTGGTGGGACTTATCTTGATGGGCGAGAACAGCAGCGCCATGGTCGAGGATGCTTCGGGCAAAGGGTATGTAGTCTCCAGAGGCACACGCATCGGACGCCGCAACGGTGTGGTGGTCCGCATTGAAAAGGATCGCGTCATCGTTGAGGAACAATATAAAGACAGCGCAGGAAACATGAAGTCCAAAGAGGTCAGCATAAAATTGTACGCAGTGGAAGAAGAAGGTCGATGATCATCTATCCAGCCAGGGGCAACCGTTAAATGGGCTGAAAAGAGGGATATGATAATAAGGAGAAGGTCCATGAATAAGTATCCACGCAGGAGCAACCGCAAAGCCCGATTAAGCATCCTCGGGATCGGCATCCTGGCGTCAGCCATTTTGCCGTTGTCCTGCGCACCCAAGAAGGCACCTGTACCGAAGCCGGTTGCTGTGACTCCCGCTCCCCAGGTTCAAAAGGCAGCCCCGCCGCAGGTGATCGAGAATATAACCGTTGACCGATCAGCAGACGGCAAGGCGTGGTTAATCGCCATATCCGGCGTGCACCAGTTGAGACACACCATCGTCAAGAATATCGAACCGCTCTCCCTTACAGTTTTTCTGCCGCTTGTGGGGCTGGGGACGATCCAGCAGGATATGACCGTTGACAACGAAATCATCAAAACCATTCACAGTGTGCAGCGGGGCCCGCTCCAAAATCCTTCATCCGAAATCACCATCGGGTTGAAAAAAGATGTAGAGTACGAAGTTGATATCGATGACACTACACTGGTGATCACGTTGACTCCCACCAGCATGGTTGCCCGTGAGGAAACATCATCGGCGGCTCCGTCTCTTGAGCCTGCCCCTATCAAAAGGGAAGAACTCCTGCTTCTAAACGTTTCAGAGAAGAAGCCAACGGCAAAAAATGTACTGGATATCCGATTCGTGGCTGAAAAAATGAATTCGTGGGTACAGGTCCTGACTGACGGCGTTGTGGAAAAGTGGAAAAATTTCGTCTTGAAAGACCCGGACAGGCTGGTGGTGGATATCTCCAATGTACGAAAAGTTTTCCCAAAAAGCCGATTGCCCGGAGATAAGATGCCGTTCAATCGGTTACGGACGGCCCAGCGCGAATCGGATGTACGCATTGTCCTGGATTTTCTCGATAGACCCATGCCTCCTTACGATATCCGGAGCGAGGAGGATATGCTCGTTATCGCATTGGGCGTGGAAGCTTCGAGGGCTTCGGCTGCACCGGCCTCGGCGCCTGCCGCCCCGCCGGCAAAGGTCACGAGGAAAACGCCATCCATAGGCCGCGTCAAATCCATTGAGTTCAAGGAAATCGATGACAGGACGCGAATCACGGTGAGGCTGAGCGAAAAATCAGAGTACACTATAGACAGGGAAGACGAAAACACGCTTGTGTTGTTGATAAAGCGGTGCAGGATTCCAAGTTACCTTCAGCGGTTCATCGACACTACATACCGCGATACGTCGGTGTCCAGGATAATCCCCGAGGCGGACAAGAAGGATCCACGGAATACCCGGATCCTCATAAAGCTCAAGCAAATGGCGCCTTTCTTCGCCAGGCAGGAGGAAAAGGATATATACATCGACATCGATAAACCCGCTGAACCGCCGATTCCGGTTAATCTTACGCCCAGGCCCAGCGTATTCCCCGAGGTGGAAAAGAAGCCGCCGCCGGCCATTTCCAAACCTCTTGAGCCCGTGGAGACCCCCAGTGCGGTCGCCGTTCAGCCGGAGGCGCCTCCCCAGCCCCCTGCACCGGCAGTTTCCGCCGAGCCGGCTGTGATTGCGCCTGAGGAAATCATCCCGGGCCTGGAGGCCCCAGCGCCCAGGGTTTATACTGGCCGCCGAATCTCTCTGGATTTTCAGGATGCTGACATAAATCATTTATTCCGGCTCATCGCCGAGGTAAGTAACCTGAACATCATAGCCGGCGAAAACGTGAAGGGAAAGGTTACCGTCCGACTCGTGGACGTGCCCTGGGATCAGGCCCTGGACGTCATTCTGGAAACCAACAAGTTGGGGAAGGAGCGCATCGGCAACGTCATTCGCGTCGCGCCCACGTCCGAGATCCGCGCCGCCCGTGAAGAGCGCCTGCGCCAGCAGAAGAAACGGCAGGACATTATTGCCGAGATGCAGGAAAAGAGGATGAAGGCCGAACCTCTCACCACCAAGCTCGTGCCTGTCAATTTTGCCGAAGCCAAGAGCATGGTGGAACAGATCCAGGGTCTGCTCAGCGATCGCGGCAACGTCCGCACTGACACCCGGACCAATACCCTTATCATCACGGATGTCAGCCGTAATGTGGAAAACGCGGCAGCCATGGTGAAAAAGCTCGATACCCCCACGCCCCAAGTGCTTATCGAGGCCCGGGTGGTGGAGGCCAGCACCGATTTCACCCGGGAGCTCGGCGTTCGGTGGGGCGGCAGGTTCGCCTCCAGTCCCAGCACCGGCAATGCTTTTAACGGCAACAATGTAAACATCGGCGGCACTCCCGAGGGGGGTGATACTCCCAGCGGGAGCAACTGGGTCGTCAATCTGCCCGCTGCTACAGGTCTCGGATCGGGCGGAGCTCTCGGCTTTACACTGGGAAGCATCATGAACACGCTCTTGCTGGACATACAGCTCAGCGCTCTGGAATCCAGCGGAGCAGGCCGCATTGTCTCTCACCCCAGGGTCACCACTCTGGACAACAAGGAGGCCATCATTACCCAGGGGAGCCGGATACCATATCCCAAACAAACCCAAGACGGGATCTCCACCGACTTCATCGACGCCACCCTGAACATGAAGGTGACCCCTCACATCACGTTTGACGGCAGCATCCTGATGAAGATCGAAATAAAGAAAGAGGCGCCGGACTTTACCAGAATCGTCCTTGGTGTGCCGGCGGTGGACACCAGAAGGGCCTCAACAGAGGTCCTGGTGAAGAACGGCGAGACAACCGTCATCGGCGGTATCGTCACCCGCGAGGACACGGCGTCCATGTCCGGCGTGCCGTGGGTCAACAGGCTGCCTTTCGTCCGAAATCTGTTCCGCTCCAGGCAAAACGTCAGAAACGAAAGCGAACTGTTGATATTCATTACCCCGAGGATCGTCATTCACGACTCTTCCGCCAGGTCTACGCCGTGGAAAGAAGAACAATCGTGATGACCGCATAATCCGGGAAGCAGGGTGAATGAAATTCATCTTTCAATGCACCCGGAGATCATCTGGACCAATGACCCTGAAAACGAGGAGGATGTAACGTGAGACGGCAACTAGCGCTGTGGATAATTTTGGCCATGCTGGGCTTTGGATGCGGCGGGGACTCCGGCCAGCCGGGCTCAAGAGGCTTCGAGGATACGGGAACGCAGCTCCAGATCGATATCTCCCCCACCGATTCCCACAACGTGGATGCTTTCCGGGACGACGATTGCGATAATGATCCAGAGACTGATGATCCTGAGCCGTTCACAGACCACCTCGCTACCGCCACGTTCACCGGCACCACATACGCCAATCCCCTCGAGCCGGACACCGGCTCCGGCTCGACTATCTTCCTGGAGCGCTATACCATCGAATACGTGCCTGAAAACCCGGCTGCACCGCCTCTGCGGCCGAGAGAGATATTTGAGACCATCATCATCCCGGCCCCTCCCAGCGAGGCTGAACCGGTCGTTGTGATAGACTCGGGCATCGTGCTGGCAGACCTCCAGACCAAGCGGGAGTTCCGTGAGGCCATAGAGGCGGGCCATGAGATTATCACGGACCCGTCGTCATTTCCGACACGGTACACCGTGATCTATAATTTTATGGGTCAGAATGAGTTCGGCGAGGACGTTGAAGTCCGGGTAACAACGCATGCGACGTTCGGAGATTTCGACAACTGTTAATAACCGGAATCGCAATGAGCACGTCCAGGTTCGTCCGGCAAGGACTGGGTAATTCTCATCGCCTGGCATCCGATACATTCACAGCCCTGGCGAAGCAATAGCAATTAAGGAGTCTAACAATGTTCAGATATCGCACATACTGTATCCCTGGACTATCGCTTCTCCTGCTGGGGACGATCGCGCTGGTCATTTCGTGCAGCGGCGGGAGCGGCAGCCCCGACAGGGTGTCGGCCCCGGGCGATGAGAACGTCCCGGCGCGGGTCATCGTCTCCTCAGACCGGACCGTTGTGGACGTGGTGACCGGCGACAACACGGTGACCCTCATCGCCGAGGTGATCAACGAGGAGGGGCAGTGGATGCCCGATGTGCTGGTTGCGTTCCACACCAGCTTCGGCGTTCTCAACCACACGGGGCCGGACGTGGCTGTCCCCACGGACAGCGACGGCATCGCCCGCGCCGTTCTCTCCTCCAGTTCCGAGGGTATGGCCATCGTGGAGATCCAGGCGCAGGACGTGGCCGATTACACGCTGATCAGTTTCGTGGACTTCACCACCGCCGAGCAGCAGAGAAACTACAGGGTGCTGCTGACAGCCGAGCCCGCATCCCTGCCCGGAGACGGCGCCACACCGTCCAGACTGACCGCCTTCGTGGTGGACGGCAACAACCGGCCTGTTGAAGGAATCACCGTTACCTTTCTCGCAAACAACAGCGATGCATCTTTTAACGAGCCCATTTTTACAGGAGGCGCCGGCGGCACAGGAGGTACGGGCGACACGGACGGTACAGGCACCTCACGCATCAGCGGTGAACCGGCCTTTCAGACAGATACTGATACAACGTTCTTCCTTTCTTTTTCCGCTACCACTGACGCCAGTGGGAGGGCACAGGTTGATCTCTTCGCGCCCCGAACTGTAGTCGAGCAGTCCATCATTCTCAGGGCACAGGTGTTCATCCCGGCCCTGTGGGTGGTCAACGAGCCGCCTCAATGGTACGGCGGCGAGTCCGTAACAATTTACGACATCACCTCCGTCAGCGTCAATGCGCCCACCATACAGTTTATACAACTTGGTAGGGCAGGGAGCCTGATCGTGCCGCCGGGCGGCGCGGACCAGGTGGCTGCAATGGTGCAGGACATAAACGGATTCCCCATGCCCGGCAACACGGTGGTGAACTTCAGCGTGCTCACTCCCAATATGGGCTGGGTTGAGGCCTTCGCTTATACGGGCGACGACGGCGTTGCGCTGGCCACATACTACGCGGACACATCACAGACAGGACCGGTGACCATCTCCGCCCGGGCGAATGGAGTCACCACTTCAGGCCAGGTGTTCTACGTTTCCACGCTGGATCCCACCGTCGAACCTCTGGGCCTGGCGCCCGCGGAGGCTGACATCACCGGCAGCGGCGGTACGGCCGTCTTCACCATCGTCAACGGCATCCCGCCCTTTGATATTTCCACCGACCAGCCGCAGTACCTGGGGCTGACCCTCAACCCGGACGACACCATCACCGTAGTGGGCGTAAATGTCCCCCGGGAGATGATGACGGCCACCCTTACGGTGAGCGACGCGACCTTCCCGGAGCGGGAGGCGGCCACGGCCACCATCAACCTGGGTGAGGTGGACACCGAGCAGCCGCTGAGCCTCTCACCCCCGTCTGTGACCCTCGTCAGCGCTGGCCAGACCTTTGTCTTCGGCATCAACAACGGCATCCCGCCCTTCGGCGTGAGCACCGACAGGCCCGATCTCATCGAGTTCTCCCTGGGGCATAACAATACGGTTGAGGTGCAGGTGCTGAACATCCCCGACAGCGACACCACCGCCAAACTGTACGTGCGAGACGCCACAACGCGCACTCCGGCCCAGGCGACCATCACGTTGGAAGCGCCGACACCAGTTCCAACTCCTCTTACAGTTACTCCTTCTTCAGGCACTGTCACCTTTGGACCGGGCAACACGCCACAAGGGTTATTATTGCTAGCAACCGGAGGCTCTGGTGCTTATACATGGACAAGTCCCAGCACGGATGTGCGTTTCGATAATAATGATAACGGTACTTTAGATCCTGTGGCAACAGACACGCTAACAATACAATCAATTTCAGGACAGCCAGTGAGAATATTCGGAAGTACAACAGCCACCTCTGGTGAGGTGTTTACAATAATTGTAAGCGACATTGCAGGTGAGGTGGCGACTGTTGCTATAACTATTGGACCTCACCCGTAACTAAAAGATATTACAATTCTTGAATAAGATGGCGGGAAGCACCTCATCCCGCCATTTTATTTTACTTCAAGGCAGGCGGCCCGGACAATTCCTCTATACGGACTGCGGCGGTCAGGCAGCCGCAAACACCTCGAATCTCCGGCGTGACAGCCATGATTGTTCCGTTTCCCAAGAAGAGGGTACGGGATTTTCTTGACTTCACGCAAAAGGTATTGTACATATCAAGGACTTAGGGTTTCACTTCCGCCTGGGGGAGCAATCTTTCCAGCGGACTCTGTCAATGCTGGTGAGGCGCAGTTGTAATAGGCCTGATTCAGACACCTGGTTGAAACCGGGGAAAGGAGGCACTTATGCCGAGGAAGAGTAATCTCAACGATATGCTCAACAAGGCCATTGCGCGCGAAATTTCCGTATCCATCCAGTACATGTGGCACCACGTTATGGCCAAAGGGATCAACGCCCCCCCTGTCCAGGACATCTTCAAAGAGATCGCCATCGTGGAGATGAAGCACGCTGAGGAGATCGCCGAGCGGCTGGATTACCTGGGCGGCGAGCCCACGACAAAGCCCGATCCCATCTCCGTGGGCGGCACCCTGAAGCAGATGATCACCGCCGACAAGAAGGCCGAGGAAGAGGCGATACGGCTTTACAAGCAGATCGTGAAAGCCGCGCGCGAGGCGGAAGATCACACGACACGCCGGCTGTTTGAAAGGATCCTGGCGGATGAAGAGGAGCATCACAACGAATTTTCAGGGCTCCTGGAGTGATCCCCCCGCTCCGTTGAACGCGGCGATGCCCATCACGCCCGGCAGCGATCATGCCGGGCGTTTTTTTGCCGGCCCGGATAACGGCATACCCGTGGCACCTGGCCGCCCACCTGGTCTGCGCCGCAGCTCGTATCACGCGTCGCTCTGTTCAGCCCATCGCTCCAGTTGTTCCATGAACCGGTCGAAGGGGTCCTTTCCCGGTGACGTCATTGCAAACCGGGTCCGTTTGACGAAATCGAGAGCGCCCGCATATTCAGGGAACCGAAGAGACAGCTCCCGAAATCGCTGTGCGCCCGGACGGTAAAGGCTCCGGTCCCACTCCCATACTCGGTGGTAGGACGTCCGGCCTTCCATCATGTAAAGCTCGGTGATGCCGATGCGCTCCAGATACTCTCGAAAGATGCCGAGCATGAAAAGGGCATAGTCCCCGATGTGCTGGCGAATTTCCCGCTTCCGGACGATGCTGAGGGAGGTGTCCTCCTGAGCGTCGCGGACCTCCATCAGCATCCCGGTGATATGCTCCAACCGCTCGCCACGGGCGCTGCGAATTCGATATAAGAGGTCCGTTCTTGCAAATTCAGTGAGAACCTCGGCAACGTACTGAATCATACCCATATCCCGGATACCCAGGCCGGGAAAACTGGAGCGCAACGTACGAATAAAAAATTCTCTCAATTGTGCCTGGCGTTGCATGGTCCAACCTCCGGTAATTGTAGTTATATTTGTCTACATGCCCCGAAATGCAGAACATGTGAAATACCCCTGAAGATATAATTTATTTTATCATATTATTTTATCATATTATGGTTCGAGTCGCCAAACTGCAGCGGAAAATAGTTCGCTGAATATATTCACGTTTTTCCTTGACAAAATATTATAACATGGTTATATTACCATTTAGCCATGAATCGAAATGCTTACATTCTCAAGGCCAGGATTGCCAAGGCCCTGGCTCATGAAAGCCGCTTGATGATGATTGATGCACTGAGAGAAAAGGAAATGTGCGTATGCGATCTGGTAAAACTGGTGGGGGCCGACCAATCCACTGTATCCAAGCACCTTTCGATCCTCAAGAACGTTGGTATTGTGATGGACGCAAGGAAGGGGAACAAAATATATTATTCGCTCAAGACCCCGTGCGTGCTGAGTTTTTTCCAGTGTGCCGTGGAAGTGATCCAATCCTCCATCCGTGATCAGGTTGCGGCAATTTAATAATATTCAAGTTAAAGCTTAATAGTTATCATATAACCTTCTGTAATAAAAGCGATAATCAAAAACATGATCTGAACCAATATTTTGACGCTGCGACAGGGACGGGGTGATAAGGGGTTCCGGGAATATCTTTTCCGTACTGGAGCAATGCATGCCGCAGAGAAACCCCGCCCGTGAAGCGGAAAATTTTTTAAGAATAAATATGGTAATATGACCATAATGCAATATTCTATTACACCTGTACGCCCGGCATGATAAATATTTTGACGGTTTCGCTATAATGCGTTCGGTTACGCCAGCGCCTGAACCGATCGTGAATTTTTAATGTTTATGGATGCGAAAACAACGTTGTCCGCGCGGGCAATGTGAGAAAAGGGGAATTAAAAGATGATATGGGAAGTGATCCTGGGCGGTCTCGAGGCCCTGGAGGAATACGTTGCCTTACACGTGATAACCTGCCTCATTCCCGCCTTCCTTCTTGCCGGGGCCATGGTGAGCTTTGTTTCAAAAGAAGCGATTATCCACTATCTGGGGCACGCAGCGAGGAAGATTCAGTCCTTCACCCTGGCCTGCTTCGGCAGCTTCTTCATCGCGGCCTGTTCCTGCACGGTCATCCCGGTGAGCAGCGGCCTGTATTACCGGGGCAGCGGGGTGGGTCCGGCCTTTATCCTGTTATGGGTTGCGCCGGCGGCCAATATCCTGGCGCTGGTTTACACCGGGGCGATCCTCGGATCCCGGATGGTACTGGCCAGGATAGCCGCGGCTATAGGCATGGCATTTATAGTAGGTGTGGTCATGTCCGCGGTCTTTGCCAGGGAGGAGGAAACCCGGGAAAGCATCGCCAATCCGGGGGCAGCCGCCTCGGAAAAGCTGATGGATAAGAGAGATATTGTGCTCCTGCTGTTACTGGTCATTACTTTGCTGGCGCCTAACTATCTGGTGCAGAAAGGCCCCTACGGGATGAAGGTGGTTGTCTGGGCCGCCTTCACCGCCCTGGCGGCCCTGTATGCATTGAATGTCAAGAGCAGGGAGGAAATTACGGCCTGGCTGGGGGAGACCTGGTGGTTTGTGCGTCTCATATTCCCCCTGCTGCTGGCGGGAGTGTTCATCGTGGGGGTGGTGGGCAAGATCCTGCCCGAGACTTTCATCCGGGCGTGGCTGGGGGGATCGGGAGTGGCGCCTTCGTTCCTGGCGACCCTCATCGGCGCCATCAGCTACTTTGCCACTATGACCGAAGCACCCTTTGTGCATACCCTCATGGGTCTGGGAATGGGCAAGGGCCCGGCCCTGGCACTCCTGCTGACCGGACCGGGCATGAGCCTTCCCAACATGCTGGCAGTGGCCCGGGTCTTCGGCGCCAGGAAGGCCGCCGTTTACGTCGCCATGATCATCATTCTGGGCACCGCCGTGGGATGGGCCGCGGGAGAATGGATATTTGCGTGATGATTCTATGATTCAAAGAGAACGGGAGGTTGAGACGATGTTGATCGAGATTCTGGGAACCGGTTGTGCCAAATGCAAGCAATTGGCCAGGAATGCCGAGGAGGCGGTGAAAGCCTCCGACATTGACGCAACAGTGGTCAAGGTGGAGGACATCAAGGAGATCGCCGGCCGCGGAGTATTGATGACACCCGCTCTGGTCATCGACGGCAAGGTGATCGCGTCGGGCAAGGTGCTCACACCGGAGCAGATCCTGCAGAAAATCGCACAGTGAACATAGCCTAACAATGGGGCATCAGCAGGGTGGGCTGTGTCTCCCATAAATGAGCATAGGGTATAAACGCTCTCAAATATCCCGGTGGACACAACTCAGCATGCAATGTCTTTGTCCCGATGCCCGAGGAAAATTATGGAACAGAAACACAGAATATGATACACATATAAAGGCTCTCATTCGGGCTTTCCGACGGCGTGCGCCAGTGGATGCTTCAGAATATCGGTGGAGGTACTGCATGGGGTTTATCGACTCTTTTAAGCGTAAGCGATCTTTTAAGCAGGTGATTTTTCTGTTCAGGCTGTTCCTCGGAGCGCTATTCATTTACGCAAGTATCCACAAGATACTGGAGCCGGGGGACTTTGCGGTATCCATTCGCAATTACCAGCTCCTGCCGTCGCTGTTGAGCAACCTGGCGGCCATCTGCCTTCCCTGGGTGGAACTCGTCTGCGGGGTGTTCCTGGTGGCGGGCGTGTTTGTGCGGAGCTCGGCTGCTGTCGTATCTGCGCTGCTGGCCGTGTTCGCCTCGGCCCTCATCATCAGCCTGGCCCGGGGGCTGGACATCGAGTGTGGTTGTTTCCAATCGGGAAGGAGAGGAGAGGGCGTCACAGCCCTTTACATCCTGCGTGACATGGCTCTCCTGCTCATTTCCCTTTCCGTGATGATCTTTGAGGATGGCTTCCTCGTCCTTATACGGGACTAGCGGCGGCCTCAGCGGGGCTTAGAGTGCATCCCCGGTCAATTTGTCCGCCGGACGCCGGCGTTGATTGAGCATGTCTGTGTTTCTCCGGAATGCGCAGGACTACCGCGGTAAGTTTCTTGACTTCTAATGACTTTTGGTATCTAATAGTCATAAAAACAGCGAGGCGGCGACGCGGACAGCGTCTCCTCAGATCCTCGAGTGTGGCTTTACAGGGGCCGGTTCTGCGATGAGCGTACATGTCAAATTGAGCGCCATAATTGACGGGATGGAGATCCAGTCTCAGGAGAGCTCATCCTATTTGAACAAAAAGACCGGTGAAATCGTTACCATAAATGACGAAGAGTTCCGTGCAGCCGAATACGATGACTCTTTAGAAGAGCACTCCGAGTGGGAAAAGGAGTTCATCGAGAAAGCCCGGGAGATCCTGGAGGACAAGAACGAGGGGAACTATCTAGCTCTGCCTTCGACGTTCGATATCGACGAATACAGCATCATGGAGAGATTTTGTCTTTCCATTGAAGAAAAGCGGATTTCCGAATCTTTGCACTATGCCATAAAGGGCAGCGGTGCTTTCCGCAGATTCAAGGACCTGATTCATGGATTTGGCGTGGCGGAGGACTGGTACAGGTACCGGGATGAGGCGTTGAGAAAAATCGGCAAAGACTGGTGTGAGGCAAACAACATCGAGTACACAGATGATTGAAACCCGGCTGAAAGCATTCCACCCGACCCCCCGCGGGCGCGCCGATAGCTCCCTCCACATACAAGCACCATTGCGGCACAAAGAAATTGTAACCGTTGTGATATGTTCTTGATGTCTGAATGTAGTATGACGTGTTCACATTGACAGCCTGTCTACGGCCTCTATCTATCCATTTCCATTGAATGACTTCGCCAGTGAATAAGGCATATATTTGAAAACACGGACAGGCCTGCGACCTCGGCCTTGGCACCCCACAACGGGAGGATCGGCAATAACGCCTTTTTCTCCCTTGACACGGCCGTTGCCTGTGTAGTACAAAGCATCTCATTCTGATTGAGATCGGCCGTATGAATGATGCGTTACGAGGCGAAAGAATCTTTGTTCCGGTGGCGGCGGGCGATGACTTGAGCCTGCCCTAAGGCCCCATTTCAGGGAATAAACAGTGAGAGCCGCGGGCAAGGAAGTGCCTTCCCACGGCTCTTATTGTTATAAAGCGTGCGATTGGTTTATCACGCGGCTTTTTATAAAAACTGCCGAGGAGGACTCGTCATGGAACAGGTAAAGGTATTATTGGAGGAGCGTGAGATCCCCAGACAATGGTACAACATTCTGGCTGACATGCCCACCCCCATGAATCCGCCGCTGCATCCGGGCACGGGTCAGCCGGTGGGCCCCGGTGATCTGGCCCCTATTTTCCCAATGAACCTTATCGAACAGGAGGTTACCACGGAGCGCTGGATCGACATCCCCGAGGAAGTGTTGGAGAAATACCTCCTGTGGCGCCCCACGCCGCTGTACCGGGCGCGAAACTTCGAGAAACTGCTGGACGCTCCTGTGAGAATCTACTACAAGAACGAAGGGGTGAGCCCGCCCGGCTCCCATAAGCCCAATACCGCCGTGGCCCAGGCCTACTACAACAAGGTGTTCGGCATAAAGCGGCTTTCCACCGAGACCGGCGCGGGGCAGTGGGGAAGCGCGCTGAGCATGGCGTGTCGGATGTTCGGCCTTGAATGCAGGGTGTTCATGGTGAAAGTGAGCTACGAACAAAAGCCGTACCGGCGCCTGATGATGATGACCTGGGGCGCCGATTGTATTCCAAGCCCCAGCGACAGAACCGAGATGGGGAGAAAGATTCTGGCTGAACGTCCCGATTCGCCGGGAAGCCTCGGAATAGCCATAAGCGAGGCCATAGAGGATGTCGTCGGCGATGAAACCGCGCGCTATTCCCTGGGAAGCGTCTTAAATCACGTTCTTTTACATCAGACCATTATCGGCCTGGAGGCGCAGAAACAGTTGGAAAAAATCGGCGAGTATCCCGACGTGGTCATGGGATGCGCCGGCGGTGGGAGCAACTTTTCCGGACTGAGCTTTCCCTTTGTGCGGGATAAAATCCACGGCAAGGATATTTCCGTTGTGGCGGTTGAGCCCACCTCGTGCCCGACCCTGACGCGCGGACCCTTTGCCTACGATTTTGGGGATACGGCCCGAACAACGCCCCTGTTGGCCATGTATACCCTCGGCCACGATTTTGTACCCGCGCCCATCCATGCGGGGGGACTGAGGTACCACGGAATGGCGCCAATAGTAAGCCACCTTGTGAAAGAACAAATCATTGAAGCCAGAGCGTTCGATCAAATAGAAGCGTTCGAGGCGGGAGTGAAATGGGCCCGGACAGAAGGATTCATTTCGGCACCGGAAACAAATCACGCCATCGCAGCGGTTGTCCAGGAGGCCGAACGGGCCAAAGAGGAGGGGAAGGAGAGGGTGATCCTGTTTAACTGGAGCGGCCATGGTCTTGTGGATCTTTCGGCATATGATGCCTATCTCTCGGGCAAACTCACACAATTCGAGCTTCCTGAAGAGGAGATTCAGAGGGCGCTGAAGAGCATAGACGGGCTTCCTAAGCCATAAGTCAATTCCATGACCTTTTCGGTATGTCAATACAGATGACAAACACTTTGCTCTTGACAATTGGTTTTTGCCATTGGATGGTATTTGTGTATGCTTGAAACTTCTTGATCGGGCAAGGTGATCTGTATCAACCAGCACCTGTCATAGCTTCTCTCAGGTCAGGTAAGGAGGTACGAAATGGTCAAATTATTAGTATTGGTTGGTTTTTTCGTCGCGGGCTTAGCATTTACAGCGGCGGCGCAGGAAAAATTTGAGACGGATATCATCACAACGTCCGCCGGAGACCTCAAAATCACGTTTATAGGCCACGGCACATTAATGTTTACCTTTGGCGGGAAGGTCATCCATGTGGATCCGGTAACCAGGGAGGCAGATTACACCAAGCTGCCCAAAGCGGACATGATTCTGATAACCCACGAGCACCGCGACCACCTGGACATGAAAGCACTGGAAATTCTGCGCACCGAGAAGACGGTGATGGTGTTGACTGAAACCTGCGCACGGCAGGTCAAAGGCGGCATTGTCATGAAAAACGGGGACGTCAAGACCGTTGAAGGGCTGCAAATCGAGGCTGTGCCTGCTTACAACATCGTTCACATGCGAAGCCCGGGGCTTCCTTTCCATCCAAAGGGCGTTGGAAACGGTTACGTGATCACTTTCGGCGACAAGAAAGTCTATGTGGCGGGCGACACGGAAAACACTCCTGAAATGATGCAATTACAAGGGATCGACATCGCATTTTTGCCCATGAACCTGCCATACACAATGACGCCGGAGATGGTCGCCGACGCCGCAAAGGGTTTTAAGCCGAAAATCCTGTACCCGTATCATTTCGGCGAAACCGATACGTCCAGGGTTGTTGATTTGCTGAAGGATATCAGGGAGATCGAGGTGCGCATCCGTAGGATGAAATAGGCGTCCACGGGACGCGGGGCGGCTGTTCTCGCTGCAGGAGGAAATGGCATGGATATGAAGCTGAAGGATACATTTGTCGGACTATGGAACACATATTTTAACGGATCGGAACTTCCCATCGCGTTTTATTACACTGAGAGGGAAGGCTGCGCTGAGGCCGCCAAACCCTCGTCCGGACATCAGTGCGTTATCGCTGTCCTGTCCAGGGTGCGAAGTGGGACGTCCCTCAGTTTTGAAGCAGACTCCGTGGGGTGTGGTGGAGGAAAGAGGTATCTCGGGTTTACAGAAGAAATCATGCCGAACTTCGAATATTTTCTCTCTTGCGGGATTCCGGGAAAACTCGAAGGCGAGCGCTACAAAAAAACACCCGAATTGGTCAGAGAGGTGATGAAAAAATCACCCCGATTTGAGGCTCCAGGCAGATTCATAGTGTTCAAACGTTGGGACAGGCTTGAGACGTCGGATGACCCCGAGGTGGTTATCTTCTTTGCTCGGCCTGATGTTCTATCCGGCCTCTTTACGCTCGCAAACTTTGATGAGGTCGAATCCAACGGGGTTTTTGCGCCTTTTTCCGCCGGCTGCGGTTCGATTGTGCAGTATCCGTATCTGGAAAGGGACTCTGACCGCCCAAGAGGTGTTCTCGGGATGTTTGACGTTTCGGCTCGGCCGTACGTCCCTGAGGGTGCACTTACTTTTGCGCTGCCCATGAACAAGTTTGTCCGGATGGTTGAAAACATGGAGGAAAGCTTTCTCATCACCCCTTCATGGAACAAAGTGAGAAAGAGAATACGTTCCCGGAGTGAAGACATGTAATGTATCCGGCGAAAAATGGGCGGGCTGCAGATAATCCAATTTTGATAGCGCTACCATTCCCCTGCTTTTAATACAGATAGTATTATAGTTGGACCGGAGAAAAATAGCTTCGATAGTTCTCCCGATCAACCCGGCGAAAAGGTGATTCGCCGGTTTTTTCTTGATCTCGTCAATGAAAAACGCGTCACAGCTTGCCTCACGATTTAGAAGGCTTCCGGTTTTTGAAGAAGTCCGCGAAGGGGTTGTTTAACGGCCCGGGATCTCCGGGACGTTGCGGCCACGGGCGCTTTCCGTCGGACTTCCTCTCCCCGGCTGTTTTCTTTTCATGACGCTTAATGCGGGGCTCCATCGGGTTTTCCCTCATCGAGAGGGAGATGCGGTTCCGTTGCAGATCCACGTCTAGGACGGTTACAGCGACCTTTTGGTGCACCTTCACCACCTCGTGCGGGTTGCGGACAAATTTGTCAGCCAGTTCGCTGATGTGTACAAGCCCGTCCTGGTGGACACCGACGTCCACAAACGCTCCGAATGCCGTCACGTTGGTTACCACGCCCGGCAGTTTCATGCCGGCCTTCAGGTCGGAAATCCCGTTGACGCCCTCGGCAAAGTCGAACAGTTCGACCCGTTCGCGCGGGTCCCGGCCGGGCTTTGCGAGTTCGTTCATGATGTCCACAAGCGTTGGGATACCGATGGTCTCGGTTACATATTCGTCGATCTTGATTCTGCTCCGCAACTCATGGTCGCGCATCAGGTCGGCCACCGAGCAACCCAGGTCATTGGCCATCGCCTCCACAACCGGGTAACTTTCGGGATGCACGGCCGAAGCGTCCAGAGGATTTTTCGCCCCGTGGATCCGCAAGAAGCCGGCCGCTTGCTCGAACGTTTTCGGACCCATGCCGGAAACCTTCATTAAATCGGCCCGGGAACGGAATGCCCCATTCTCATTGCGGTAGACCACAAGGTTCCCCGCCAGCCTTTCCGAAAGCCCGGATACGTAGCTCAATATTTGTTTGCTCGCGGTGTTGACCTCCACGCCGACCGCGTTCACGCAACTGACCACCACATCGTCAAGGGACGTCTTCAGGGCCTTTTGATCCACGTCGTGCTGATACTGCCCGACACCAATGGCCTTCGGATCGATCTTCACCAACTCAGCCAACGGGTCCGTCAGCCGCCTGCCGATGGACACCGCTCCGCGAACCGTCACATCGTAATCCGGAAATTCTTCGCGCGCGGCCTCAGATGCCGAGTAGACAGACGCGCCGCTTTCGCTGACCATCAGCACGGCGACCCGCCTGTTAAAATCGATGCTCTTGCAGAATTCCTGGGTTTCGCGCCCCCCGGTGCCGTTGCCCACAGCGATGGCTTCGATATTGTAGCTCCCGACCAGCGCCTTCAGCGTCTCGGCCGATTCTTCCGTGCGGTGGTGCGGCTCAAGCGGAAAGATTGTGTCCGTGTGCACGAGCTTGCCCTGCGGGTCGAGGCAGACGATCTTGCAACCGGTACGGTACCCCGGGTCGACAGCCAGCACGGCCTTCTGCCCGAACGGCGGGGCGAGCAGAAGATTGCGCAGGTTTTCCGCAAAAACCTTGATAGCTTCTCCGTCGGCCCGTTTTTTGCTCTCCAGGCGGATCTCCGTTTCCAACGAAAGAGAAAGCAGCCGTTTGTAGCTGTCTTTGACCGCAAGGCGAACCTGCTCCGAGGCCGGGCCGTCATCCTTTACGAACCGCCGCACCAGAATGGCAATGGCCTCGTCCTCTTCCGGCATGACCCGGAAGGTGAGCACACCTTCTGTCGCCCCCCGGCGAATGGCCAGAATGCGGTGAGACGGGGCTTTAGCAGCGGGCTCTTCCCATTCGTAATAATCCTTGTACTTAACGCCTTCTTTTTCCTTGCCCTTAACCACCCTGGAGCGGATCGTGGACTTTTTGGTGAAGAGTTCGCGGAGTTCAGCCCTGGCATTGGCGTCTTCGTTTATCCACTCGGCAATGATATCGCGTGCCCCGGTCAGGGCGTCCTCGACCTGCGCCACGCCCTTTTCCGGGTGGACGAACGCGGCGGCTTGGGTTAGCGGGTTACCGTCCCCTTGCTCGAAGATTTTCTTTGCCAGGGGTTCGAGTCCCTTTTCCCTGGCCGTCATGCCACGGGTGCGACGCTTCGGCCGATATGGCAGGTAGATGTCCTCCAGCTCAGAGACGGTTTCGGCGGTTACCAACTTATCTTTCAGTTCGTCAGTGAGTTTGCCCTGATCCTCCAATGACTTGAGTATGGACTCCCGCCGCTTGTCCAGCTCGCGAAGGCGCTCCAGCCGGTCGCGAATGGCGATGATGTTCACCTCATCCAACCCGCCGGTTACTTCTTTACGATACCGGGCGATGAACGGCACCGTGGCCCCGTCGTCCAGAAGCTGTGCCGCAGCCTGTACCTGCCGCGCCCGCAATCGCAGTTCCGATGAGATTTTTGCAATGTGCTTTTCGTTCATAGGCTCCTCAAACTTCTCCACCTGTCGGTATAAATCCTTTCATAATTCCCCCGGTGCAAATGTTTTGTGCAGTATAGTCAAAACCGGGTAAAGAGGAATTTTGGAATGACCGTCTTAGAAATGTGACACAGAAGCCTGTATTCTTTCCCATGCCCTCTTGATGTGCTCTCGAGTCGTGTTGGTCTGACCGATACAAAGGCGCAAGGCGAACTTTCCTTTCAGCTTCGTGTGGGTGATAAACATCCTTCCCGACCGGTTGAGTTCATCCATCAGGCCTTTATTGATCTGTTCCAGTTCTTCTTCTGCAACCGTACGGTGGGAAGGGTGATACCGGAAACAGACCAGGTTGATGGTAACCGGCGCCATCACTTCGAATCGCGGGTCTTTCCGTACCCATGACTCGAATTCTTTTGCGAGCTCGATGTGGGTCCGAACCTTTTGCTGCAGGCCCCTGACTCCGAAAGAGCGGATTACGAACCACAGCTTGAGGGCTCTGAATCGACGCCCCAGAGGGATTCCCCAATCCCGAAAATTCTTGACCCGGCGGTCAACATCGGTTTTCAAATATTCGGGCAGGATCTCGAAAGTGGAGGTCAGGGCATTGGAATCCTTGCAAAAATAGGCGGAACAGTCAAAATTCGTAAACAGCCATTTATGCGGGTTGAAAACAAACGAATCGGCCAACTCGACGCCGTCAAGGATGTGGCGCATCTCCGGAAGGATGGCCGCGGTTCCCGCCATGGCCGCGTCGATATGAAACCACAGTCGATGGCGGCCACAGATCTCGCCGATGGGTCTCAACGGATCCATGGCGGTTGAAGAAGTGGTCCCGACCGTTGCGACAGCACAGCAGGGCAGGTAACCATCCTTTTTGTCAGCATCGATGGCCCTTTCCAGTTCCTCTGGAATCATGGCGAATTCCGCTCCTGTGGGAATGAGGCGGAGGTGGTCTTTCCCGAACCCGGCGATCTTCACCCCTTTCTCAATGGAAGAATGGGTCTCCTCTGATGAATAGATAGTGAGTCTCTGTGTGCTTCCGTCCTGGAAGCCGCACTTGTTGACGGCAAAGCCCGTGGCTCGTTCTCTGGCACAAAGAAGGGCGCACAGAGTCGAGGTGGAGGCCGTGTCCTGGATCACGCCGATGAAGCCCTCCGGAAGCCCCAGCATCCGGCGAAGCCAATCCATCACGACCTCCTCCAGCTCAGTGGCCGCCGGAGACGTTTGCCATACCATGCACTGAGCACCAAGGGCAGCCGTCAGGAACTCGGCTAATATCGACGGCTCGCTCGTATTTGCCGGAAAATAGGCGAAAAAGGAAGGATGTTGCCAATGGGTCATCCCCGGTAATATAATCCGCTTGAAATCATTAAAAACGGTCTCCATCTCTTCCGGTTCTCCAGGCGGTGCATCAGGAAGCTGACCCGCTATCTCGCCGGGTTCAACCTGTGCGAGAACCGGGTAATCCTCGATATGGTCCATGTAGTCCGCGATCCAGTCCACGATAGCATGTCCATGCTTTCGGAAGGTTACGCTGTCCATCTCTATTTCTCCTTGTTCTTTGAGATGTTAATATTCAAAAAAGCGTAGAAAATAGTAACATGTATGTCAAGACGAATTTCTACTATTGCTTTTGGTTTTAGCAATATATCATCAATCCATGTATTTTTATTGCCAACTTTTTTCTTTGACCAACCTAATAGAATATATAATCATACGATATAATACATTTGTAGATTAAAATTTCTTGCTTATTATATTATTAAGAAATAAACCTCATGGCAGCCAGCTCGGCACGCTCAAGTAATAAGCCACCGCGAACGACAAAAAGATGTGCAAGAAAACCATAAACGCCTGGTGCATGTACGACTGGGCCAACTCGGCCTTTGCCACCACCATCTTGGCGGCCCTGTTTCCACCGTTTTACAGATCCCTGGTGGCCGAGGCCGGATTCGCCGAGAACATTGCCACCGCCTATTGGGGATACACGGTCTCTATAGCACTATTAGTGATCGCGCTCATCGCTCCGATCTTGGGGGCCACCGCAGATTATACGGGCGGCAAGAAGCGATACGTGGGATTCTTTGCCGGGCTGGGAATCCTTTCCACGGCGTCATTTGTGTTCATCGGCACCGACACCTGGCTCATGGCCTCTGTCCTCTTTATCTGCGGCAACATGGGCTTCGTCGGGGCAAACATCTTTTACGAGTCCCTGCTGCCGCACATCGCCAGAAAAGGGGATATTGACCGGATTTCAACCAGAGGGTATGCCATGGGCTATGTGGGCGGCGGCATTCTGCTGGTGATCAACGTGCTGTGGGTCATGAACCCGGGGATGTTTGGCATGCCCGGCACCGCTTTTGCCCTGCGCGCCTCGTTTTTCAGCGTGGCGGTGTGGTGGGGTCTGTTCTCTGTTCCCTTTTTCCGGCACGTACCTGAGCCTCCCGTCGCGAGAGAAAACGCCCCGTCGCTCAACCCCCTCAAGGAAGGATTCTTGCGGTTGGCGGCCACGTTCCGCGAAGTTACACGCTACAAACAATTGCTCATCTTTCTGATGGCTTTTTGGATCTATAGCGACGGCATCGGAACGATCATTAAAATGGCCACGGCATATGGCGATGAGATCGGCATCAAGGTGACCGATATGACCATTGCCCTGATCATCACCCAGTTTGTGGGCATACCCTGTTCGCTTATGTTCGGCGCGCTGGCCAAAAAGCTGGGCGCCAAGCAGTCGATATTGTTGGCGCTGGGGGTGTATGCACTGATCAGTATCGCCGGCTACTTCATGCAGACGGCGACTCACTTTTACATCCTGGCCTTTATGGTCGGAACGGTTCAGGGAGGAAGCCAGGCGCTCAGCCGATCGTTCTTCGGAGCGATGGTTCCCAAACACAAGGCGGCGGAGTTTTTCGGCTTCTTCAGCACAAGCTCCAAGTTTGCCGGCATCGCCGGTCCCCTGCTGTTCGGGCTCGTCAGCCAGATCGCCGGTCAGAGCCGCCTGAGCATCGTGTCCGTGATCGTCTTTTTCATCGCGGGCGGAATCCTGCTCACCCGTGTGAACGTGGAGGAAGGCGTTCGTGCAGCCCGTGCGGCAGAGGCGGTGGGGTAGGGGACCTCTGTGAGTTCCGAATGAGATAAACCGGCTTTACACGAAAAAACTGCCCATCGGGTAGGGATAAACCACGCTCCTGTATTTGTTGAAATGCTATCAATGGCCGAAAGGGCGTGGTCTATCCCCGCCCGGAAAGGCCGCGATTTCTGCACTGATTATTATTACGGCTGATTTACTACATGATATCCTATGGTTGTCAAACTATATGCGGACTTCAGTGAATAACGGCATTATTTATTGATTTTTTGCTGCCGCATGATTCAATTTGTTTTCAGGTCGATGAGAACGGGAGAAAAGTTTGTATGATCGCAGGACACCAGATGATAGCCGACTCCGTTCCTGACACCCTCGAAGGCCGAACTTCGATCCTCTCCGTGCAGGTGCCCGAACAGGCAGACGGAAGCGCCGTAAGTGTCCAGGATGTTGGTAAAGCGCGTCGGTTCCCCATCCTTCATCATGGGAGGAAAATGGAGGAGAGCCACAATCGGCTTTGTCTCAATCGCCCCCAGCGAACGGAAGGCGTTCTCCAATCGGAGGCACTCACGATTATATACTTTCCTGTCCTGCGGCTCCTCAAACATCGGACTTCCGGGAATCAGCCATCCTCTGGTGCCCACCACGGCGACGCCATCGAGGGTTATGGATGTCCCCTGGAGGGGATGTATCCCCTCCGGCAGCCATGGGGAAATGTGTGAAATTTTATTCCACCAGTAATCGTGATTCCCTTTGATCAGGATTTTGCGCCCTGGAAGGCGCCCGATCCATTCCAGGTCAGGAGCGGCTTCATGGGGTTGCATGGCCCAGGAGATGTCCCCCACAACGCAGACAACATCCTCAGGCCCCACTTTTTCTCTCCAGTTATGAGCGATTTTCTCCGCGTGCCCCACCCATTCGGGGCCGAAAATGTCCATGGGCTTATTCACTCCAGAGGAAAGGTGCAGATCACCGATGGCAAAAAGCTTCATGATTCGAATCGGTCGGCGGGGCGCTGATCCAGTCTGCTAATAGCCTCCGGTATCATGTGGAACTCATCCAGTTGCACATCCGCCTCGGATTGAGGGGGTCCGGGAATGACGCCTGTGAATAAAATGGCCTTCATTCCCGCCGCGTGAGGCCCTTGGACATCGAGCACCTCATCGTTACCCACGTGCACAGCTTCGGAGGGCGCCACACCCATCCGCTCCAGTGTTGTCCGGAAGATGGCAGGGTGGGGCTTGGCAACGACATGATCGTTAGAAAAGGTGAGCGTGTGGAAAAACTGAAGGAGCTTCCGGTTACTGAGCCATGCTTTCACCAAATGGCCCGGGGTGAGGCTTATGTTGCTGATGAGACCCAGCCGATGCCGTGAAGCCAAAACATGTAAGGTCTCAGGCACGCCGGGCACCACCAAGGGGGGTGATTCTTTGAGCAGGGTAACGATTTCTCCCGCCAGCCTGCCGACGACCTCCGGCATCTTTTCGCCGTAAAGGATTTCCGCAAGAATTTCCAGCCGCTCCTCCAGGCCAGGCGTGCGTTGCTCTTCATTGAAGTTTTTCCGGAATCGTTTCCGTTCTTCATCAATGGCCCTTGCGGTCTGTTCATCAGAAAAGCCGTTGTGCACAAAGAAATCGAAAACCAATCTCCGGCGCTTTTCATCTATGGTATGGTCGCTTTGAACCAGTAAAGTATCCCAGCAATCCACAGTGATACCCTGGATCATCATTTTCTCCCATGCGGTTTCGGTTTACGGCTGGATTGAAACTTCGCCTTTCTGGAGCATTTCATTCAGCAGGCGCAGGGTCTTGTGATGAAGCCTGCCGTTGCTGGCAACAACCCCCTCGGGAATGAAAAGGTCGCTGATTCCGTTCAATGTGCGGCGGTAGGTGATAGGGCGGCCGAAGCTGTCGCTAATACGGCCGCCGGATTCCCTAAGAATTGCTTCAGGGGCAGCCGCGTCCCATATTTTGATGCCCCCTCTGGGGTGCAAATAAAGGTCGGCTCTGGCCTCGGACAGCATTCCCATTTTTACTCCCATGCTGCCCGTTCGCATGATGTTTGTAACGGAGATGCCCGCTGCACGGGCGATTTTTAGCAAATCCTCGGGGAAGTGGGTTCGGGATGCAATCAGGCGTGCATCCGCAAGGCACTCCACTTCCGAGACCTTCAGTTGTTGGACCCCATCCCCCCGAGCCACATATGCGCCTTCCCCCGCCACCGCATAATACTCTTCTTCTTTTCCGGGGTTCCGCGTTACTCCCAGCACAGGGCGGTCTCCCTCCACCAGGGCGATCATCACGCAAAACTCAAAAAGGTTATCTTCCAAAAATTCCCGGGTGCCATCCAGTGGGTCCACACACCAATACCTCAGGCGATCCATGCTCCGCTTGAGGTCCTCAACGTTTTCAGTGTATTCTTCCGAGATGATGCCGTCGCCGGGAAAAATCCGTAGCAGTTCCTTCCTGATGAAGGAGTCGGCGTCCTTGTCGGCCAGCGTCACAGGTTCACGGAGGATCTCCGCATCCCCCTGCTGAACGGCCTTGAACTGCCGGTTCACGTGGGCTTTCCCCCGGTAATGGTACATGATAATATGGCCCGCTGCAAGAGCCAGGTTCCTGGCGACAGCCAGCTCCTCTTCATAAAGACCCATCAACTATGTACCTCCACATCCATGATGTTCCAACAGCCCAACAGTTGTTAAGAGTTAAGGCCGAAAAATAGTATAACCCCGCGATGAAAAATAGGGTATATTAAAAGTAGAAAAACAGGTGTGCTCTCCGCTGCCCCATATCGTAAAGAGTTTCCGGATTTTTATATGGACAATGGGAAGGAGACTCCGCAGAGAAAAGGAAGAAAGTCACGGAAATTCTGTATCGCCGGCGAATAACATGTTCGCCGCTGCCCGGAGTTGCCGTCATTTAACTCGTAGCGAATTGCATACTATTTGCAAAAGGAGGATATCCTATGTCAACGCAGGACAATCGGACATTTCTTGACTCCCACAGCTCCGAGGAATCTTCACAGAGATCGGCGGAGATTGTAATCGTGCGACCACCCGCCGAGACGACGTCACGCCAGCGTCTACCGTATTTTGTGGGCATTTCCGAAGCCACTGCCGGCGCAAAGGGGATTTCCATGAATCTCGTGGTTATACCACCGGGTGGCGCTGCCGAACCGCACCTGCACCGCGGGTACGAAACAGCTGTTTATATCCTCCAGGGCCGCATAGAAACCCGCTATGGACCGGGGCTCCGAAAATCAGTGGTCAACGAGGCAGGTGATTTTCTATTCATTCCGCAGGATGTCCCGCACCAGCCGGTCAACCTGAGTGCGACCGAGCCGTCGCGGGCCATCGTCGCTCGCAACGACCCAAATGAGCAGGAGAGCGTCGTTCTCTACGACCCGGCGGCGGATCTTTGAACGGATGACTGGTTTTCGTAGATATACCCAACAGGTTCGTCTGCCGAGATAAACTGCTGCGATGAAGTCCACTCTTTGGCTATTCAGCCTTCACTATCCTCAATAACCCGCTGCGCGCTGGAAACAATACATTCTCGGATACTGGACCTGATTCTATTGCGGACGGTCTATTGTGGTATGATTATGTGCGGTTCAATTGCGTTGAAAAACCTCTCAGGATACGCGCTGACCGAGTTCCATAAGATCATCGCCAGACTACCAAGGCCATCTTGAATACTTAAAAAGGCCTCTGAAGAAACTCAGCAAGAATGACCAATCCTGCTATTGAGCTCGATCACACCCACGTCACTCGCAAGGGATTTCGATCCACCAGGCGCAAGAAACGGATACGGGGGTACCCTAGCGCGAAGCCCACCTGAACCTGATTGCCCTGCGGGATCCGGAGGAAATCCCTGAGTTCCCGTACGGTGCGAGATGCATCCTGGAACCAGCCATTCAGAAGTGTGCCCAGCCCAAGGCTTTCCGCCATAAGGATCATATACATGGCTGCATAGGAAGCATCCTCGCGCATGGTTTGCCCAAGGTCCGGGGTGTGAATGGTTACAATGACAGGGGCGCCGTAGAATAGGTCATCCTTGCCCTGCTTCCACGCATTCTCTATACGTTCCACAGTGGGAAGGTAGTCCGCATATACTCGAGCCGCGAGCGGGGGTTCTTCCCCCCGGGCCTGGGCTTCATGTACCGCCTGCAGCCCTTCATTAATTCGTGTCCTGATCCGCCGCACGGTAAGGTCAATCACCCGATCCAGTGATTCCTTGCCTTGCACCACCACAATGTGCCACGGCTGACGGTTTCCCCCTGATGGGGCATATCGGCTGGCATCGAGAACCCTCTCCAGAATGGGACGCGGCACCGGCTTGTCCTGGTAGTGGCGCACGGATCTGCGTGATCGAAGGAAACGCAGAACCCAATCTGGATCGGGCTTCAGGCCTTCCTTTGGCAGGCGCTCAAAACGCAAAGGGTCCATGCCCGCCGGCATAATCGCATCCTCTGGGCAAACTGCCACGCAGTGCCCACAACGATTGCAACGCGCCGGGTTGACCGTCTCGATAGCCTTTCCGGTCATTTGAAGAATCCCCCGGATGCAGACCTCAGCGCATAGGCCGCAACACGTGCATTTTTCAGCGATGATTTCGACATCTGCCATGCTTGTTCCCCCTATCCCGTTGTACGGATACATCTCTCACAGAATCGAACTTTATGATCCTGATAATACCTTATGGACGGGAAACCAGCATATACCATTTTGTATGCCTATCCCTTCCGCAGGTGGAGATAATTTAAAGACAAACCAGCTACAAGTTATTAACATTGCGACGATAATACCACCAATCCCCAAATCCATGAAGTTTTTTTTATCAACATTGTAATATGATTACAATTTAAGTAATTAATAATCAAACAGGTAAACCCCCGGCTTTGTCGGGGGTAACTTAACTCAGGCCGGGTGATTTCTGTAGAAATGAATATTTTACTCCCCTTACTGCAAAAAAAAGTGAGTGAACTTGAACAAAAGGGAGTGGATATCATTCTGGTTATGTACAAGGGTAATATGTCAGCCCTTGTATCTCGCAAACCCTTGTTCATCCCGCACCGGGTTTTTACCGGAGCAATCGGTTGGATGCAGCCAAAAGGCCCTGTCGGGATTATCTGCCCCGTGGAGGGTCAAAGACGAGCGGCCGAAAAGAAATGGCGTGAAGCTGGTTTTGATCCTGTTGTGCTTATTGCTTCGCCCTTTTGCGACACAGATATGCGAGAGGCGGGTTTTAAACTCCAGAACAAGGCTTTGGATATGGTGATTATCGATTGTTACGGCCACGGGGAAATGGGTAAAAAAGAACTCACTGAAATGCTGAGATGTCCAGTTATCTCCATGCGTTCCATGGTGGTGAAAATTCTTTCAGAGATATTGGGATAGTTCACCGCGGGTTCTTCAGGTAGAAGATTTTACTGCAAGGAAACCCGTTTTTCAATTGGCGCGTAAAGCTGGAAGGAAATTTTCATTCCCTGACCCCCTCGCGGCGCATCCACATATTGTGGTTCAGGATATTCGTTCAACAGTTTCAACTTCTGCTATCCATCTTGAAAAACATAAAGCAGAAAACCTTAGGTTTTACAAAACAAATCTCTAACAGGGCTATTCGGTAAGTCATTATCGACATACGGCAAAATGATTGATTATAGCCTCCAAACAAAAGATGCTGACTTCCAACATTCTGAGTGAATGCATAGTGATCATTTCAGGCTTGTCCCGTAAGACTCACCATTGATGAGAGCGAAAGAAAATGAGCAGACTATCCACCAATTCCGCCATAAATCGGTAATCCAAATTGTCCATAGTATCCGATGGCAGGTGATAATGGGGGTTGCGGTAAAATGAAGAATCTGTGATCATGACCGCCTTGAAACCCCGATCCCAGAAAGAAGCATGGTCGCTGAGCCTCACGGAAGGGAGCAGCCACCCTCTAAATGGAACAGCCAGCTTGACCACGGGGAGATCCGAGTTTTTCCGGAAAGCCTCGAGTAGAGAGTTTGTAAATTCTCTAGAGCTAAAATCACCGACAATGCCGATAAAATTGCCTTCTTTGGGATAGCCTAAAAACATTAATGGAAAAGGACACCTTTGACAGCCCGGATAATGGCACGTGTAGCCTACCATCTCCAGGCAAATCATCCCGTCTATCTTTTCTTTTTTCCCCCTGGCCTTCCTGGCATACACCCTGCTTCCCATGTACCGGGTCCCGAAGACCGGTGGTTCTTCGAGGGCAAAGGATACGAATTTCACTGCCAAGTCCAACTCCTCACGGCCCTTCAATGATTTTAACTGACGGGCAGTCTCCATCTGAACGGCTATGGCACTTGCATTATCGTCAGCACCCACCGTACCGGCCACCGAGTCATAATGTGCTCCCAGGAGGTAGCGTTTAGAGGGATTGGTACATAAGGAAAGCTCTGCGGAGACATTGGCCACCGTGAAATCCCAATACCGATAGGGTTCGCTTTGCACCGATAGGCCCATATCCCGATAGAAGGATTCGATATACTCTGCAGTTCTTTTGAGGTTTTCAGGAGTGAAGACGCTCCTCTCTCCAATGGTTAATGTGAGTGCCTGGAGATGATCTTGTAATCGCTCAATGGTCTCCTGAATGTGGATCATTGATCTCTCCCTGTCGCCGGCGCTTCCTGGTGGATATCAAAAGGCGCAGGCAGTAAATAAACAGTAAATAAAATAGGTAAAACAGGTAACCATTTGATCGTCAAAGAAACCTGACCATGCATGGATGCGTAAAATGATCATGATTTCTCTTTGGCCGCTTCTATATCTTTCGAGGAGCTCTTTATGGTTTTTCTTGGCCATCTGCTAGCCGCCGGAATCTCAGGTCAAAGCGATGGGAATTCAACAACCAGGCATAAATTGCTCCAGGTCCTTCTTGGGGAAAAATGCTGAATATTTTCTTAAAAAAATTTACAATTGCACTTAAATCTTGAATAAATAAAATCGTTTGGTTGATGGAGGTAGATTCTGTCAAGCATATGGGGAAGTCATGCGTACCGGTCAGCCCGATAGCTTTAATCACCATCCGTGTTAAGTTGGTGCGTGCTTGACACGAAAGCTCATTTTTTCTATATTTTGTGGGCTACCCAACGGTACGGAGACTAGAGGGGGAAGCCCATGATCGAGGCGGCTTGGTCATGCATGAAACCTCACTGCCGAAATAATACGGAGGAAAACTATTATGCAAACTGGACTTAGATACGAAGTTGTCGAGGGCTGGGAGCAGCTTCCGGATGGGTACGTGCATCGAGACGTAGACGGAGTGGCCGTTGACTCCAGCGACCGCGTCTACATGATCACTCGCGGCGACGCGCGTGTGATCGTGTACGAGCGTAACGGTACTTTTGTCATGTCATGGGGGGAGAATATCTTCAGCCCACGCACCCACGGGATCACCATCGGCCCGGACGACTCAGTGTATACAGTAGATGACGGAGATCACACCGTCCGCAAGTTCACGCCAGACGGCAAGCAGCTTATGATAATCGGCACCCCCGGGATGGCATCAGACACAGGCTACGACAAGGAAAAAGGATTGGCAAGCATCAGCCACGGAGGACCGCCCTTCAACCGCCCCACAGACGTCGCGATCGCGCCAAATGGTGAGATTTACGTCAGCGACGGATACGGCAATGCCCGGGTTCACCGCTTCACGGCTGATGGCAAGCTGATCCACTCCTGGGGGAATCCCGGCACCGGCCCCGGTCAGTTCAACCTCCCACACGGCCTCTGCATAGCCACAGATGGTCGCGTGTTGGTGGCTGACCGTGAGAACGACCGCATCCAATTTTTCAGCCCGGATGGCGAGTACCTGGATCAGTGGACTCACGTGCAGCGGCCGACGGATATCTTCATAGATCGTGAAGGGCTGATATACGTCTCAAACTTGTGGTGGCGCGCAGGGCAGCATTCGTTCGTCCACGGTCCCATCAGACACGATTTGCCGGGGCACATCAGCATTCTCGACCCTGAAGGCAACGTCCTGCTGCGCTGGGTCAGTGCCGATCGCTGCGCACCGGGCAATTTCATTGCTCCACACACGATATGCGTGGACTCCCATGGTGACATCTATGTCGGTGAGGTCACCTATACTTTTGGGATAAGCAAGGGTTTAGTCCCACCGGATTGTCACACGTTCCAAAAGCTGGCCCGCAAAATGCCCCCTCACCGGGCTCAGTCCACTCTGTCCTGAATCATCCTGGGCCGTACAGTAGATTGGGAAGAAACAGGCTTATGGACGGCACGTACGTGATCAATATGAGAACGGCCACAACTACAAGTATCCATGGCGCGGCCGCACGCATGACATCGTACAGGGGCATGCCCGATATGCCGCTGGCAACGTACAGATCGATCCCTATGGGAGGGGTGATGAGCCCCATTTCCATGTTCACCACAACCACGACCCCGAGATGGATTGGGTCTATGCCCAGTTCCATGGCGGCGGGATAGAGCACGGGAATAAAGATCATCACGATGGCGAACGCGTCCAGGAAGTCGCCGGCAAAAAACAGCACGATGTTGATCACCAAGAGGAAGAGCCATGGCGAGAAGTCGTGGGTCACGATCCACTCGGCTAACATCAAGGGAATCTCCTCGCTGGTGAGGATGAAGCCGAACAAAATAGCGTTGGTGATGATCATCAGCAACATGGCGATGGTGCCCGAGGCGCGATACAGCACTGCGGGAATGTCGCGGAATTTCATCTCCCGATGGACGAAGATGCTTACCACCAGAGCATATACCACTGCCACAGCGGCTGCCTCGGTAGGGGTAAAAATAGCCCCACCTTTAAACGCGAAGGACCCTATTTTGAAACCCGGCACCCCGTAAATGCCTCCAATGATGATGATGGGAAGCAGAAGGCTCAAGAAAGCTTCCTTGAAAGCGATCCACTTCTGGGCCCACGTGGTTTTTTCGCCACTTTTCATATTCTTTCGGCGGGCCACCAGGTATGAAACGAGCATCAGCGAAAATCCCAGGATAATGCCGGGGATAATGCCCGCGATAAACAGCCGGCCGATGGATTGCTCGGTGACGAACCCGTAGGCGATGAAGGTGACACTGGGTGGAATGAGGATTCCCAGGCAGCCCGCGGTGGCTGTGACACCAACCGCATACTTCTTGTCGTAGCCGGAATTCCACATCGCCGGGATCATGATGCTTCCGATGGCCGCCACGGTGGCCGCGCTGGAGCCGGAGATGGCCGCGAAGAACATGCAGGACAGAACGGTGGTCAGCGCCAGGCCTCCGTGCACCCAGCCCACAAGAGAGTTGGCCAGGTTCACCAACCGCCGCGCTATTCCTCCCCTCTCCATGATAACGCCGGCCAGGATGAAAAAGGGAATGGCCATCAGCGTGAAGTGAGAAAGATTGGCCGCAAGGCGCTGGGTGATGATCTCCAGAGGAAGGTCTGAAAACAGCGCAAACGTAAGTGTGACCGACAGACAGAGGCTGAAGGCGATGGGGATTCCCATCACCAGGAATATGGCCAGAAATATGAACAGCCAGGCGATCATGCCGCGTTTCCTCCCGGGCGGTCAGCTCTCGCTCCCGTGCTTATCCGAAGTATGCCATCATCTCTCGCACGTGTTTATTGAGCCACTGGAGGTATCGAATGCTCATGGTCAGCCCACCCAGTGGCACGCAGAGGAATATGAACCAGTCGGGGAGTTCGGTAGCCACATTGATACCGCCGCTCTGATAAAGATATAGGGCCATTTTACTCCCGAATATAAAAATGAACAGCGTGATTGCCAGGCAAAATACATCAGCCAGCACGATAGTGGGAAGGCGGTAACGAAGGGGGAGGAGGTCCCTCACCACTTCCAGCTCGATGTGGCTTTTCTCTCGTATAGCAATTCCCGCGCCGAAAAAGGCTGACCACATCACTAGTATAATCACCGCTTCTGAGCCCCAGGTGATCCCCTTGCCAAAGCCGTAGCGCAATAACACCAGGAGAAACGCCAACAAGGTTGCAATCAATAGGAAAGAACCAACCAGAAGCTTCTCAAATGCGGTTAGGATCCTGTCCATTACCCGGTGTCCTCATTCACATCGATTGGACCGAAGGCGAGACTGCCGAGGCAGATGAAAAGAAGGAGGAAGGTTAGAAGGAAACCTTCCCCCAGATGCATCGGAGCAGTGGATTATTTATTTATACTTTTCGGCCAATTTGTAAATAGCAGCCATAATGTCATTGCCCACGATGGGCTCGTACATCTTGAGCACCGGCTCTGAGGCCTTCTTCCATTCTTCGCGCTTTGCAGGAGGCAGCTGATATACCTGAAGTCCTGCCTTTTTCCCCTCCTTGATGAACTGCTTCACCCTCTCGCCGGCCACCTTCCAGTTCCAATCCTCGACCTCTTTGAGGATTTTGGCCAGTTCTGTCTGGATGTCTCCTGGAAGGCTGTTCCAGAACTTCTTGTTCATGGCCACCAGGTATCCGGTATATGTGTAGTTGCACTGAGTTGCGTATTTGGCCACTTCCCAGTGCTTGGAGCTGCCGAAGGTGTCCCAGTGCTGGTCTTCACCGTCGATAATCCCCTGCTGTAAGGCCTGATATACCTCGCTGAACGGCATCACGATGGGGTTGGCACCCACGAGCTTGTAAAATGCTTCGAATGCCTTGCTGGCCTGGATCCTGAATTTCAGTCCTTTGAAGTCTGATAGCTCTTTAATGGGACGAACACTGTTATAAAACTGGCGGAACCCGCTGGCCCAGAGCCCAACTACTTTTAGATTTTTATCTGCCAGTTCCGCGAAGAGCTTGCCGCCGATTTCAGGAGACTCCATGGCCTCTTTCATCATCGCTTCAGTGGAGAAGAGGAAGGGCAGATCGAAGACCTGGAGCTTGGGAAATTCCCCCGTGTATTTGGCAGTGGCCGGAGCGATCATCTGGATAGCACCCAGCTCACACGCCCGGATGGCCTTGGTGGCGTCACTATAAAGCTGGCCAGAATGAAAATGCTGGACTTTCACTTTTCCCTTCAAGCGTTCAGCCACCATTTTTTTGAATTTCTCTCCTGTCTGGCCCTTCACAGACTTCAGTGCTGTTACGTGTGCAAGCTTGATCACATACTCTTTCGCCAGCGCACGGCCAGTGGAACCCAGTGCAAAAGCAAGGAAGAAGCATACTAATGACACCCACAGAACCATCGACCTTTTCATACGCTCACCCTCCGTTTCATCTAATGTTTTTAAAAACCCTCACCTCAAAACCCCGGAATCATACAATATTCCCAATCAACCTTGCATCCATCACCTCCTTTATCCGGGCTTAATCGGTGTTTAAAAATAATGATTTCATATCTACGTTTCGTTGTCAACAAAAACTTGCATTTGTCATTTTTAATATACATCCTGCTGAAAACGCTGGATATTGAAACGGAGATGGATTTTTGAAAGATGCTCGAAATAGTAATATTTCTTGTAATATTGGTGATTTTCAATTGACAAGTTTCAATATTTTATTATAATTACACCAAATTTAAACTTTTCCAGGAGGCTCCGCCGGATGTCGGCTGATGATGAGCGCATCGCCACCGAGAAGCTATTAGAAGTGATCAGGGGCAAGAAAGAATCACATGATGATGACGCCCCCAAGGAAAGCCGGCCCATTCCTGCCTTTGAGATTGATCCGGGGTATGACGCTGAGAGCCCGACAAAGGATTTTTCGGAATCTCTGCCTGAAGCGAGGTTGCATACCCTATCACGGGATGGTACCCTCCGAGAGACGGATGAGGTGATAAAAAAGCCATCCCGGATTCGTACTATGACGCCCCGAAAGAGGTCATGGCAACTCTTTCGAATAGGCCCGAAAAAGGCCGTTCTGGGGCTGGATATCGGCTTTCATTCCATTAAATACGTTCTCCTGAACCAAACGGCGGATGGTCCCGTGCTTCGGGATTTCGGCATGAAAATGCTCCCACCCCTCTCAGAAGATGTCCTGAGTCGGAATGAAGATATGTTTATGGAAACTGTACGGCAGCTTGTCAAGGAGCGCGGCATCCTGGCCAACCGCGTGGTGGCGGCTGTTTCAGGGCCCCAGGTTGCCTTTCGCCGAATGCCTATTCCCAAGATTCCATCTCGCGAGTTGCGACAGAGCATATTCTGGGCCGTCCGGAAGGAGATTCCCTTTTCATTGGACGACACTCTCTTTGATTACCATATCATGGCTGAGGTTGTGGACCAGGATGTCAAAAAGCTTGACACACTGGTTGTGGCTGCAGAGACCTCACTTATCGATAGCATTTACCAGATCATCAAACGAGCAGGCCTTCGCCTGGATGCAATCACTTCGATCCCCATGGCTCTGTGGAACTTGCAGCGGGCCATCAGTATGAGTTCCGGGCAACAGCCTGCGGTCTTTCTTGATATAGGGTATCGGACAACGACATTTACTTTCTTTGATGCGGGCAAGCTGACGTTCACTCGCGAAGTTTTCACTGCCGGTCAGTCTCTTGCCCCCCTCGCTGAAGGGCTACCGCACACTGAGGAGACACCACCGGGAGGCCAGGAAAGCCGACTACCAGGGGAGAAGATGCGTGAGTCTGACGTTCTTCCACCCATCATGGGCGATGCAGGGGTGGATGGGATGACAGCAACAAGGACTCTGGATAAAGATTCTCCGGCGCTAGGACGCCTCATTAACGAAATAAACCGCTCCATGGATTACTACCAGAGTTGTTATCCCGATGCCCCGCTGGAACCTATGTATATAAGTGGTGGGGTTTCATGCATGCAAGGGTTTGATAAACTGCTGTCTCAGAGGCTGTGCCTTGAGGTGCGGAGGCTCAATCCGTTTTCTTGTCTTCGGCCCGGTACGCAGTTCCTGGAGGCCGACCTCTCAGAGAGCGTGTTTCCCCTGTACGGCATTGCCGTCGGGCTTGCGCTGGATGATGGTCGGGGTATTAATTTGCTTCCCAAAGAGCAACGCACCCGCACAGAGATTGCCCTGGACCATTTTGTACTGCCCGCAGGCGCGGCAACTGCCTCCATTGCTCTCCTGATGGCAGCCTTATTCGGTTATTACACGGCCATGAGCGAAAAGACGCAAAAAACATTATCCGAGCTGCAGGCTGGCCACCAAAACCTGACACGGCTGGAAATGGCCGAAGCCCGACTGCTGGCGGATCAAGAATCTCAATTGGACGTAACCCGCCGGATTGTGTCTTACATTAATTACCGCGCTTCCCGTGCTCCGGCCATTATGAAGGAACTGAGCCGGATCACGCCGGCGGAAATCTCCCTGGATACAGCGATCATCGATAAAAAGAATAATAACGCTCTTCCAGGCACCTCATCATCTCCGGACAACAACAATCTTTTTCTGGAACTCAAGGGGAGTGTTTTCGGCATCCCGAGCCTGCAGGGGGCAGTGCTCACCAAGTTCATGCTGGCGCTCAATGAATCGCCTTTTTTCAGTTTTCCCCGGATAATCAGCCAATCCCGGGAGGATGGCAGCGGCGAGGCCAGGCTGAATTTCAATCTGGAATGCCGGATGAAACTGGAGTTGAGATAGAAAGCATAAATCCCGGACCCGCACTGATGGAGAAAGATTATATGCTCCATGATGGCAGTACATTAGTTGGAGGGCCATGAATTCAAAAGTTTCTCTAACGTTGATCTGTGCCTTTTTGGTGCTATTTCTGGCGATAGGCTTTCTTTTCTTTATTCAACCCAAGCGGCAGGAGCTGATTCGACTCCGTTGGCAAGTGGATGACCTGAATACGCGGATCAAGAAATTGACCGGCCGCCTGGTAGATATCCGCAGGCGGGCCGATGTGGTCCAGGTGAGACTTGCGAAAGCTCAGGACAAATTGAGCCGACAGGTGGATCTTCTGCCCATCCTGGAGGATATTTCAGAACTTGCCAAGGACATCATCGACCAGGGTGCAGGACTTGGGCTTGAGTTTGTGTCCGTTTTACCCCTTCATGAAAATATGTTCATGGATCGGTTGGTGGTTTCCTCGGTCAACGGGAGGAAGCTGTACGAGCTCCCCGTGCAGGTACTGGTTCGGGGCCGTTATCGCCAGTTGGCGAAATACCTGGAAGATTTGCGGGATCTGCCATATTACAGCCATATTAATGAGGTGGAGCTGAGGCGGAAAGAACGGCCCGGAAGTCCAGGTCTGTTGGAAATGACCGTTCACTTGAGAATATTCTATTTATAGGAATTTTCAGGCCTTTTCGCCTCGCGTCTGCCAGCCGGGGTAACGGGCAATTTCAACTGAGAAATTCCTATTTGCTGCCTTTTTCGGGACCATTATGACCAGACGAACCCTTATTCTGGGAATTTTCACGGTCCTGGTGGTTATTTACGGGGCATGGGACTTAAACCAAACCCGCTCCAGACAGCGCTCTACTTCCTCTAAGGGCGCAAAGGTGGCCGCCGCGGTTACGAATAGGTCTGCTCTCCGGAAAAACATTTCCCCTCCTCCATCATCGTTGCCCGGCGGCGACGCACATGAAGTCCAAAAGCAAGGCGGCGATTTAAACAAGAGCGAGGGAAAACAGGCCGTAAACCCGCGCGTTGACTTGCTGAGATTGCCGCGGGTTGCCGACCTTACCCCGCTTCAGCGTCAACGCATGGAAATGGAATGGGATCGCGACCCTTTTGTAAGGGGGGACCTTGAGTGGGAGAGCGAACAGGAGGGACTCCGGAATCCTTCAATCCATCAGGAGGCTGATCGAGGACTCGCCTTGAAGGGAATCGTCAGGTTCGGCGCCCGATGTATCGCAATCATCAATGACAAAACGTACCTGCCCGGCGAACTGGCTGAGGGATGGCGCGTGGTAAAGATCATCTCGGATCGAGTGGTCATGCAGAGAGGGGATGAGCGACTCACATTGTTCATGCAGCGGCCGGAGGAGGTTCGATGATATACGACAGAACACGGGAACAGTCTGCAAGCAGACACCGGCCTGCGGGGTGGGTGATAGTGGTTCAATTCCTCTTGGTACGCCAAATGATATCAGCAACTTACATCCTTGAGGACGGTCTTCTTCCTTCATGTTGACCATTCTGTTGACCATTTTGAAGTCCGCCCTCTATCCCTCCTCATCCAAAAACGGTTTTATGGATTTCGGCAAGCCGGGAGCCGTCTCTTCCCGTCAGATCCGGTATCCAGCTTGTGTAATTCCGTACAACCATCGATATATCCCTGTGTCCCATCCACCTGGCGACCCAGTTGATGTCCTCCCCGGCCGCCAGCGCCCAGCACGCCCACGTGTGCCGAGTGTTGTACATTTTCCTGTGAGCCAGTCCCGACTCTTTAAGAGCGGGCACCCAAAGACGGTGATAAAGGAAGTAACGATTCAACAGGGAACCGTCGGGGTTCACAAAGATATATTCGTTATTGATTCCCTTATTCTTTTTTTGCCCGAGTTGACTCTCCAGGGTCTTCTTCATGTGATCATTGAGCCGTAGATCCCTTCTCCGGTACCTGTTCTTGAGAGGCGTGATCCCCCACGGGGTTATGCCCCGCCGTATCTTGAGAATGTTCTCCCTGCGGTTCCAATCGGTTTCCCTGAGGGCGATCTGCTCGCTCGGCATCAACC
>JAFDED010000096.1 GCA_019310535.1 Deltaproteobacteria bacterium
ACAGATTCTGGATATCTCTTCATGGCTTTACCTCCTGCCTCTATTATCCAGAATCCGCAAAAGCGGACAAATCATTTGCTATGAATAGCGGTCATATCATTTGCTATCGACACAAAATTAAAATACAAAATTAACACCCATACTTCCGTGCAGGGGGTTTGCCATTGATTAGATTCACCATTTTTGATACCTTTCTGTTATGCGCACGGTATCATCAAAAAGCGTAAAAACAAAGACCGTGCGTGAATGAATGGATTCAGCGATTGTGCTCCGCACGGAGAAAGTGCATGCACTGTAAAATCAAATATGATTTAAGCAAGGTTCATGCCATGATGGACAAAATTTTCAAAGCCGGTTTCCTGTTACTATTTATCCTGGGGACAGTCGGCCTGGCGTTTGCCGGCAATGATGGTCACCCGCCCTGGAAAGATCCCCAGTCACTTCTCGACTACGCCGATGGATTAATGCAGCGGAGTGAATTCGACCAGGCCGCAACAGAATACAAGAGATTTCTGCACCTCTACTCTGGACACCCGGATGCAGAAGAGGCGGAGGTACGATTGGGCCTTGCTTATCGCAGCGCCGGCGATTGGAAGCGGGCCGTGGAGGTCTTTTATGGGCTGGCGGCGTTATACGAAGAGAAGAACAGACTTTCAGCGCGTGCAACACTCCATTTGGCTGAGACATACTCAAGAGCCGGCATGCATGCGGAAGCTCTCCGTGAGTACTCGGGATTTATAAAGCGATACCCTGATGATCCTCTCGTTCCAAAGGCCCGATATGGGGCGGGATGGGCCATGATGGCCCTTGGCGACGGGAAGGGAGCTGCAAACCAGTTTTCACTGGTGGATCGATCCAGTTCTCTTTACTCGAATGCCCTGGACTTGTCGGTTTCTTCCCTTCAGCTTGTTGATATTCGTCGCCCTTCTCCGGTGTTGGCAGGCGTCCTGTCCGCTATACTGCCGGGGGCGGGGCAGGCGTATGCGGGTCGGCCGAGGAATGCTCTGATTTCCTTTCTCATCAACGGCGCCTTCATTGCCGGCGCAGTGGCAAGTTTCGCCAGAGGAAACGAGGGAGCGGGAATCCTTATTTCCTTTCTTGAAAGCGGCTGGTACATGGGAGGGATCAGCTCAGCGGCGCAGGATGCCCGGGAAGTATACCGAGAGGCGCTCGATGAGCGGCTTTCAGGGTTAGCAAGAAAACATGATTTTCCTTTACGGTTAAAACCCGAAGAAGGGAGGATTAGTATCCAGTTTTTGCGTATCCCCCTGGACAGGATACTCAAAAGGGGGGGCGCCGCGTCGTGGTAAATGACCGAAGATACCGGGAACGTGGGGGAACCAGGGTTGGTTACAATATTCCGGGAGAAAGCCGGACAGAATCGAATGGTTTACGCAGTCGCTCGGCCAGTCCCGTGAATCGCTGCTGGGTTCGGTCGTTGGCCACCGCAATGGCCAGCGCCTTTTTGGCCGCGACCAGAATCACAAGCCGTCGCCCCCGGGTGATCCCCGTGTAGAGCAGATTCCGCTGAAGCATCAGGTAGTGGCAGGTGTGCAACGGGAGGATCACGGCCTGATATTCGCTTCCCTGAGACTTGTGCACAGACACAGCATACGCCATGGCCAGCTCGTCCAGGTCGGTGCCCTGGTAGGCCACCTCCCGCTCATCGAACCGAACCACCAGCCAGCCGCGCTCCTCATTCACCCGAACCACGCGGCCTATATCTCCGTTGAACACCTCCCTGTCATAGTTGTTCCGTACCTGCATGACCTTGTCTCCCGTGCGAAAAGCCCTTGTTCCATATCGAAACTCACGGCCCATGGGATTGAGGACGCGTTGAAGTTCCATGTTGAGACGCTCAGTTCCGATCTCTCCGCGGTGCATGGGAGAAATAACCTGGATGTTTTCCACGGGGTCCAGCCCGTACGTTCGTGGCAGGCGCTTGCTGCACAATTCCAGCACGGTTCGCAAGATCTCTTCGGGCTCCTCTTTCCATATGAGGAAGAAATCACCCTCTCGCTCGGTACTGTGGGGCATCTTGCCCTCCAGGATGCGGTGAGAGTTCACCACTATGAGGCTCTGCCGGGCCTGTCGGAAGATTTCTGTCATCGCAACAACATCGACCTGATGGGAGTCGATGATCTCTCCCAAAACGCGGCCAGGTCCGACCGAGGGGATCTGGTTTACATCGCCCACAAGGATTAGCCGCGCCATAGGAGGTACCGCTTTCAGGAACTGATGGAACAACAGGAGGTCGATCATGGAGGCTTCGTCTAGAACTACTATGTCTGCGTCCAGGGGATGGCGTTCGTTCCGGAGAAATGTTCCCTGCTTGGGACTGTATTCCAGCAACCGATGGATGGTACGGGCCTCGTGGCCCGTTGATTCGGCCATCCTTTTGGCTGCCCGTCCTGTTGGGGCGGCCAGTAAAACACGGGCTTTCAGCGCATGAAAAATTTCCAGGAGAGCGCGAAGGACAGTGGTCTTCCCCGTACCCGGCCCACCGGTGATTACCATTACCTTGCTGTTTGTCGCCAGGGTCACGGCGCGGCACTGGCCCCGGGAGAGCTCCATTCCGATACGCTGTTGGACCCACTCCAGTGCTTTCCGGGAGTGGATGTGCCGCAAAGAGGAAGGCGCCTCCAATATGCGATGCAGGCCGCGAGCCACCGCGCATTCGGCCAGATGGAATCCCGATAGATAAACCATCTCCTCCCCCCGGGCTGTTTTCCCGCCGTCTATACCTTTCTCAATGATCACATCCCCTTCCCGCCACAATGCCTCCAGAGCATCTCCCAGAATTTTCCGCTCCACTGCGAGCACCTTTGCGGCCCTCTCCAGTAACTTCTCGTGAGGGTAGCAGACGTTACCCTCGTCGGCCGCTTCCAGCAAAGCATATATCAGTCCCGCCCGGGCCCGCACGGGCGAATCATCGGGGATGCCCATGTTCCGCGCAATGCGGTCCGCAGTAATGAACCCTATGCCCTGGATGTCCCTGGCCAGGCGGTAGGGGTTTTCCGTCACAGCCTGGATAGCTCTGGAGCCATAGAATTTAAAGATGCGGGCAGAGTGGAGTGTGCTGACACCGTGGCTCTGGAGAAAGATCATAATGTTGCGGATTTCCTTCTGCTCTTTCCATGCCTCAATGATCATTGCCACGCGTTTTGGGCCTATGCCTTCCACCTCCCGGAGACGCTCGGGCTTATGGTCGATGACATCCAGGGTGTCATCACCAAAGGCTTTCACCAGGCGGCGGGCGAACCCCGGGCCGATGCCCTGAATCATGCCGGAGCCCAGATACTTTTCGATTCCAACAATGGTGGCAGGCTTTGTCACTGTGAGGGAGGTCACACGGAATTGGCGTCCGAAGCGGCGATCCGACTCCCAGCGGCCGGTTACCCGGATCGATTCCCCGGGATTGATGGGGGAGAAGTTTCCCACAATGGTGGTCAGATCCCTCTTCCCCCACTCCTGCATCTTCGCCACGGTGAACATGTCAACATCGCTGGCGAAGGTGATCCGTTCCACCGAACCGCTGAGGGTCTCCTCGTTATGTTGTCCAAGCCTGCGCTGTTCCATAAATGATCCGCTGATGTTTGTCGATTCATTTTTTATAATAAGTGTAATATCTTGAAATGGAAGTGTCAAAAATTTATATTTTTATATTGTAAATTGACCTTGTTTCAATAAATTATTAGAATTATCCACTTTGATCAGCAACATATTGAACAACGATATTACAGTCACATTGCCGCCAATAATAGATGAAGGATGTTGTTGGGGTGGCCCGGACGACAAGTCGTCCGGGTCGCGAAGCGACAATAGGTTTTGCCCAGTACACCCGCGCCCGGGAACCATTAAACGAGCCATGTACTGCCTCTTGCTGCTGCGCAGCCCAGACAATAAATTGTCTCTGGGCCACCCCTCATGGAACCTGAATGCCTTTAAGGTTTGGCCGGGATTGAATCACAGCTTTCGGTCCAATGGTTAAGCAATAAGAATTTAATAAAAATCAAGCAATTAAAGTTTTATTTGCTGACCTGATAGGATAATCATAAATCTTTATTAAAGGTGCCATTAATTTGGCATGCCAATTTTGCATGCACTTAAGCCTTTCCCCAAAAAGACAGTGGATAGGCTCTTCATTTCACCCCATCGTTTCGCGGAATGATATTAGCCGGGTTTATTCTGGATAATATGACTGACTTTCTCCGCCGCCTTTAATCCGTGGCCCGTTATGGAAACCACAACTATCTGACCCGCACGGATATATCCTTCGCGTATCAGGTGGGAAAGGCCCGCGGGTGCAGCGGCAGAGGTCGGCTCGGCAAGGACCCCTTGCCGTGCCAAGACTGCCAGCATAGCAGGAATTTCGTCATCGCTCACGATGACCACACGGCCTTTGGTCTGCGCAATAGCCTCTTTGATCTGGCGCCAACGAACAGGACGTGTGATGCTGATCCCCTCGGCCAGAGTGGGCTCCTGAACGATATCGGGCAGATGATCGAGATTTTCGGACCAAATTCGGTACAGGGGCGCACAGGCTGTGGATTGCACGGCAACTATGCAGGGGAGCTGCCGGATCAGGCCGGCATTCAGGAGGTCGGAAAACCCTCTATAACACCCCAGCACGAGAGAGCCGTGGCCCGCAGGAACCACCACTACGTCCGGCGCCCGGTCTCCCAGTTGCTCCCAGAGTTCGAAGGCGAACGTCTTGATTCCCTGGTTGAAAAAGGGGTTCCAATAATGGGAAGCATAATAGATCTTATCGGCCGCTGTCATGGCGGCCTCGGCTGTGGCCTGCCTGCCGCCGGGGACCTGAACGATCCCCGAGCCATACGATGCTATCTGGTAAAGCTTGGCGGGAGATGTGCCCTGGGGCACGTAGATGTGGCACCGAATCCCGGCCCGAGCCGCATACGCACTGATGGCGGCAGCAGCGTTCCCTGACGAGTCCTCCACCGCTTCCTGGACGCCCAGTTCCCTCATCCGGGTCAACATAACCGTGGCCCCGCGGTCCTTGTATGACCCGGTAGGGAAGAGAAAATCCAGTTTTGCGGCAATCTGTATGCCTTCGATCTTCAGTTGGGCCAGAGGCGTCATGGCCTCCCCTATAGATACAGGAAGTATATCCGCCCCTACGGGTAGCGCCTCTCGATATCGCCAGAGTCCAGGAGGGCGCTTTCGCATCTCATGCAGGGGAAATTTCGCCTCGAAGCAAACCTCAAACGGACCACCGCAAGCGCAGCACCACTCCCGCAAATCACCCGGGTGAGCAGCCCCGCATACTGTGCACATCATTTCCGCGGCCATGGCCTATACCCCTCCATTTTCTGGATTTGTTCTGCCAAAACAGAAAGTTGATTTTTAGTTTTGATGAATAATTCATTTGCCGGCAGGTAAAGCCGGCGAACCCCTATGTTGCGATCTGTATCAAAATGATTCCCTGCTGTCAATTAATGGGTAAATCTCTCATCATCTCGATTTATGATGTGCTCCAAATTTAACTTGCTCCTCTAAAACGCTTCAACATCCACAATGTAGTGCACTAAAAGGGGGGTAGTACCCGGGTTCTTAAGAAGGTGCCGACTCCGGCGGATCCCTGAGCTTGTCCGATCTTGTTAAACTTTAGAAATAGTGATACATTATCTCACAATATTCTCTTCAGCAAGGTCTATTGAGAGAGATTGAACCCGGATGTGGTGGGATGTTCAAAATTTACGCCAGCAGTAGAATGTTGCGTACTTTGCCCCTGAGGAAGGCCGTGGACCGGGTGGCTGAGGCGGGTTACCACGGAGTGGAGGTATGGTACGAGCACTTTGAAGAGAGCCTGGATGAAGGACTGGAGCGCTTTATCCAGGAACACCCCCTTTCCGTGATTCTTCATGGGCCCGGCGGGGACGTCAACCTGGCCTCGAATAACACGGGGATTCGCAGGGAGTCATTGCTGCAATACCACCACGCACTGGAGTTGGCTGAGCGGGTGGGCGCTTCCTATGTAGTGGCTCATCCGGGACGGCGTTCTTCTCGAACCGATCCTCCTGAGATATTCCATCAACCCATGCTGGACTCCCTTCGCTCGCTCGCCGGGAAGGCCGCTGAGCTGGGAATTACACTGGCACTGGAGATTATGGAGAAAAAAGAGAAAGAACTTATCGTAGACCCCGACTCCATGAATTCCATTCTGGACTCCCTGGGAGACGGGCCTGTGGGCGTATGCTTCGATGTCTGCCACGCGTTCGTCAACGGGGACTTGCTGGATCAGATCCGCAATACCCGAAATATAGTCCATTTCCACCTCAGTGATGCCGCCCCCGGAGCCTATCATTTGGGTCTCGGAGAGGGCTCGCTTGATTTTCAGGCCATCGGCCGGCTTATGAATGAAATCAGCCCCAACTTGACGGTCACGGTGGAGGGCCGGATGCGAGATGACGAGTGGAGCCTCGTCGCCAGAAATGCTGCTCGCTTCAAGGAGATGGGGTGGTTGTGAAAAAAGTGATTCTATTTTTCCGGTGGCCGGATTTTGTTATGTCCGGCATTCATTTGCGGACTCGGTGGATGAGCACATCCTTTGGTACAATTGCGGTTGAAGTTCCCGGAAATTTAAAAGGAGGTTGTCATGAATCGGATTGCGGTGTGTACGCTGCTCATTGGGATCATTTGCGCCGTCCCTGCGACGGCGAGTGCTGTACAGGTGTTGCCCGTGAACCTGGAGGAACTTGTAGAAAAAGCGGGTCTAATTTTCGAGGGCACTTGCATGTCCGTCGATTCCAGACCCGATGAACAGGGGATTATTGCTACATATACGACATTCAACGTTCATCAAACATGGAAGGGTGAAGTCTCGACAACTATCACCATCAAGACCTACGGGGGACGCTATGGCTCCCTGAAGATGACGGTTCCGGGGATGCCCGCTTTCAAGCCTGGGGAGCAAGTTTTCCTGTTTTTACACCCGACCAGCGAGATAGGCTTCACCAGCCCCATAGGCATGGGTCAGGGAAGGTTCAAAATATTCATAACCCCGGACGGCGGAAAGAAACTGGTCAACGATGACAATAACCGGCACCTCTTCCGCAACCTGGACTGGGAACATATGGAAGGCTCAGCAGACAGGAATAGTATAAGTCAGCTCCGGATGAGCCGAGAACCCTCAGCAGGGCCTGTGGGTTACGATGTCTTAAAACATCTGGTGGAGGTCCTGCTTCAGCGGTCCGGCGGGAGGATTGGGAGGAATCTTCCATGATAAGAGGAGCAAGCGGAATTCTGGCGCTAAGCCTGATGTGCGTCTCCCCGGCCATGGCCCATGGACCCATAGCCATCATCAACGGCGAGCCTGTTGTATGGAGCAATTTTCCCGTTACGTATAACGTAGACCTCGGCACTCTTGGTATTTTCACCAACGAGCAGGCGACCGAGCTGACCGATAACTCTTTTGCCGCCTGGAATGATGTGTCCACATCCAGTTTTGCAGCGGTGAACGGCGGGCATCTGTCAGTGGACGTGACAGAGATGAATTATGATCAGTTCATCGGCAGTATCAGCACTTTTAACGATGGTATCAATCCGGTGGTTTTTGACACGGACGGTCGAATCATCGACCTGATGTTTGGAGGCGGCGCATCCTCCACTGTCCTGGGTTACGCTCAACCGGCGTTTAACCCGATCGAGCGTGCTTTCATCGAGGCCGAAGTTGTGATCAACGGTGTCCCTACAACCCGCTTCTCCCCGCTTGAGATCATGTCCACCATTGTCCACGAGCTTGGTCACTTGGCCGGCCTGGACCATACCCAGATTAACGGGAATCTGGCGTTTACCGGGAATCGCAACGATACCGCTTTCATCCCCACAATGTATCCCACCTCTACACAGAATGACGAACCCCTGGCGGAATTGAACCCTGATGACATGGCGGGCTTAACTATGCTGTATCCCAATGAGAGGGCCAGCGCCGAGTTCGGAACCCTTAAGGGGGCTGTGAATCGCACCACCGGAGAGCCAGTTCTGGGAGCCAACGTTCTGGCGCGCATGGTCGACAATGAATTGATGAACGCTTTTTCCAGCGTTTCCGACTACAGGATGCAGAATACGGGGGAGTGGGAAATGCTCGTGTTTCCCGGCACGTACAGGCTGTCCATCGAGCCCATCAATTCGCGCTTTGTCGAGGGTTCGAGCGTCGGTCCCTACGCGGACAGCGCCAATGACCTGTCCTTTCTCAATCCGGTAGCCCCGCAAGAGTGCAGCCAGACTTTCACCGTTGCCGCAGGCGAGACCCTGGACGGGGTCAACATCGTGGCGGGGGGAGAATGTAGTAGGAACTCACAGGGCGACGGCGTTGTAACGGAGACCGACCCGTGTATCGTCATGGCCACCGACCGCGTCTCGTACCTCGAAGGACAGACCGTGACGGTATCATTCCGGATTATTGCAGGCACAAGAAACAATGTGGTGGACTGGTACTGGTTAGGCTTGGCCCCCGATGGTCTCATTTACAATATGGCCGACTTTTTGCCTCAATCAGAGAACTTCACGCCGTATCGCGAAAATTATACGGCGACCTCACACCAGGAGCAGAAAAGCTTTCTTCTGTCGGGCATTCCCGAAGGTCTCTATACCTGGGGCGTAGTTTTTACGCCTCCCGGAGCCGATGTACTGGATTCTTCAACCTGGACGTGTGAGCCGTCCACAACATCGTTTATATTTATTCTTGGACAAGGACAGTAACTGTTGAGATGAAAAAGGCACGTTTGAATAGCGTGGTGCTGATCCTGGCCGTGTGTATGGCATTGGCCACAGGCCAGCCCTCTTATGCCAGGGTGGCGGCCATGAACCTGGCACAAATAGTCGAGACCGCTGAGACGATCATGGATGGTACCTGCACCGAGGTGGAGTACCAAAAGACCGATAATGGGACAAGGGTAACGGTTTATACCTTCCGGGTCCACCATGTTTATAAAGGAAATGCGGGAGAGATCGCCTTCATCAAGATGTTTGGCGGCCGGAGCCAGTCATTGGTGGCACAGCCGTCGGGAATACCTGTTTTACGGAAGGGAAAACGATATGTGCTGTTTCTGTATCCGCCAGGCGACCGGGGACTCACCAGCCCCGTAGGGTGGATGCAGGGATCGTTCCTGGTTCGGACAGGGCCCGACCGGCGGATGACAGTAGCCAACGCGCTGAATAACCAGAACTTGCTGAAGGGCGTTCGGTGGAAAGAGGTGGAAGAGAAACTGTGCCCGGCCAATCGATTAATCCTGGCTCGGGCCCGCAGTCAGAATGAGGGACCTCTGGAAATGGAGGTGTTCGTTGATCTGATCCGCGCTTTGCTCAGCCTTACACCCCGGAAAGACCCTATGATGAAGCCCCCTGATACAAGCGGGGAACCCTCTTCCCGATCCCGGTGAGCACTTCGTAGTTGACGGTCCCCAGCCATCCTGCCATCTCATCCGCGGTAATCTCCGCTCGTCCCTGACGCCCCATAAGGATGACTTCCTCGCCCAGCGTCACGCCGGGGATATCCGTTACATCGATCATGGTGAGGTCCATGCAGACCCGTCCTATAACAGGCGCGCGACGCTGGCCCGCCAGAACCTGGCTGATGTTGGAGAGCCGGCGCGGGTATCCGTCGGCATAGCCTACCGGCAGTGTGGCCACCGTGGTGGGGCGACGGGCGCAAAAAGTGCGTCCATAGCTGACCGTGCACCCCGGCGGGATGGTCTTGAGCTGGGCCACATGGGTGACCCAGCGCATGGCCGGACGCAGCTCAATGTCCTTCCTGGTCTCACGTGATGGATAAAGACCGTAAAGCATGATGCCGGGACGGACCATGTTGAGATGCGTATCCGGATGCTGAAGCACCGCACCGGAGTTGGCGGCATGCTGCAGCGGGACATTGATGCCGGACAATGCCAGCTCCTTGCAGAGAGATTCAAAGGCTGCGATCTGTTCGCGGGTGAAAGATGGGTCAGCTTCGTCGGAGGTGGCAAAATGGGTGCAGATACCTTCGAGGAATAAACCCTCGAGACATTTCACCCGCATGATAAAATCAAGGGCGGTCTCCATAGGGACGCCTACCCGCCCCATACCGGTGTCCACTTTTACATGCACCGGTACAGACCTTCCCATCGCCCGTACGCGGCCCGAAAGGGAGTTTGCGGTCCGCATATTATAAATAACGGGTGTGATTCCATGGCGGAGGATGGCCTCCACTTCCCCCTCGTATGGCTCTCCAAAGACCAGCAGCGGTGCTTTGATACCGGAATTTCGCAGTTCCGCTGCTTCCTGCACAAGGGCAACCCCCAGCATGGATGCCCCATTCTCCAATGCCGTGCGCGAGACCTCCAACGCTCCGTGACCGTATGCGTCAGCCTTCACGACAGCCATGATGTCCGGCCCGGGACCCACATGTCGGCGCACGGCCCGGATATTGTGAGCAACGGCGGACAGATCGATCTCGACCCATGTAGCCCGCATGTAATTCACTCCAACTCACGCCGACTCTCAATGGCGCGCATAAGGGTCATGTCATCCGTGTATTTCAGATCCCCTCCCATGGGGATTCCATAGGCGATGCGGGTGATTTTCACCCCCAGAGGCTGGAGAATCTTGGCCAGGTAGATGGAGGTTGTCTCCCCTTCCGTGGAGGGGTTGAGAGCCAGAATCACCTCTGCCACCTGCTGGCCCTTTATGCGCTGCACCAGTTCTTCCACGCGGATGTCTTCCGGGCCTATACCGTCAAGTGGCGAGAGTACCCCGTGAAGCACATGATACTTACCCCGGTACTGGCCGATTCTCTCCACGGCCAATAGATCGGCAGGCTCTTCGACCACGCACACCTGTGCCGGTTCCCGTCGGGGGTCGGCGCATATTGCACAGGGGTCCCGATCGGTGAGGTTGTAGCAAACCCGGCAGAGGGAGATTGTGTTCTTGACTTCCAGCAGTGCCCTGGATAGTCCCTCCACCTCGCCCCGTTCGGCCTTGAGGATGTGAAAGGCCAGCCGGGTGGCGCTCTTTTCACCGATGCCGGGAAGCATCTTCAGATGTTCGATAAGCTCGACCACGGGACGGGCAAAACCTGTGGGAAGCATGGGATTTTCTCCATCAGGAAGGACCTAAGATGCCTGGCAGGTTCAACCCGGGGATGTTCAACCCTCCGGTAATCTTTTGCATTTCCTGGTTCACCATCTCCTGGGATCGCCTTATTCCTTCATTGACAGCGGCAAGTATCAGGTCCTGCAACATCTCCACATCATCTGGGTTCACCACATCGGGCTCTATCTTGACGTCCACCACTTGCTGGCGCCCATTGACTGTCACGGTCACCATTCCGCCTCCGACAGAGGCTTCCACCGTTCGGTGGGCCATCTCCTCCTGGAGGCGTGCCATCTGCTCTTGCAGTTTCCTGGCATGCTGTATAAACTGCCCCAATCCTTTGGCCATCACAACACTCCGTTTTTCATTCCCCCTTTGCTCAAGGGGGGATATAATGGTGATTTCTGTACATGCCCGCGGGAAGAGAACCGCGAATCTTTCTATGTTCCAAGGAGAACGCGGAGATCGTAAAAAACAGCAACCAAAGCAAGTTGTTATTTTTATATTCTCTCTGCGCCCTCCATGCACTCTGCGGTGAACTATGAGGAACCTCCCGCGGGTATATTATCCTCGATCATTTCATGATGAAATGGGCTTGACCTCAACCAGTTTGCTCGTCTCAAACTCAGACAATATCATCTGGAACGCGGGGTTTTTTTGCACCTTATCCTGGATAGATCCATTCTCTCCAGGGGGCTCACGGTTATTGTTCTCCTTCATGGGTGTGTGGACAAAAGAAATCTCGATGGGCCCCGAGAATAACTCCCGCATCAGGTTTTCCGTCTGGCTCCGGTTCGTTTTATCCTCCGCCACGCGGGAGTAACATATCTCGTTGTCGAAGGCCACCTCGATCCGCCCGCCGCCAAATTTTATCATTTTTCCATTTTGCAGGAAGGAGCCAAGCTTGGGATTCTTCTGAATCACGTGATTGACCAGTCGATCCCACAAATGACCGCTTTCCGGCAGCTCCTCTGTTTCCTCTTCCCCTGAGCTTCCGGAAGAAGGGGTCGGGAATTGCCTTGACAGCAGGCGGTCCTCTGCTTCAGGCCGGGCCTCTTCTGAGCGCTCAATTTGTTGAATGCAAGGCGGTCTTTTTTCTGAATCCGCAGTAAGGCGGTGTCTTTCCAGCCCTTTTTCCACGCGCTCCAGGTGCTCCAGGATATCCGACAACCGCGATACAGGCTCTGTGCTGGCCATATGCAGGAGCGCCACCTCAAGCACCATGAGGGGTTGCGCTGAGCGCCTCATATCCGATTCACACTGCATGAGAATGGAAAAAAGATGGTGCAAATCCTCCTGGGAAGTTGAACAGGCCAATTCTTTGAGTTCGGCGTATTCCGCCTCGGCGATGTCGAGAAGAGGAATATCGTCTTTGCACGTGCGGATTACCAGCATGTTTCGAAAGCAGCGGAGCAGTTCCTGGTGGAGCTGCCATGGGTCGTATCCTTGCTGGTGGGCCTCCTGCACCAGCTTGAGGCACGATGATGGATTGTGTTCGACGGCAGCCCCGGCCAGAGAGATCAGCAGGCCGAGATCAACCACTCCGAGCGCCTCAATTACGTCAGTATCGGTTATTTTCTGGCCGGCAAACGCTATGACCTGGTCCAGGAGACTCTGAGCGTCGCGCATGCTGCCGTCCGCTTCGCGGGCAAGGAGGTAAAGACCCCGTTCGCTGATCTCCACGTGTTCGTCCTGGGCCATACGGCTTAGCTGTCCAAGAAGGTCCTTCAGTGAGAGCCGTTTGAACTCGAATCGCTGGCATCGGGAATGAATGGTCGCGGGGATGCGGTTCGGCTCTGTGGTGGCGAAAACGAAAATGACGTGTGGGGGCGGCTCTTCCAGCGTCTTGAGTAAAGCGTTGAACGCCGGCTTTGACAGCATGTGGACCTCATCGATGATGTAAATCTTATATCGGCTGTTGGCGGGCAGGTAGCGTGCGTTCTCCTGCAGACCCCGCACTTCGTCCACCCCCGTGTTGGAAGCGCCGTCGATCTCGAAGACATCAACGGATATTCCATGGGAAATCTCGCGACATTGGGTGCATTGGTTGCAAGGGGTCTGGGCCGGGCCATGCTGGCAGTTGAGGGCCTTAGCCAGAATCCGGGCCACCGAAGTTTTCCCCACACCTCTGGGTCCGCTGAAAAGAAAAGCGTGTGGAATACGTTCCTTCGTGATGGCATTCTGGAGAGTCCGCGTTACATGGGACTGGCCCACTACCTTTTCAAAGGTCTGCGGCCTCCATCGTCTGGCCAAAACTTGATAAGACATGAGAAAATCGCGGATATTTTTTTGACAGGCTGAACTGGATGGAAAAAATCCCGTATATCCTGCCATCCTGGTTAAAATTCTTATTCTGAGCCTTAGTTATGGGCACCGATGATAGCTAGGCTCCCCTGCGGCACACGTCTGACGCTGCTACCGCTGCTTCCTCCCGGACCTGACGGGGTTGGCAGGTTTCCGTTGCGCAGGACCCAGCTATCACCGGCGCCCATAACCGGCTAAACCATGCGAATTTTGCAATGATGATCAATAGCAATAATAAACACGGGAGGACCCCACCAACCTCATGTACATTAACATCGAGATCAGTGTCCGTCAAGGTAAATTCCAGGAGATACCCCAAAATTTTCAAAGGGAAAAAAGTCTCTCCAACATTCCTTTTTTACGTACTGATGAATGCAAGGGATTAACTTTCAAAGCATTTTGATAAATCTGTGTGAATTATTGGTGAAAGTCCTGATATTAACCCGCAACCGGAAAATACCCTGCAAGGAAAGAATCCCATCGATTTTGTTGCACTCAAGACCAAGAAGACAGGTTAATCCTGAAAGGCGGTCAAGGGCTCGTGAATGAGTTTTCCCGTGCGGAAACGCTCTATGGAAAGCGATGAGATGTCTATTGTGCTGGGCGCTCCGTCCACGATAAGCTCGGCGATGACCCGGCCCACTGCCGGGGAATGTTGAAAGCCGTGGCCGCTGAAGCCATTGGCCAGTATGAATCCTTCCACCTGGGGCACCCTTCCCAGGATGGCATGATGATCCGGGGAGAGTTCATACAATCCCGCCCACCCGTTGGTTATTTCGGCCCGTGCCAGAGAAGGGACGCGGCGCATAGCGTTCTCGGCAGCCCACTCTTTGCCATCGAAATCGGTGTGAGTCTGGAACCCGGGGCTGTCGTCTTTGGGCCCCGATATGAGGACGCCTTCTCCCTCTCTTCGAAAATAACTGGAATAATGGAAATCGATGGTCATGGGGAAAACTCGGGGAATTTCATGAAAGGGGCCGGTAAAAAACAACTGCCGGCGACATGGCTCCACCGGGATATCCACTCCGGCCATGGCCCCCACCCGGGCGGCCCATGGTCCCGCAGCATTGACCACCACACGGGTATGGATACTATCGGCCGCGGTCTTTACCGCGACAATGCGGCCATCCTTCACCTCCAGTCCTATCACTTCGGTGCCCAGGATGAGCCGTGCTCCCAGTC
>JAFDED010000097.1 GCA_019310535.1 Deltaproteobacteria bacterium
TAAAAAATATGTGCAAAGACGCTCTAAATTCAAGGCCCATGACAGCAACAATCAATGCAGAGCGGGAGATAAAGTAGTAATCATTGAGAGCAGACCTTTGAGCAAGGAAAAACGCTGGAGAGTTTCCCAGATTATTGAAAAGGCCGCGAAGACCTCTCTCGATCAAGCTATGGGGGCAAGAGGTGAACCATGATTCAGCAGCAGACGATCCTGGATGTGGCCGACAACTCCGGCGCTAAAAAGGTCTACTGCATCCGTGTACTCGGCGGTACAAGGAGAAAGTACGCCACGGTGGGAGATATTATTGTTGTATCGGTAAAAGAGGCATTACCCGATTCTAAAGTTAAAAAGGGAGAGGTTCACCGTGCGGTCGTGGTGAGGACCGTTAAAGAAGTAGGACGATCCGATGGCTCGTTTATTCGGTTCGATACCAATTCCGTCGTGCTGATCAATCAGCAAATGGAACCTATCGGAACCAGAATTTTTGGACCGGTTGCCAGGGAACTCCGTTTCAAACGGTTTATGAAAATCGTCTCCTTGGCGCCCGAAGTGCTCTGAACCAGGAGGTCGGGAATGGCCAGGATGAAATATCATATCAAAAAAGACGATACTGTTATGGTCATCGCGGGAAAGGAAACGGGCAAGACAGGAAAAGTGCTCAAGATAATCCTCAAAAAGAACCGCGTAGTCGTTGAAAAAATCAACTTTGTTAAAAGACACGCCCGACCCAGCCAGACTCATAAAGGTGGTATCATCGAGAAAGAAGGAAGCATTCACATTACTAATTTGATGGTTATGTGCGAAAAGTGCAATAAACCCGTTCGCGTCGGGAAGCGGATCCTGGAAGATGGCAAGAAAGTTCGCATATGTCGCTCATGTGAAGATGTTTTGGATAAGATTTGATCCAACCCAGGGTCTTCACGAAATCCCTGAGACTTTTGCGATGTGAGATAGTTAAAGACCGAAGACAAGAATAAACTTGACGCAGCAGAAACTTTATCGAACAAACCGAGTGACAATTATGACACGTCTTAAAGAATATTATCAAAAAGAAATCGTTCCAATCCTGATTAAAGAGTTTGGATATAAGAACATCATGGCCGTCCCCAAGATTCATAAGATAGTGATAAATATGGGTCTGGGCGAGGCCATCCACAACATTAAAATCCTGGATTCCGCAGTGGAAGAACTGGCCATTATCTCTGGCCAACGCCCGGTTATAACCAAAGCCCGCAGATCTGTGGCCCAGTTCAAGCTGCGGGAGGGCATGTCCATCGGTTGTATGGTAACATTGCGCAAAGATCGAATGTATGAATTTCTCGATCGTCTGATGAATATTGCACTGCCCCGGGTGAGAGACTTTCGTGGAATTAATCCCAAATCTTTTGATGGACGGGGTAATTTTACCCTGGGAATACAAGAGCAAATCATTTTTCCGGAGATCAGTCACGATAAGATAGATAAAATTAAAGGGATGAACGTGACCATCGTTACAACTGCTAAAACGGACGAGGAGGGTCGAAGGCTTCTTCACCTGATGGGTACGCCTTTCCGTACCTGACCCTTCCACGGGCATGAGATGAGGGCAATATCTCCCCATGCAGATAAAATTATCGGGTAATACTATCAGCTTAAGGTGATTGACATCCCAGGAGAGATGTAGCATTCAAAATGTATTCACTCATAACCTGGCAATTTTGACTAGTACTTAAAGTAGCTGTTAAGCCCTGAAATCAGAAAATTTGAATAGATGGTGAGATGGGAGGAAAAAAGTGGCGAAAAAGTCGTTGATATCAAAGGCCAAACGGCCCCAAAAATTCGCCGTAAGAAAATATAATAGATGTCCTCTCTGTGGCAGACCCCGAGCTTTTATGAGGAAGTTCGGGATCTGCCGGATATGTTTTCGAAATATGGCCCTATGGGGTGAAATTCCGGGTGTTCTCAAATCAAGTTGGTAGATATCATCTCCCGGGGTTATAAGTAGGCTTCATGCCTGTTGTCCGGCAGAAATGCAAGAGAATTACGAAATGATGAGGAACTGAACATGATGACCGATCCGTTGGCAGACATGTTGACGCGAATTCGCAACGCCAATCGCATGAAAAAGGAACACGTCGATATTCCCGCATCCAAGATGAAAATTGCGATTGCCAAGATATTGAAAGAGGAGGGGTATATTAAAAACCTCCGCGTGATCAAAGATCGGAAACAAGGAATACTCCGTGTTTTTATGAAATATCACGACGGCGAACCCGTCATAGAGGGATTGCAGCGTATCAGCAAACCCAGCCGGAGGGTCTACGTGAAGCACGATACTATTCCTAAGATGCTCAACGGGTTGGGAGTTACGATTTTGACCACTTCCAAGGGTATTGTGAGTGGACGGGAAGCGAGCAAACAGAAAATTGGAGGAGAGTTGATTTGCTCGATTTGGTAATTAAGACCGCCATATAAAAGGCGCTGGCCTCAATTCATATCTCATACCCATGTGGGATAACAAAACAGGAGAGTAAAATGTCCCGGATAGGGAAGATGCCTGTAACGATTCCTCCTGGTGTACAAGTGAATCGGAAAGATTCGGAATTGGTGATCAAAGGACCGCGAGGAACGCTATCTTATACGATTCCTAAAGAGGTGGCAGTTGCCATTGAATCCGAAAATTTAGTGGTTCGCGCCTTGGGAGAGGATAGAAAGAGTCGCTCGCTCCATGGCCTAGTGAGGAGCATCATTTTCAACAAAATTACTGGCGTAACCCAGGGATTCACACGCGTGCTGGAGATCCAGGGAGTAGGGTACCGCGCGGATGTCCAGGATAAAACCCTGGTCATCAACCTGGGATATTCCCAACCCATACGCTATGAACTGCCCCAGGGGGTTTCGGTTCGGGTGGATCGCCAGACCACCATCACCCTGGAAGGCATTGAAAAGGAATTGCTTGGAATGGTGGCAAGCAAAATTCGAGGATTTCGCCCATCCGAACCCTATAAACACAAAGGAATCCGGTATGCGGGTGAGAAACTCCGCAAAAAGGTGGGTAAATCCGGCGTGCGTTGAGGGGGTGAAATATTTGACTAATAAAACCAGGGAACAAATCAGGGAAAGAAAAAGGAGACGTGTCCGCAAGAAGGTCATCGGAACTCCAGAACGCCCAAGGCTCAATGTCTATAAAAGCAACCGTCATATGTACGCGCAAATTATCGATGATTCTTCCGGTTGCACCTTGGCGCATGCCACCACGATGGAAAAAGAGCTCAACTTCTCGCATACCGGCAATAAAGAGGCAGCCAAAAGAATTGGCGAAATTATTGCCAAGCGAGCTCTGGAAAAAGGTATTACCCGGGTGGTTTTTGACAGAAGCAGCTTTATTTACCACGGAAGAGTTGTGGCTATAGCTGAAGGAGCGCGTGAAAAGGGCCTGCAATTTTAGAAAATACTTTCATAAGCCCTTCGTTTTGATTGGATGAGAAGAAGGAGAATTCATTGGTTGGGCAGAAAAAGATCGATCCAACAGAGCTGGACCTGGCTGACAAAGTTGTCCACATCAATCGAGTAGCCAAGGTGGTCAAAGGCGGACGGCGATTCAGTTTTAGCGCCCTTATAGTGGTGGGGGACCGCAATGGTATTGTAGGTTACGGGATGGGAAAAGCCCACGAGGTTCCCGAAGCTATTCGGAAAGGTGTGGAACAGGCAAAAAAATCACTAATTATGATACCCCTCAAAAACAGCACCATTCCTTACACCGTCCACGGAAAATATGGCGCAGGCAAAGTCTTTTTAAAGCCGGCATCGGAGGGGACCGGTGTTATTGCCGGTGGCGCGGTCCGCGCCGTAATGGATGCGGCAGGTATACTGAATGTCTTGACAAAATGCCTTGGCTCAAACAACCCCCATAATGTTATCAAGGCAACCTTCGATGCACTACATCAGTTGAAACCACCGGAAAATTTTGCCCTCAAGCGAGGTAAAAAATTATCTGAGATATTGGAGTAATCAATAAAAAATACATGGATGTCACCCGGCGGGATCTTATCGAGCCGGGAGATCATATGCTTGAAATAATGGAGTTTCTCCATGAACCGGGAACTTAAAATAACGCTTGTACGGAGCGGAATTCGAAGACCTCGAAGACAGCGGGCTGTCCTCAAAGGACTTGGATTGACAAAAATGCACCGGGTGAGAACCTTGCCCGATACACCTGCTATCAGGGGGATGATCCGCAAAGTTTTACACCTTGTTGAAATTATTGAATAAACTTTCTGATGGTCAGTAAGACCTGCTGGAACTGAGCATTTCTATTGTGAGGAAAGATATTATGGAACTATCAAACCTGAAACCGCCCCGGGGAAGTCGAAAGAAGCCGAAGAGGGTGGGGCGAGGGCCCGGTTCCGGGCATGGCAAGACCGCCTGCCGCGGCCATAAGGGGCAACGATCGCGTTCGAGCGGAAACGTCCGTCCTGGCTTTGAGGGCGGCCAGATGCCTCTGGTGCGGAGATTGCCAAAGCGAGGGTTCCGTAACCCGAATAAAAAAGTTTATACCATTCTTAACGTTCGCGATCTCGAACACTTTGAGACGAATGCTATTGTTGACCCCCAATCACTTATTAGCACCGGGGTGATACGGAAAACTGACAATGGCATTAAAATCCTCGCAGAGGGAAACATTAATAAGCCTCTTACAGTAAAAGTTCATAAAATAAGCTCCAGCGCCCGAGCCAAGATAGAGGCGGCGGGAGGAAATATAGAGGAGATTTGAATTGATCAGCGGCGTGCGGAATATTACCAGAATCCCCGAGCTAAAGCGGCGAATTTTGATAAGCTTACTTCTGTTGGCAGTATACAGGGTAGGCGTGTTTGTCCCAACTCCGGGGATTGATGCACAAGCGCTGGCGGCATGGTTCGCCCAGGCCAAGGGCACGCTGCTGGGGCTCTTCGACATGTTTGCAGGGGGGGCGCTGCAACGGTTATCAGTCTTCGCTTTGGGGATCATGCCATACATCAGTGCATCCATTATCTTGCAGTTACTCACTGTTGTGATCCCTTATCTTGAGAAACTTTCAAAAGAAGGAGAAGCTGGCAGGAAAAAAATTACACAATATACCCGCTATGGAACCGTTCTTCTCAGCATCATTCAGGGCTTTGGAATAAGCATTGGAATTGAAAGGATGACGGGCCCGGCGGGTGAACTGGTTGTGGCAAACCCGGGTTGGGGGTTTCGGCTCATGACAGTCCTCACCCTTACCGCAGGCACAGCGTTTATCATGTGGCTGGGCGAACAGATTACGGAGCGAGGCATAGGTAATGGGATTTCCCTCATCATCTTTGCGGGGATCGTCGCCCGTTTGCCATCTGCTTCCGCCAACACTTTTCGCATGATGCGAACAGGGGAAATGGGAATACTTTTTGTCCTTGTCTTAATTGCCTTCATGATGCTGGTGGTCGGATTCATTGTTTTCATGGAGAGGGGACAACGCCGCGTTCCGGTGCAATACGCCAAGCGTATCGTGGGCAGGCGCATGTATGGGGGACAAAGCACACACCTGCCACTGCGCGTTAACACATCTGGTGTGATCCCACCCATTTTTGCCTCTTCAATCATCATGTTTCCGGCCACTATCGCTCAATTTGTCGGTGTCCCCTGGATGAAAACCCTCGTTAATTATCTTATGCCCGGACAACTGCTGTATACAGTGCTTTATGTGGGATTCATATTCTTCTTCTGCTATTTTTATACGGCCGTTACTTTCAATCCGGTGGACGTAGCGGATAACATGAAAAAATATGGCGGCTACATTCCGGGTATCAGACCAGGCAAACGAACAGCGGAATTTATCGATCGGGTACTAACCCGCATTACTTTCGGGGGCGCCATGTATATCTCTGCCGTGTGCGTAATGCCTACTTTTATGATCAGAGAATTTAACGTGCCTTTTTTCTTCGGTGGAACCGCTTTGCTGATTGTTGTGGGTGTCGCTTTAGATACCATGTCTCAGATCGAATCCCATATGTTGACGAGGCATTACGAGGGATTTCTCAAGACAGGGCGCATTAGAGGCAGGAGATGAGTTCAGGTGGAAGCTATGAAGTTGATAATGATGGGCCCTCCCGGGGCAGGAAAGGGCACTCAAGCTCAGATGCTGGCAGAACGATTTTCCTGCCCGCATGTTTCAACAGGCGACATGTTCCGTGAGGCTGTTAAAAAGGGTAGCCCCATGGGGACAAGGGCCCGAGAGTATATGGACAAAGGCGCCCTGATACCTGATCCTATTGTCATTGGAATGGTAGAAGAAAGAATTGATCAGCCGGATTGCCGCAATGGGTACATTCTGGATGGCTTCCCCAGGACCGTAGCCCAGGCGGAGGCTCTGGATACTTCTCTGTCAAGACGGGGGGCCGCAATTGATCATGTCATTAATGTTGATGTCGAAGATGCGGAGATCGTCAAAAGGCTGGCGGGAAGGCGAACATGTCGCCGATGTGGCTGGACGTGCCATGTGGTGTTTGATCCTTCTAAAGTGGTGGGCGTTTGCGATAACTGTGGCGGTGAATTGTTTCAACGGGCGGACGACAGCGAAAAGACAGTTCAGGCCAGGCTCCGTGTTTACAAAGAGCAGACCACCCCGCTGATTCAATATTATCAACAGAAAGGTCTTCTTCGATCCATCACCGGGCAAGGATCTATAAACGAAATCTTTAACCGGATAATGGAAGTTGTGGATCAAAACCATGAAACCACTAGTGGGGAGTGATGGATGCCCAAAGCTGATGCCATCGAAGTGGAAGGAATAGTCATCGAAACTCTGCCGAACGCCATGTTCCGGGTGGAATTGGACAATGGGCATCGTATCCTTGCTCATATATCTGGAAAAATGCGAATGCATTTTATTAAGATCCTGCCCGGAGACAGAGTACTTGTTGAGCTTTCGCCTTATGACCTTACACGCGGCAGAATCATTTATCGATCCAAGTGATCGACTCCTTGGATAAGAAAGAATTCGACACAATCAGTTATTAAGACCTTGAGTTCAGGCAGAGGAAGTTGCTATGAAAGTAAGAGTATCCGTTAAAAAAATTTGCGACAAGTGTAAGTTAATTCGTCGAAAAGGGGTTCTTCGAGTCATCTGCGACAACCCTAAACACAAACAACGGCAAGGCTAACCGGTGCAGGAGGAGAATCGTGGCGAGAATCTCGGGTATTGACCTTCCCAGAGGGAAAAGGATCGAAGTCGCCCTGACATACATCTATGGCATCGGCCGTTCATCATCCCGGAAAATCCTGACACATGCCGGCATCAGTTTTGATACTAAAACGGATGATTTAAGCGAAATTGATGTGTCCAAGATCAGAGATGAGATTGATGGGGGATTTAAAGTGGAGGGTGACCTGCGGCGAGAGGTATCCGTGAATATAAAGCGGCTTATGGATCTCGGAACATATCGAGGATTACGCCACAGGAAGGCACTGCCTGTTAGGGGACAGCGAACGCACACCAACGCACGGACAAGGAAAGGTCCAAGGAAAATTCAGATTGGACGAAAAAAGTAATCAAATGGGAGGGTTCTTTACCTGATCACCAAATTCAGCTAGATGTATCACAACTCAGGGATGACCCCTTTCAATGCTATTACGTATGGATGAACACCGAGGGAGGACTTGATGGCTAAAGTCTCCAAGAAGAGTAAAAAAAAGAAAAGGGAAAAAAAGAACGTGCCCAATGGAATCGTTCATATCCATTCCACGTTCAACAATATAATCCTTACCATAACAGATCAGAACGGGAATGTGCTGGCATGGTCAAGCGCGGGAAGCCAGGGGTTTAAGGGCTCACGTAAAAGCACACCTTTCGCTGCCCAGCAAGCAGCTCAAGATGCGATTCGAAAAGCCCAGGAATTTGGCATGAAAAGCATTGAAGTCTATGTTAAAGGACCAGGTTCCGGCAGGGAGGCTGCCCTGAGATCGCTGCAAACAACGGGTATTACCGTGAGCTTGATTCGAGACGTGACCCCGATCCCCCACAATGGATGTCGGGCGCCCAAACGTCGAAGGGTGTAAATGTTTATCATTATGGGTTTCCCGTCTGGGAGATGGTCTTTATTACTTCTTCGAAGACGAGCATCAATGGTTTTCTTTCCCCTGGGATTTCTATAACATGAACAGGGGTAAATGATTGATACTGGAGGTGGCCCTTGGCCAGATATCGTGAATCTGTATGTAGATTATGCCGCAGAGAAGGACTTAAGCTTTTCCTGAAAGGAGATCGCTGTTACTCCGATAAATGTGCTATAGAGCGCAAGAATTATCCCCCCGGTCAACATGGTCAGGGCCGACGAAAGATCTCCGATTATGGTATCCAGCTTAGAGAGAAGCAGAAAATCAGGCGAATTTATGGCCTTCTTGAAAGACAGTTTCATGGGTATTTTGTGCACGCGGAAAAGAAAAAAGGGATCACCGGCAAAAACCTTCTGATTTTATTAGAAAGAAGGCTCGACAATATGGTCTATCGCTTAGGCTTCTCTTCTTCCAGAAATGAGGCGCGCCACTTAACCCGCCATGGCCATTTTTTAGTGAACGGAAAACCTGTAAATATCCCTTCCTACCTGGTAAAGATAAATGATGTGGTGGAAGTGAGAGAAAAAAGCAGAAATGTCGCCAGAATCCAAGAGTCCCTTGAGACAGCGGCAAGGCGCGGTATTCCCAACTGGCTGGAACTGGACAAAGAGCATATGCGAGGCCGGGTGCGGGCTTTCCCCACCAGAGAAGACCTGACCATGCCAATGGAAGAGCAGCGTGTGGTCGAACTTTATTCCAAGTAAAAGATTGACTTGGCATATTTAGGGAAACATTGTCATGCGACATCGAAAAGCCGGTAGAAAGTTAAATCGGACATCCAGCCATCGATGGGCCATGGTAAGGAACATGGTTACATCTCTCTTTGAACACGAAAAGATCCAGACCACAGATGCCAAGGCCAAGGAACTGAGGCGATTGGCCGAGAAAATGATTACTCTTGCCAAAAGGGGCGACTTGCACGCACGTAGGCTGGCCAATGCCGTTATCCGTAATAAGACGGTATCACGAAAACTGTTTGATGAGTTAGCCCCACGATACAGCGACCGCCAAGGCGGGTATCTGCGCATCATTAAACTGGGGTATCGATTGGGTGACAATGCACCCATTTCTGTGGTGGAGTTGTTGGCAAGCGGCGACAAGAAAAAGAAAAAACAAAAAGCTAAAAAGCCAATGACTTCCGAAGGTAAATCCCCTGCTGAAGCGGCTCCTGTCCAAATAAAGGACGAGAAGGAACCCATAACTTCACCTTAAACAACAAACATTGCTGGTAGTGGCAACATCCAGTTACCATGTGAGAATATAATAACGTCCCCGGAATTGTCCCTGGAGAGAGAATTTCATGGGCCTTTGGGTATTGCAATGAATAGAAGTGCCCGAATGAGTTTTTTCCATTGGGGCGGCACAGCATATATCGAAACGTTAACATCCAAGCTCCCCTTCATGGCATAGAAAAGTAAGAAGGACAATCATCCGCGATAATGTAGTAAGATTATATCGAATGCGATGAAGTGTTTTTCCCGATGGTTGCGCGAGCCGCTACCCAGCCCCCCAGATACCCCGTCGCTGCAAATAGTTGGTTGAACCTGTTTTTGAAAAAAATAATCCATTTCTTTTCAGGGACATATCGGCAGACAAGGGTTTCCGAGCGCCCGATCTGCTGTACGCATAATTTTCATGCACCGAGGCTATTAAGCTGATCGGATACAAATAGAGCCTGTTTTTGAATGAGTCAAGGGAATTCAGCCCATGAGTAAATCGCCTTTCTGGGATGACTGGCATATCGATGATAATCTCATACAGGGAAATGGCCTGGAGCCGAAATGCCCTCATAAGGATATGGTTGAAAAATGTCGCTACGTGCAATGGTTGAAGAGACATGAAGGCTATATGCGAAATGTATTAATGGACACAGCCGATGCTATTCTGAGTATGGATACCAATAATATAATCCGTTCCTGGAACAAGGGGGCAGAACGAATCTATGGCTACAAAAGGGAAGAGATCATTGGCAAACCAATAGCAGTAGTATTTCCACCGGACCGTCTTCATGAATTGGATATTATGGCTCGAATTGTACAAGAGAAAGGACACATCAAAAACATGGAGACGGAAAGGCTGCGGAAGGACGGAAAACGTGTAGCTGTAAGTATCACCCGCACGCCAGTCTATGACGACTCAAACCTTCTTATCGGGTATACCGCGGTGGTCAGCGACATCACCGAGCGCAAGAAAATGGAACGGCAACTCATCCGAACAGAAAAAATGGCATCTGTGGGCACCTTTGCCGCTGGATTGGCTCATGAGATTAGAAACCCTCTGAATTCGATGAGCATTCAGTTAGTGCTGCTGGAAAGAAGACTGGCGAAGGTTTCCGATGATTTTCTCAAAAAAAATCTCGGAACTATCAGAATCATTCGCGAGGGGATCGATCGGCTGGTCAATTTAACCAATGATTTTCTTCATTTTTCACATTTTTTCCACCTTAATATCACGCTAGAAAACATACATGCACTCCTTTCCGCGTCCATATCCCTTATGGAAGGAACTTTTCAACGCAAAGCGATTCGCATTGAAAGGGGATTTGCTCCAGATCTGCCGTTGGTTGAGATAGATAGGGAAAAATTTCAGCAGGTTTTTCTCAATCTGATACAAAATAGCGTGGAAGCAATGTCCATCGGGGGAACTCTCACGGTTAATACTTCTCATGAAAACGAAAGTGTTGTAATCCGGATCATGGATACAGGATGCGGCATTCCTGATGAACAGATGAGTCACATTTTCGAGATTTTTTATTCTACCAAGGAAAATGGTACGGGACTCGGGCTTGCAATTGTTCACCAGATTCTTGAACTTCACGGGGGGGAGGTCCAGATCGAGAGCGACGTGGGGAAGGGTACAACCTGCACGGTCATCCTTCCCCTTCGACAAGAGAGGTAATGACAGGAAGCATGACAACCGGCAAGATCCTGATTGTTGATGACGAAAAACACACCCGCCAGGGTTTATCCGAGCTTCTGGGCGGCGGCGGATATCAGGTGATTACGGCGGCAAATGGCTATCAGGCCTGGGAACTGGTACTTCAGGAATCCCCCGATGTTGTTTTGGCGGATTTAAAGATGCCTGGAATGGATGGCCTGCAACTCCTGCGGAAGATAAAAGAATTCAATTCTGAGACGCCAGTGATTGTAATCACTGCCCATGGAACTGTTAAGACAGCGATAGAAGCTCTCAAATTGGGTGCAGAAGATTACCTGATGAAGCCTGTGAACATCGAAGAGATGGAAATCCTGGTTCGCCGGACGATTGAGAAAAGCCGACTTATCCAGGAAGCAAAATCACTGCGCCACCAGTTGCAGGAGCGATATCGTTTTGCCAACCTTATAGGCAATCGCCGCCAAATGCAAGAAATTATCAAGACTATAAAGGAAGTTGCCGACAGCCGGGCCTCGATTCTCATTCAAGGGGAAAGCGGCACGGGGAAAGAACTGGTGGCCAAGGCGATTCATTACTTCAGCCCTCGCAGAGAGAAACCCTTTGTCACGGTTAGTTGCGCTGTTCTCGCTGAAACCCTCTTGGAAAGTGAAATTTTCGGCCATGTTCGAGGTGCTTTTACAGGTGCCATCTCCACTCGCAAAGGACGATTCGAGATGGCTCACATGGGGACCATATTTTTTGACGAGATCGGCGAGATAAGCCCCTCGACCCAGGTCAAGCTCCTCCGCTTCCTCCAGGAACATGAGTTCGAGCGCGTTGGGAGCAACGAGACCATCCGCGTGGATGTTCGTGTTATAGCCGCCACCAACAAGGATCTAAAACAAGCCGTTATCCAGGGCACGTTCAGGGAGGATCTTTTTTACCGTCTCAACGTTATACCGTTCAATATCCCACCGCTGAGCGAAAGAAAATCGGACATACCTTTATTTGTGCAGCACTTCATCAATAAGTTTGCTGCTGAAAACAATAAATCCATGGTAAATATTTCACCCGAGGCTCTTGATATCCTCAAATCCTATCATTGGCCGGGAAACATCCGTGAATTGGAAAACGCAGTCGAACGGGCGGTGGTCATGATGCGCAATAATACAATCACACCAGATGTCCTTCCACCACTCGAATCAGCTTCACAAACGAAAGAGATGAAATCGACTATTACAATCCCCCCCGGCCTAACTATGAGAGAACTGGAAAAGGCTGCTATTCTGCAGTCCATGGAGCTTGCGAACGGCAGCACCAGCCGAGCAGCCCAAATGCTTGGTATCAGCGTTCGGAAAATTCAATATAAGCTCAAAGCCTATCAGCGAGAACTGGAATCCTGATTGGATGGAAAATGTTGGATAGGTCTTTGAAAAACGTTGACGAAGCGTAACACGATGGATGTCATTCCCCTATCAAGGGTTTATGCGTTCATACCATTCTTGTTAAATATCAATAATTTGAATTGACAACGAAAAATAATTTTGATACATTTATTTCTGCCATACATGGTTAATCGTGAATCACATAGAGAAAAATATCCTCCCGCACGGATACATTTTTTTTAATAAAATGATCGCTGAAAGGGTATGCCATGACACTTAAAAGGGAACATATCATTAATAGGATTATGGAGCGAACAGGGTTGGATAAGAATTTATCGAGAAGGGCATTCGAGACGACGCTGGAAATAATGAAGGAAAATCTGCGAAATGGAAATAATTTGGTAATAAGTGGATTCGGAAAATTTCAAATCAGACAGAAGAAATCCCGTCGCGGGAGAAACCCCCAGACGGGCGAGGAAATGAAAATTAGTGGACGAAAAGTACTCACCTTTAAGGTCTCAAAGGTATTGAAAAGGAAGATTAATGGTGAGTTGATTTGATAGTCAGCATTCTCTGAGAAATTGCTATAATAACCACGTGATAAGCTTTCTATTGGTTGAACGCAACACCGTCCTTGACCCCTTTTCTGTTGGGGTTTTCTTCAGCATGGCGTGAGTTGCGCAATGGATTCTTGCACTCCTTTTTCCCTAAAAAATAAAGTATCCTTCCGTTGAACGATCCCTTTTTCAATTTCCTGGGGACAATTGTAAATCAATCCTCGGTTTTACTTGTCTTTTCTTTATTATTCTTAGCGGCTTTATCTCCGTTGCTGGAGGGGCCGGTATTTTGGCTTGATGCGCTGCAAGATGATGATTTACCTGCATAATCGGTCGCATACCAGCCTGATCCTTTTAAATGAAAGGTACACGGGGAAATTATCTTAGAAACATGTCCGGCACAAAAAGGACAATTCCGTACGGACGGATCGGAGAACTTTTGAAGTTTTTCGAATGTCCTTCCACAAGCATTGCATCGATACTCGTATACAGGCAAAACAGATACCTCCTCGCCATACAAATTTCAATTTGCAACGGATCTTCACTCTTTTCAGTGAGGGTCTTCCCTATACTTCATATCGCATCAACAACCATATAAAGATCCGTTCGATTTGATTTTTATTATAAAAACTAATCCTCAAAAGTGGTAATGTCAAGTCAAGAGACTTTTCACTATTGAATACTTGGATTACGGAAAGGGCTGTAATGGTCCAGTACGCAATCTATCCCCGGATCTCCCAATTGGCGCAAGATCTCATATGTGATTGTATGCACTTTTTTTTCTTCTTTCTCTCTCATTGAGGATAAGACGTCAAAATCTTGGTTAAACTTGCTAAATCGGATGATGTGAACCAGTTCATGCGTCATGACGTAAAGCATAAGGGGTTTCAATTGAATGCCATCCTGGCGGTTCATCACAACGTCCAGAATGCAATGATCCTGAAAACAAATAGAATAAAGGTCGTGGAAAAGTGGATTGGACGAAATTTTATGGGGCTTCAAACGATATTTAACGAGATGCGCAAATCCGTGGTCGATAATTTCGTGATCCTTTAAATCGGATAATGTTCGATACTCGTATGCCTGATGCTTGGTAAATGTATTCTTGAGTCCGAAATATCGGCACGAGAGATCCTCCGCGTGTTTTGCCGTTCTATTGACAGTTATAAGACCGGATTGATCGAAACGGACTGACCTGTTCATTTGAACCCACGATCAAAATTAATAATCAAACAGGTAAACCCCCGGCTTTGCCGGGGGACTCCGAAAGGTTTGACCGTGTGAGGCAATAGCAATAAAAAGACCTCCCATACAGATCGCCAAATCTTAGCTATGGGAGGTCGAAATGAAGGATTACCAGAGTTTAAACCACACGAGATAGGATTGCAAGTACCACGTTGTTTTCATCCCAAAACGGCGAAAGAAGCAGATCTATGGGATATTACGGAAGCACCTTGGAGAAGTATTCCACGAGTTGGCCAGGCAGAAGGAGTG
>JAFDED010000179.1 GCA_019310535.1 Deltaproteobacteria bacterium
TATGATCCTGACGAACCATTGATCGTCTGAGAAACCCGCGCGAACCTTAAGCTCGTGTACTTGAAATGCGGCGAATGTTCTGTGATTGTCACATCTTGAAGTGTCGTTTTCCCACAGACTTTCGCGCATGAAAATTCACAAGATATCTCAATGTGTTAGGATTGGTTCTTTGACAATTAGGTTGGTGTATGGCGCAGAAACTGTCAGGTACGCGGGGGCAACTCGATAATTAATGGACTTTCAAAGAGTTGCAGCCCGACGGTCGCCCCCCATACGGGGGCGTGGATTGAAACATATAATGGAACAACCTACGATCAGAATACGCTGTCGCCCCCCATACGGGGGCGTGGATTGAAACTGGGCAGTGTGATCAAGGCAATCCGCGGATAAGCAGTCGCCCCCCATACGGGGGCGTGGATTGAAACACGTTGTTTTGCCTCTTGCGGAAAAGACCGTGCCTGTCGCCCCCCATACGGGGGCGTGGATTGAAACGTCGGATTTGTACCAGCACGGCATGACGGCGACGTCGCCCCCCATACGGGGGCGTGGATTGAAACCGGCCGTGAGGGATGAGGACGTGGTTTACTGTAGTCGCCCCCCATACGGGGGCGTGGATTGAAACGGTCATAAATGCCATGAAATCAGATGGTTATCAAGTCGCCCCCCATACGGGGGCGTGGATTGAAACCACCACACCGAATATTGGACCACTCGGAGCCCGGAGTCGCCCCCCATACGGGGGCGTGGATTGAAACGTCCGTGTCTGGTTTCCGGATACGGACAAGGGGAGTCGCCCCCCATACGGGGGCGTGGATTGAAACCCAAACTAGGAGAGACTTTGACCTTCCGTAGGCGTCGCCCCCCATACGGGGGCGTGGATTGAAACACAGTCCCCATTAGGATTGACTGGGACCTTAAAAGTCGCCCCCCATACGGGGGCGTGGATTGAAACCCGTATGATACCAATAGGGTTTTGCCCAATCACGTCGCCCCCCATACGGGGGCGTGGATTGAAACTGCCCTACAGCAGTGGGGACAGAGGGTTGCCGTCGCCCCCCATACGGGGGCGTGGATTGAAACAACTTGATGCCCACAAGAGAGCACCAAGTAAGCAGTCGCCCCCCATACGGGGGCGTGGATTGAAACTCATCGCTGGTTATCGGCATATCCGGGCTCTCCCGTCGCCCCCCATACGGGGGCGTGGATTGAAACTAGTTGCCAGATAATAAGGGCAAAATCCCATTGAGTCGCCCCCCATACGGGGGCGTGGATTGAAACGGTCTAACAGTCCGATTGCATCATCTCCGGGGCGTGTCGCCCCCCATACGGGGGCGTGGATTGAAACTTGTGCGACGCCTGCTACTACGGCGTGACGGCGGAGTCGCCCCCCATACGGGGGCGTGGATTGAAACAGGCGTGTGGTCAAGGGGGTGGTAGATTACTGGAGGTCGCCCCCCATACGGGGGCGTGGATTGAAACGGCACCTCCCGGGGGTCTGCGAAAAACCGCTCCAGTCGCCCCCCATACGGGGGCGTGGATTGAAACTCGTTGGCCGGGTCGCATATGATGTACCGGTTGAGTCGCCCCCCATACGGGGGCGTGGATTGAAACAGTCCCGCATCGGCTATCCGCAGTACGCCGATCTGTCGCCCCCCATACGGGGGCGTGGATTGAAACCCCCGGATACCTGCTGACCTGGTCGGGGTCCACGGTCGCCCCCCATACGGGGGCGTGGATTGAAACTCCGCCTGCGCCTGCGCCCTGGGGATCCTCCAGCGTCGCCCCCCATACGGGGGCGTGGATTGAAACATCATCCAGTACAACGATGTCGTCTCCCTCTCCGGTGTCGCCCCCCATACGGGGGCGTGGATTGAAACATCGTCGACGACCTTGCCATCGACGATGTATATCGTCGCCCCCCATACGGGGGCGTGGATTGAAACGGGGGCAAAAGGAGGAAATCATGAAAACGGAAGACAGTCGCCCCCCATACGGGGGCGTGGATTGAAACTTGCTGCTTGGCCCAGTATTCCCACGGGTGGCGCGTCGCCCCCCATACGGGGGCGTGGATTGAAACCCAGCAAACACGCTGCACCGTAGTATCCGTTGTAGTCGCCCCCCATACGGGGGCGTGGATTGAAACACATGGGAGACGGATCCCAGGTCCGTGCCGACCTCGTCGCCCCCCATACGGGGGCGTGGATTGAAACCCAGCAAACACGCTGCACCGTAGCATCCGTTGTAGTCGCCCCCCATACGGGGGCGTGGATTGAAACCTTCCCGGGGGCGTAAAAGCCCCCCTGCTGACTGGTCGCCCCCCATACGGGGGCGTGGATTGAAACCTGGTTGGTGGCGTGGGCGGGATTGGCGGCCCAGGTCGCCCCCCATACGGGGGCGTGGATTGAAACACAACAGCAGACGAAAAATTGGGTTTTCCGGCCAGTCGCCCCCCATACGGGGGCGTGGATTGAAACACAGAAGGTTTCTTTAAAGATAGAGCGGGGCGAAGTCGCCCCCCATACGGGGGCGTGGATTGAAACCGATTGACGTTGATAATCTGCCCTGGGAAGAGGCGTCGCCCCCCATACGGGGGCGTGGATTGAAACTTGATGGGAGATAAAAGCCGGGGCTCATCAATTGGTCGCCCCCCATACGGGGGCGTGGATTGAAACACTAATTTGATCGTGGGCGAATTGCACGCTCGGGTCGCCCCCCATACGGGGGCGTGGATTGAAACCGCGTGCGCTCCCTGTGCCGGCGCTCCTCGTAGGTCGCCCCCCATACGGGGGCGTGGATTGAAACCAGTGGAGACCAACGGCACGCGTAAGGTTCTCCCGTCGCCCCCCATACGGGGGCGTGGATTGAAACATGTTGTTTCGTTCAAGTATGACTCAAAGCACAAGTCGCCCCCCATACGGGGGCGTGGATTGAAACCAGGACGTCCTAGACGAGATCCGGAGGAACGTGAGGTCGCCCCCCATACGGGGGCGTGGATTGAAACTGGTGCGAGTCACAATCTCAGTATGTTGCCGGTGGTCGCCCCCCCATACGGGGGCGTGGATTGAAACAAGGGCTTCAGCACCGCGAATGCCACGGACGGATGTCGCCCCCCATACGGGGGCGTGGATTGAAACATTCCTCCCGGATTTAAATACCCCTCCCTGGGGGTCGCCCCCCATACGGGGGCGTGGATTGAAACGTGTTTCTCCTATATCATCGGAAGTTATGTCCCGTCGCCCCCCATACGGGGGCGTGGATTGAAACTTTGGATCACTTCTCCATTGGCGCCGAAGCGGGGTCGCCCCCCATACGGGGGCGTGGATTGAAACCTTGAGGTCGGGATCCTTGGTCCGCTCCGTGAGTCGCCCCCCATACGGGGGCGTGGATTGAAACAGAGGGGACATAGTCCAAAAACCCATGCATGAGCAGGTCGCCCCCCCATACGGGGGCGTGGATTGAAACACGCCATGTGGACCGAAATGGGATACAAACCCAGTCGCCCCCCATACGAGTGGCCGCCGTTGGATGGATGATCCAGAATAAAACGCCATGGGAATATGCCCTGTTTTCTCACCTTACGGTTCCTCAACCTCCTCGATATTGCGATGGGAAGCCTCGATCCTAGGCACGAACCACTCGGCCCTTCGGCCGCAGGGGAACCAAGAAAGTTATGAAAACATGGGCGTCCCCTTTTTATGGGGAGTTGACTTTGTCGGTTTGCTGTGATACGTTTTTGCCGTAT
>JAFDED010000030.1 GCA_019310535.1 Deltaproteobacteria bacterium
CTGGTGACATTGTGATCGTTCCAAGCGCGCAACTCCCTGCGAATGCCCGAGGCGAGAGTTTCCGGGAGAGCCGGATGCGGGAAAACCGTACGTCCGGTTCGATGAGGGGGGAGTAGGACGCAATGCACGGCATGCGGATAGTGAGCCACAACGGGGAAACCCTGTAACTGAGGTAGGCCGAAACCTAAATATTGTCACCTGCTCCTCTACTTTACTCTCCACCACAAGGGTGGGACGCGAGGGGGGAAACGTCATGCGGCAGAAGGTAACCATCCACACAATACGGGAAAAAAAGGAAAAGGGGGAGAAACTATCCCGCACTGTTGTTTACGATTATACCATGGCTGTTCTTGCCGAGGAAGCGGGCATCGACATCATCAACATGGGGGACTCCATCGTCCAGATTGTGCTCGGGTCGGAATCCACGGTGACGGCGGAGATGGATTTCATGATCGCCCACGCCCGCGGGGTGCGCAAGGGAGCGCCCAGCGTCTACCTCATGGGCGACATGCCTTTCCTCTCCTATCAGGCTTCCATAGAAGAGGCGATACGCAACGCAGGCCGCTTCGTCAAGGAGGCTTTGGTGGACGCTGTGAAGATAGAAGGAGGGGTGGAAGTTGCCGAAACAGCGGCCGCTGTGACCCGGGCCGGTATTCCCGTGATCGGCCATACGGGCCTGACTCCTCAGACGGCCACTTCTCTGGGAGGATATAAGACCCAGGGAAGGGACGCCCGATCGGCCATGAAACTCATGGAGGACGTTCGGGCACTGGAAGAGGCCGGGGCGGTGGCTGTGGTCCTGGAGAGCGTCCCATCGGAGGTAACACGGATCATTTACGAGCGATGCACCATCCCGCTATTCGGCACCGGTGTGGGCAAGGCCAACGATGCTCCCAGCATCAACATGTATGACATGCTCGGGTTCTTCCAGCGGACGCCGCGATTTGCCAAGCGCTACTCCCATCTCCGGGAAGAAATCCTCCGGGCCCTGCGGGCGTACATCCAGGATGTTCAAATAGGAGGTTACCCCGGGCCGGAGCATGAATACACCATGTTGCCCGGCGAGATGGATAAGCTTCAAGAACTTCTGGGGGCTGAACATCATAGCTGAGGCGCCTCGATTCTTACGCAAGCCGGCTCTTTTCTTGCACTTCGTTTGAATAAAACGTAAAAATCTTCCTTACATAAGGGCGGACCCGGCGTTCGCCCTTTCTTCTCGCCTGAAGCAGCATCCCTTAAGTATTGACGGCAAATACGGGATAAATTCAGGGTAGTACTATTTCACCATTAATACCCCTGGAAAACCCGAAATCAGTGTCATGCGTAAAGCCTTGTGAAGAGCAAGCATATGATACACTAATGTGTTGAAATAGCTTGACTTTCATATGTTTTTTACTATAATTAAACGTGATCAGAAGGGGCATTTATAATTCTCTTTTTTACAAAACATTCATTTCGGCCATAGAGATGAATTCTCTTCGGTGATTGGGGCCAGCGTGGTTTTAACCATTTGCACTCAGACATTAAGGAGGGATTGCCATGAATAACAAGAAGCTACAATTATGGCATAAGATTCTCATAGGACTTGTGCTGGGGCTTATTGCGGGGATCATCGTAGGTCCAGGCATCACAGTCTTAAAACCGTTCGGCACCCTGTTCATAAACTTGCTCAAGATGATGATCGTGCCCCTTCTGGTGCTGTTCCTTGTGGCGGGTGCTGCCAGCATCACTGATATAAAGAAGCTTGGCCGTGTGGGAGGCAAAATAGTTGGAATGTACCTGCTGACCACCTTCATAGCTGTCAGCATCGGGATTGTTTTTGCGCTGATAATCCAGCCAGGCACCGGCGTGGAGATCGAAAAGCCAGCGGAGGTAAAAGGCAAGGAGGCTCCTTCCATAGTCAGTTGGCTTGTGGACATAGTTCCTAAAAATGTTATCAAGGCGATGTCTGAATCGAGGGTGTTGCAGATCATCTTCTTTTCATTATTCTTGGGGATATGTCTTGCTCTCGTCGGGGAGCCGGCGAAGCCAGTGATAGAAATTTTCGAAATCCTATCACAAGCGATGGTAAAAATGGTCCATATCGTTATGGAGTACGCTCCCTACGCCGTCTTCGCCTTGATGGCCTGGGTGGCCGGCAAGTATGGGTTGAAGATGATGCTTCCGCTGGGAAAGCTGATTATAACCGTGTACCTGGCATGCGCCATTCATATTATCGTGGTATACGGCTTTATCGTGAAAGTGCTGGGGAAAAGACCTCTGGGTTGGTTCTTTAAAGGCGGTGCGAATGCCATGGCGGTTGCGTATTCCACAGCCAGCAGTGCGGCGACCCTTCCAGCCACCATGGAGTGTTCCGAAAAGAACCATGGGGTTTCGAAGACCGTTTTCGGATTCTCGCTGCCCTTGGGTGCCACCATCAACATGGATGGAACGTCCACATATCAAGCGATCTGTGCCATCTTCACCGCGCAGCTATTCGGGATTGACCTGAGTCTCTATCACTATATGGCCATCATCCTTACCGGAACCCTGGCCTCAATCGGGGCGGCCGGGGTTCCGGGCGCAGGCCTGATCATGCTCACTATGGTGCTCACGGCGGCCGGCCTGCCGCTGGAGGCCATCGGTATAATCGCAGGTGTCGACCGTATCATGGACATGTTTCGTACCATGACCAATGTTACGGGTGACATGGCGGTGACGCTGGCCGTGGCTCGTACCGAAGGCGAGCTTGAAGAATTAGCAGAGTCAGCCGCATCTTGATGGGAACCGAAAAAAAAGCGAAAGCAGGCTGGCTCCCTTGTTTTGAACTGGGCAAAGCAAAGGGGCGTCAAGGACGTTGCTTTTGCCAAAAGAAAAGGACTCTCTGTGCTTGAGATGGTCAAAAGCAACTGGGTGTACAGGAAGCTCAAGAACTTCCGCGCCGGCATTAAAGCGAATATCTCTCAGCTCAAACACTCCTTTGGGCTTGCCTGTTGCGCCTGGACGGGGTGGGGCGGTTTCAGGCGCTACCTGTGGAGTGCCATTGTCTCTTATAACCTGCTTGTGCCGGCAAGGCTGAAGCTGAAAACAGCATAGACCAGGAGCAGATGAAAAACCGCGCCAATAAAGGCATTGGTGTGCCCAAAAACATGAACATTGTGTCAATAATAGCATTCTGAACTGAAAATCACGTCCAATCAAACTTAAAAACCCTTTTTTTGATCGTATCAGAGGTATAGCGATCACCATTCGTATCAAAAATCCGGGGTTTCTGGATGGAGACGAGATAGGTGAATGAGCCATGGCGTAGAGAACAGAAACAAGAATTTACACGGGATACTTCGCTGCGTTGAAGTGAGGCCGATCTACCGTGGTGAGCAACCGCGTCGGAACGGCCTCATGCGCAAATACCATTCCCTCGGGCTTCGTTCTCTGGTTGGAGAGTCTCTACGTTATGTGTCGCTTTATCAAGGACGTCAGCCTCTTCCGATTCTTCAAATGCACTACCATAGCAAAAACACCAAGACAGATGGCCGCAAACCCCCACTCGGTCCTGAATCTGATCCGAATTTAACACCATGCACCTCTCCATGAATACCGCCGCACAAAACAGTCTTAGCGGAAGATGGCTTACTATTTTCAATTCCCCAAGTCTCTCCCTCTGTTTCTCATGCTTTCGTTTCAAACAGTGGCCGGATGCTGGAATCCACAAACATATTCCACAAATCAACTCTCATTGATGGGGACTTTGACGTTACCATGCAATACTGGATATTATCAGTTGACAGGTGTTTGATGTATGCTTAATTTACATATAGGATTGCCAACGAAACCGAATGGTTTATGAACTGTTCAATACAATAGGCGATCTCCTTTCTCGTGGCTGTTATTCTGGCCATGGAATCATTATTCGGGAGTATCGATATGCGATTGGATAAATTGACACTAAAGGCTCAGGATGCCGTTCAGTCGGCGCAGGGCATCGCTGAGAAACATAACCACCAGCAAATAGACGTTGAGCACCTGCTGGTTGCATTGCTGGAGCAAAAGGAGAGCATAATCCAGAGGCTGGTTCAGAAGCTTGGGGCGGACCCCGGGCAGATCCTTCGGGAGGCGGCCGAAGCACTGGACCGGCAGCCGCAGGTTTACGGCGGCGGCGTGGCCAGCGGGATGTACATTACACCACGGTTGAAAAAGGTGCTGGACGCCGCGCAGGCGGAAGCGGACCGGATGAAGGACGAGTTCGTCAGTGTCGAGCATCTTTTCATTGCCATTGTAGACCAGGGAGGGCCTCCCGCCGGCGATATTCTCATGCGCAACGGCATCAACCGGGATAATATCTTTCGGGTCCTTGTGGATATTCGGGGCACACAGCGGGTGACCGACCCGAACCCGGAGGACAAGTACCAGGCCCTGGAGAGATTCAGCCGTGACCTCACCGAACTGGCCCGAAAGGGAAAACTGGACCCGGTCATAGGAAGGGACGACGAGATACGGCGGATTATTCAGGTCCTCTCCCGACGCACCAAGAACAACCCGGTCCTCATCGGGGAGCCGGGAACGGGGAAGACCGCCATCGTGGAAGGACTGGCCCAGCGTATGGTATCCGGCGACGTGCCCGAGGGGCTCAAGGATAAGCGCGTGGTGGCGCTGGACATCGGCGCCCTTGTGGCGGGCTCCAAGTACCGAGGCGAGTTCGAGGATCGGCTCAAAGCCGTGCTCAAAGAGATCGACGAGGCTGCAGGATCCATTGTCCTGTTCATTGACGAACTGCACACCCTGGTGGGAGCCGGCGCGGCGGAAGGGGCGGTGGACGCCTCTAACATGCTCAAACCGGCCCTGGCCCGGGGAGAGCTGAGGTGCATCGGCGCCACTACCATCAATGAGTATCGGAAGAACATTGAAAAGGACGCGGCGCTGGAGCGGAGGTTCCAGCCCATCATGGTGGGTGAGCCCACTGTGGAAGACACCATCGCAATCCTCCGCGGCCTGAAGGAGCGTTACGAGGTGCACCACGGGGTGCGCATCCAGGATGCGGCCATCATCGCAGCGGCCACTCTGTCCCAAAGGTACATCACCGATCGCTTTCTTCCGGACAAGGCCGTGGATCTCATGGACGAGGCGGCCTCGCGCTTACGTATAGAAATCGATAGCATGCCGGTGGAAATCGATGAAGTGGAGAGGAAGATACGCCAGATGGAGATCGAGCGGGAGGCGCTGAAAAAAGAGACCGATCAGGCCTCCCGGGAGCGGTTGAGCCAGTTGGAGCAAGAGTTGAGCAGGCTGCAAGCCCAGTCAGAGGGGATGAAGGTTCGGTGGCGCTCGGAGAAAGAAGCTATCAAGAAGATCAGCTCCATCAAGGAGAAAATAGAGAACGCCCGCACCGAGGAGCAGAAGGCCGAGCGGGCCGGCGACTTGGAGAGGGCGGCCGAGCTGCGATACGGTGTCCGCGCCGCACTGGAAAGGGAATTGCAGGAACTAACCCGTCAGCATGAAGATATGGAGAAAAATGGCCGCATGCTGAACGAGGAAGTAACCGCTGAGGACGTGGCCCAGATAGTGTCCAAGTGGACAGGCATCCCGGTCTCCAAGATGATGGAGGGGGATGTGGAGAAGCTGCTGCACATGGAGGAGCGCATAAAGCAGCGCGTAGTTGGCCAGGACGAGGCTATAACCCTGGTGTCCAACTCAGTGAGGCGTGCTCGCTCCGGTCTCCAGGACCCCGATCAGCCCATCGGCTCGTTCATCTTTATGGGACCGACAGGTGTGGGCAAGACCGAACTGGCCCGCGCGCTGGCCGAGTTTCTGTTCAACGACGAGCAGGCCATGGTACGGATAGATATGTCGGAATACATGGAAAAGCACTCCGTGGCCAGGCTCATCGGCGCGCCCCCCGGCTATGTGGGCCACGAAGAAGGCGGGCAACTCACCGAGGCCGTTCGCCGCAGGCCGTATTCCGTCATCCTATTCGACGAGATCGAGAAGGCCCACAACGATGTTTTCAATATCCTGCTTCAGATCCTGGACGACGGGAGATTGACAGATAGCAAGGGACGCACCGTGGATTTCAAGAACACTATCATCATCATGACATCCAACATCGGCAGCCAGTGGATTCTTGACATGGCCGGTCAATCGTACGAAACCATGCGAACACGGGTTCTTGAAGCCCTCCGTGCGCATTTCAAGCCGGAATTTCTCAACCGAGTGGATGAGCTGGTGATCTTCCACAACCTGAAGTTAGAGCACATCAAGGCCATCGTGGATATCCAGATCGAACACCTCCGCCGGCGGCTGACAGAGCGGAAGCTTGATCTCCTTTTGACCGAAGAAGCTAAGTCCTTTATTGCAAAAGAAGGGTTTGATCCAAACTACGGCGCCAGACCTCTTAAACGTGCCATCCAGCGGTACATCCAGGATCCGCTTGCCCTGAAAATCCTGGAAGGAAATTTTACCGAAGGCGACACAATACAGGTCTCACTCGATGGAGCAGGCAACCTGAAATTCGTTAGGACTCTTTAAAATTCTGAAGGGTGCTTTTGATCAAGGGGTCCCCTGCATGATTATCCAATAGGTTCGCGTCAATCGTTATGAAGCGGCCTCCCAAGAGAAGTGAATTTGGTCTTAAAGATTCTTGAAATTCATTCCTGGAGATGGTACAGTAAATTAGGTCGGGTGATTGAACGGCGGAGGATAGCCAGCAGCGATGACATCACACGATTATTACAAAATCCTTGGAGTGGATCGCAACGCAACCACTGAGGAAATTAAAGGGGCCTATCGGAGGATGGTGCGAAAATACCATCCCGACCGCAACAAAAGATCCGACGCTACGGCTCGCTTTCGGGAAGTACAAGAAGCATACGAGGTTTTAGGAGACCCATTAAAGCGCCGCCGGTATGATCAGCAGGGACGTGAAGCGTACTCCGGCTTTGGTGGACGGTACGGGGCCGGGCGGGAAAGGACAGGAGGGGGATTCGACTTTCGCGAGGCGGGGTTCGATGGATTCGACTTTCAGCGCTCGTTCAGGCAGGGCTCATTTGGCGACATTTTCGGCGAAATTTTTAGATCCTCACACCATGCGCGGCCACGTTCCAGTCGGGGAGAGGACATCCAGTATCGCATGGAAATTCCTTTGGAAGAGGCCGCGGAAGGTGTCGACAGTGTTATCAACGTGAATGGCCAAAAGATCGCCGTGAAGATTCCACCCGGAGTGGGCACGGGATCCAGGGTCCGGGTGGCCGGGCAGGGCGCTTCCGGTTTTGATGGAGGTTCTCGGGGCGATCTGTATATCCTGATCAGGGTTAAAGATCATGACATCTTTCGGCGGGAAGGAGACGATATTTTTTGCACCGTCCCCATCTCCTTCGCCGAAGCGGCTCTGGGAGCCAATATCAAGGTTCCGACCTTGAAAGGCGAAACCGTGATGAAAATTCCTCCCGGCACCCAGGGTGGACAGCGTTTCAGGCTGAAATCCATGGGGATCCCGAGGCTCAAGGGACGCGGCCGGGGCGATCAGTATGTCATCGTTACCATCAAGGTTCCCCGGGATCTCAATTCCCGGGCCACTGAGATGCTCAAAGAATTCGAACAGTTGGCGGAGGAATCGGACGCCCAATATACAGCATGAAGCACAATGACGAACGGGCTCGAAAGAAGGTCGCGGCTTTGAAGAGAGAATCAATGGCACAGCGTCATAACCGGAAACATGAAATATATTGCGAGCGGGGGCACGTCTTCGTATACGTCAGAAGTAGCCGACATGTATAAAACGTATATAATCGATTAAACAGGGAATATTACGATGATCGATCTGTCGAATTATAAAAATTACCTTTCGGATAAAGCACACGAGGTTTTGAAGCTCGCTATTGAGGAATCCCATAAGCGTGAGCATTACTATCTCGGCGTGGAACATATCTTTCTTGCCCTCACCAACATTGAAGATGATCTTTTCAACGAAGTGATTAACCACCTTGGTGTTAATCCCAAGCAAATGGTGGATGGCATCCTCCGCGAAATGGACAATTCCAAGCAGTTCATGGGTGAGAGGATGAAAGTACTTACGCCCACAAAGACAGTCCTGAAGCTCGCGTGGGAAAATGCTCAAAGCTCGGGGCGGAAGTTGATCGAGCCCATTGATCTTTTCCTGGCCATTTTCCACGACGGCAACAACCTCCCTTCTCAGGTGCTCGCCGAAATGGGTGTGGAACCAGCCCGTTGCGCTGAGACCATCGCTGCGCAATTACGAAGATTAAAAGAGCGAGAGAAAGAGGTTGAGAAGCGATTTCAGCTTCCCCCCACGCTGAACAGCATGGGGGCCAACCTCAACCGATTGGCTTACCTGGGCAAGTTGCCCCCGATTATCGGACGAGACCAGGAAATCGATCAGATGATCGAGATACTTTGCCATAAGGAACGATCCAACTCTGTGATGATAATAGGCGAGCCGGGAGTGGGCAAGACCGCCCTGGTGGAGGGCCTGGCACAGCGACTGGAGTTTGAACCCGAGCGGATTCCCCGACGTTTGAGGGGTCAACAGATAGTCAATCTTCAGATGAATAATCTGGTTGCGGGGACAGTGCTGCGCGGCATGTTCGAAGAGAGAATTCAAAATGTGGTGAAAGAACTGAAAGAGAAAAAAAATCTCATACTGTTTGTCGATGAAGCGCACACCATCATCGGGGCCGGCATGGCTCTGGGCGTTCCATCGGACGCTGCCAACATCCTGAAGTCCACCCTTTCCCGGGGCGAGATCCAGATGATAGGCTGCACCACAGCATCTGAATACAAACAGTTTATTCAGGAGGATGAAGCACTGGCCCGTCGATTCCGGGTGGTGACGGTGCAAGAACCCAATCTGGAAGAGAGCAGAGAAATCCTGATCGGAGTTCGCCCGCGTCTGGAACAGAACTACTCTGTATCCATTTCAGACGAGGCCATAAATGCGGCCATCGAAATGGCCCAGCGATACCAACGCGGCCACAAGCTCCCCGATAAGGCCATCAATTGGCTGGATACCGCCTCGGTAAAAGTGGAGATTAATAAGCCATACGACGTGGTGTCGCGTGAAGACATTCTTGAAGTCATTTCCCAGGAAACGCGGACACCCATAGACATGGTGTATCGCGACACCGTTGATCGGTTCACCAACATGGAGGAGGCCCTGGCCAGACGTATAGTGGGCCAAAAAGAAGCCATTCGGGCGGTGGCACGGCAATTGAGGCTAAATAAAGGACCCCTGAAGGAAAACTTCGATCGCCCCGATGGTGTTCTGCTGTTTTTGGGGCCCACCGGTGTGGGGAAAACCGAACTGAGCAAGGCACTGGCGGAATTTCTCTTCGGCGATGATAAAAAAATGATCCGAATCGACATGTCCGAATACCGCGACGGGATCATCGGCGTGGACAAGCTCATCGGAATGCCCAGAGGCATCGTGGGAAGCGAAAAAGGGGGCATCCTGACCAACCAGATCAGGGACAATCCATTCACCGTAGTTTTGCTGGACGAAATGGAGAAGGCCAGCAGCTATGTGCTGAACCTCTTCTTGCAGGTCTTCGACGAAGGCTGGCTCTCTGACGGAAGGGGGAAGCGGGTGTATTTTTCGGATGCAGTTATCATCATGACCTCCAACCTGGGCTCCAATGAGTTCAAACGCTATCAGAAACCCATGGGATTTCTGACGGACAGCCATGAACTGGGCTCCATAAAACGCGAGGTCATGCGCCAGGTGGAGAACTCCTTCTCCCCCGAGTTCATTAACCGCATCGATGATATCATAGTCTTTTCACCGCTGTCCGAGGAAGAGGTCCAACAGATCACAGGGATGTATCTCGATGACATTCGCAAAACGATGCAGGAAAGCAATCGGGATCTGATCGTGAGCGAAGACGCAGTGTCCTTGTTGGCCCGAACCGGATTCAGCATTAAATATGGCGCCAGATTTCTCAAACGTACCATCGACGAGAAGATCAAAATCCCGATCACACTGAACTGGAAAGAAGGTCGGGTTTTTAAGGTGGATGTTGAAAACGACAAGATCGTGATCACCTGGGAATAACGCATCATACGATTTACCCGGTCTTGCATACACCGAGCCATGGCATCCGGAATTCCCACATGGCCGCGGGACTATCAGTTTCATTCCCGTGATGGCTGAAATATTCAACTTGCGCGGCCACCGTATCCCAAAAATTGGGATGCGGTCTTATATTTAACAGATTTTCTCGATACGAGAAAGAAAGAAGTGTGAAGAGGTCCCTTTGTGAACAATCAATAAAGCACCATAACTTCCCATGCAATGGGTTTTAAAGGAGAAAAAAACGCATGGCTGAAAATGATAAAGGAAATGAGGGTGTCATCGAGGGGCCAGGATTTATCATCCGCGATCGGCGACAGTTCTCGCAGGATGGTGAGAAAATAGATCGTGCACCTGAAGAAAGAGGGCAGAAGCCCCAAACACAATACGAGGAAACGCCGGGGGAACCTGCCGTTGAGCAACAAGAGACCGGGGACAAAAAGGCTCCTCGCCGACAGTATCAGGATGTGCCCCTGCCAGAGGTTAATTTCACGAACTTTGTTTTCTCCCTTGTCCACTCTGCCATGTTAGCCCTGGGAAGCTTGCCCGATCCTGCTACCGGGAAAACGGAAAAGCACCTCTCCCTGGCCAAGCATGTCGTTGATACTCTCGGCATGCTCCAGCAGAAAACGCAAGGAAACCTCACCGAGGAAGAACAGCGCCTTATCGACGAAAGCCTTTTTGACCTCCGCATGCATTATGTGAAAGAAAAGGAGAAGTCCGCGTGATAGCGGTCAGGCCGGGGCGGGGCGCAAGGGCCACCCGTATAGCGGCAGGGACTCCTGGCGCAAACCCTTTTCGGAATTCAATAGTTCACCAGCTATGGTTTCCGGCGGTTTCGGTCTGGGCAGCATGGCCACGCGGGTGATAAGGTTTCAATATAAAACACATGGAAGATGCTGATTCGCGGTTGCACCCAGACAGCTTTAATCTTGAACAAATAAATGAAGTGGCCGCGAAACCCGCGTGAAGATTCCCTAATCAGAGAGGTAACCCATTATGAAAAAACACAAAGGTCCCATCAAAACTTTTGGAGCTTTTCTGTCCATTTTTCTTATTATGACCATTACCGCGCCCATTGGCTATTCCGCTTCCTCGACCGGTCCTTTATTAACCTCTTCGGCGGGTCAAAGGGCGCACAGCCAGGAAATTCAGTTTCCCTCTTTTGCAGACATGGCTGAGCGACTTAAGCCCGCTGTTGTGAACATATTCACCACCAAAGTGATAAAAGGGCGACCATTTAAAAGGTTCTATCACCCCTTTGAAGAAAAAGGGGGTCCGTTCGAAGAGTTCTTCGAGCGCTACAAGCAATTCTTCGGGGAGGTCCCCGAGCAGGAATATCGCCAAAGAAGCCTGGGTTCAGGATTCATCATTGACCCGAAAGGGTTTATTCTCACCAATAACCATGTGATTGAGAACGCTGATGAGATCAAGGTTCGACTGAACAATGAGAAGGAATACGAGGCCACTGTCGTAGGCAGGGATCCCGCAACCGATCTTGCTCTCATCAAGGTGAAGACGAAAGAAGAACTACCGACAGCTCTACTGGGTAACAGCGATGCTCTCCGGGTTGGGGAGTGGGTGCTGGCCATCGGCAACCCGTTTGGCTACGGTCATACGGTCACGGTGGGCATCGTCAGCGCCATGGGCAGAACCATCGGGGCGGGGCCTTATGACGATTTCATCCAGACTGACGCATCAATCAATCCTGGTAATTCCGGCGGCCCATTGTTCAATGTGCGCGGTGAAGTAGTGGGCATAAATACGGCCATAGTGGCCAGCGGACAGGGCATCGGCTTCGCCACGCCCATCAATAAAGCCAGTGAACTGCTCCCCCAGCTTAAAACGGGAAAAGTCACCCGCGGGTGGTTGGGCGTGGGCATACAGGAAGTCTCCGATGACCTGGCCAAGAATTTCGAGTTGAAAAAGAAGCGGGGGGCCCTGGTCTCCGAGGTTTTCCCCGATGAACCAGCGGAAAAGGCCGGTATCAAACGCGGCGATATCATCCTGGAACTCAACGGAAAACAGATTAAAAATGTGAAAGAACTTTTGAACATAGCAGCATCTCTTCCCGTGGGGCGAAAGATTGAGATCAAAGTCTGGCGAGAAGGTGAAACCCTGGACCTGAACCTCATCGTCGGTAAAAGACCCGAAGAAAAGAAGCTTTTAAGCCGCAGTTGGCGGACACCCCTGGAGGAAGAGGAAGAAGAATCCCTGGGAATAACTGTTGTGGAGATCACCCCTGATTTGGCCAAACGACTGGATCTGCCCATGAAAGAGGGCGTTATCGTGAAAAACGTCAAACCCCAATCTCCGGCAGGCAAAGCCGGGCTCCAGCAGGGCGACATCATCCTGGAGATCAACCGAATCCCTGTAAAAAACCTGAAAGAATACAAGGAGACCGTTGAGAAATTTTCAAACGCAAGTTCCTTGCTGGTCCTGATGAAGCGGGGATCTTCATCCCAGTACCTTGTACTTAAAAAAGGAACATGAGTCCCCCCCAGAGTAGTATCGTTGTTTGGCCACCCGCCAAGATCAATTTACGGTTGGAAGTTCTCGGCCGACGCCCGGATGGGTACCATGATATCTTGTCTATTATGCAGCAGGTGGATCTTTGTGACCGCATCGAAATCCATCCAGCCGACAAGGGGATCCATGTACACTGTGAAGGAGCTGATCTACCCGAGGGAGAGGGGAACCTGGTTTACGAGGCCGCCCGGTTGCTCGCCGAAAAAACCCCAAAGGCATGCGGCGTTGCCATCCATTTGCAAAAACGAATTCCTTTGGCGGCGGGTCTCGGCGGGGGCAGCAGTGATGCCGCCGCTGTGCTGAAAATACTGAATAAGCTCTGGGATATCGAGCTTCCGCCAGCGGAGCTCATGAGGCTGGGGCTCAGCCTGGGGGCGGACGTTCCTTTTTTCCTTTTTGGATCAGAGGCAGTGGCCAGAGGCGTGGGAGAGGTGCTCCGGCCCCTGCCGGCGCAACTGCCTTCATGGACCTATGTGCTCGTTGACCCTGGGTTTCCTGTTTCTGCCGCATGGGCCTATCAATCTCTCAAAATGGAGTTGACACAGCCAAAAACCGGAATTAATATCAAAAAGATATTTGATATTATTTTCCCGGTGAAACATTGGCTGATCAACGATCTGGAAGCCGCTGTAATTTTAAAATATCCGGTGATCCAAATCATCAAAGAGACCCTGCTGCAACTGGGCGCTGAGGGGACACTTATGTCGGGAAGCGGCCCCACGGTTTTTGGCGTATTCGCCTCCCGGGCAGGCGCTTTGCGAGCTGCGGAAGCCATTCGCGGCAACCAGCAATGGGATGTATTCGTGGCCCGGAGATGGTCCGGAGACCGGTGATCAATGAATAACTGAATTATTCTATCCTCGGTCTACCCGGTCCTCGTGTAGGGGAGAACCTGCTTGCCTGGCCCGGGAAATGCAAAAGGCCTAAGGGGTATGAACCTATTTCATTTTGTTCCTGATAGTCGCAAAAGCTTTTGTTGGATTTAATAGTTTCTATCGGCGAAAAAACCCCACGTATTCCTTACGCGGGACGATGTTCGAAATTTTTTCAGGCAACAGCTCATTAAAGGTGCTGCCGTAAAAAAATGCTTTCACGATGGGGTGTCGTCAAGCGGTAAGACACGGGTCTTTGGAACCCGCATTCGGAGGTTCGAATCCTCCCACCCCAGCCATCATCACAGTAAAAGGGAATGTAGTGCCGAAGGGACTTTTGGATCTTTCTTTCCACATTGCCGCAGAAGATTCGGTGCGGAGAAGGATTTTCATTTAGTAAGGTTTCCGGTCTCCAAAGAGCGCCTAATAACAAAACGACAGCGACAAGGAGCCAAGAAACTATGGCGGGGACATTGCGGATATTTTCTGGAAATGCAAATATACCTATGGCACAAGAGATTTGCGACACGCTAAACATAACCCTTGGGAAACTAGTGATCCGCACGTTTAGCGATGGGGAAATCTTTGTGGAAATCCACGAAAGCGTCAGGGGGATGGATGTCTTTGTAATACAGCCCACCTGTCCGCCGGTGAATGATAATATAATGGAACTCCTGATCATGTTCGATGCTCTGAAGCGTGCATCGGCCGCTCGCATTACCGCTGTGGTCCCGTATTATGGCTACGCTCGACAGGATCGGAAAGTTTCGCCTCGCGTGCCTATTTCTGCCAAGCTGATGGCCGATCTGATCACCACTGCGGGAGCCAACCGCATGCTTTTCATTGATCTCCACGCCGGCCAGATCCAGGGTTTCTTCAACATCCCGGTAGACCATCTATTCGCGACGCCTGTGCTTCTGGAATATATACGGAAAGAATGGGCGGACAATTTAATTATGGTCTCACCTGACGCAGGAGGCGTTGAGCGCACCCGGGCATTCGCCAAGCGCCTGAACGTTGAGATGGCCATCATCGATAAGCGCCGGGAAACACCCAATGAGGCTGAGGCCATGAACATCATCGGTCTCGTCAAAGGCCGAAATGTGTTGATTCTGGACGACATTATAGACACTGCTGGAACTATAACCGAAGCCGCCAAAGCTCTTCTTGAGAACGGAGCACACCGGGTGCTGGCTTGCTGCACGCATCCCGTGCTTTCCGGCCCGGCCATACAGCGCATCGAAAATTCGCCGATAGAATGCGTTGTTGTAACTAACACCATACCCATCAGCAAGGAGGCACTGGCCTGCAAGAAAATCGTTGTCCTTTCGATCGCGCCACTTCTTGCCAAGGCCATCAACAGCATTCACAATGAAGGGTCGGTGAGCTCTTTATTTGTGTAAACAAATCGAGTGTCCCCACAGAATTGTGTGTTTTTTCCGGGGTTCTTCATTTTAAAGGCGTTCTCGGTTCATTAAAACACTTGCAGATCGCAGTTTAACTTTACTAGAGGAATTTCACTTGTTTAAAAAAAATCCTGAAGTGAATCATTAGAAATCGACGGAACCAACCAAAGAGAGGTTTTTACTCATGGAAGCAGCAAAAATCGTGGCGGAAACCCGGAATAAGTCGGGTAAAAGCGTATGCCGAAAGATTCGGGAAAAGGGGCGCATTCCAGCCGTCTTTTACGGCCCGGATACTACCCCGATACCCCTGAGCCTCGACCCGCGAGATATTGAAAAAATCTTTTCCTCACCCGGGGGGGCCAATACAGTGATAGATCTTAATATCATCAATTCCAAGGATCAAAGTCAATTACAGAAGATGGCCATTCTCAAGGACTGGCAGATTCACCCCGTGCGCCGGACTTGGCTTCATGCGGACCTACTCGAAATCAACGTCGATCGACCCATCGTGGTGAATGTCCCCATCCAATTTATGGGAAAAGCCAAGGTGGTCGAGCTCGGTGGCATTATCGAGGAAGTCCGGCGGGAGGTCTCCCTTGAATGCTTGCCCACCATGATCCCCGAATTCATCGAGATCGACGTCAGCGAACTGGGTTTTGGCGACTCTCTTCATGTCCGTGATTTAAAGGTCGGCGAGGGAGTTACGATCATAGATGACGGGGATTTAACGCTGGCCGCCGTAATGGCACCTCCTGAAGAGGAGGAAAAGGTCGCCCCCGCTGCCGCGGAAATTGAGACTGCGGAGACTCTTGGGGAGGAGCCCCCTGAAGATACCGATAAATAGCTTCCTTATGGTCATTGATCCCCTTTACCGGAGAGTGATTTACCCTGCAAGATAACGATATTACGCTGGTAGTGGGTCTGGGTAACCCCGGTGCACAATACCGCAGCTCACGCCATAATCTCGGCTTCATGGTGGTAAGAGTGCTGGCGGACACCCATGGAGCGCCCCTGAACCAGAGAAAATTTCATTCTCGATTCGGCCGTTGCAGAATTGATCACAAGGACGTTCTCCTGGTTCAGCCAATCACCTTTATGAATCTGAGCGGTGTTTCCGTGGGCCGATGGGTGAAACATCTGAAAGAGAAGTTTTCCTCTCTTATCGTCATCCATGATGACATGGACCTGCCTTTCGACAGAATCCGAATCCGTCCCCGCGGAGGTCACGGGGGACATCGCGGCATCCAATCTATCATGGAGACTCTCGGGACTGATCATTTTGTTCGGATTAAAATAGGCATAGGAAGACCCGAGCAATGGCCACCTGAAATTTTTGTACTTCAGCCTTTCAGCCAGGAAGAAAGCCAACAGTTGGAACCAGTCATCCGTAGGGGATGTGAAGCGGTGGAAGCGGTCATCAAAGAGGGATTGGAATCTGCCATGAACCAGTTCAATGCTCCGATCTTGAATTCAAAGGGAACTGAAGCGAAATAAGCTGATTACTTGATTATTCCATCACGTTGCTTCGCAAAGAGGGGAGGTTTGAGCGATCGTGGAAATTCTTAGCGGATTAACACCATTTATGGGGATCATCGGGTTATTGAGCGCGCTGTTGATATATCTGTATATCAAAAAACAGCCTGACGGGAATGAATTGACACGGGATCTAGCGCAACAGATCCATGACGGCGCCATGGTTTTCCTCCGGCGAGAATATTCCATTTTGGTATTTTTTATCGCGGCGATATTCATCCTGTTATTGACCGGGATCAATTACCAGACGGCCCTGGCTTTCCTTGGTGGCGCATTATCGTCCGCCCTTGCTGGCTACTTGGGGATGAGTGCCGCCACAAAGGCCAATGTTCGCACCGCATGGGCAGCCCATGAGCACGGGCAATCCAGGGCGCTGAGCATCTCTTTCTTTGGCGGCTCGGTCATGGGTCTCTCGGTGGCAAGCCTGGGTCTTCTCGGCCTGGGCATCCTGCTGATCCTTTACAAGCTGGGCATCATCCAGCCCGCCTATATCAACGGCTTCGCCATGGGCGCCTCCTCCATCGCACTATTTGCCCGTGTGGGCGGCGGCATTTACACCAAATCAGCGGACGTCGGCTCCGACCTGGTAGGGAAAGTGGAAGCGGGTATCCCCGAGGATGACCCCCGCAACCCCGGCGTCATCGCCGATAATGTGGGCGATAACGTGGGCGATGTGGCCGGGATGGGGGCCGACATTTTCGAATCCTATGTGGGCTCCGTGGTGGCCACCATCGCTATCGGCGCCACCGCCGCTGTTTGCGCTCCCTCCAGGCTGGAGTTTATATCTCTTCCGGTGATTGTTATTATGGTCGGCCTTATCAGCTCACTGGTAGGTATCTTTTCCATTAAGATCCTGGAGAAGTTGAGTCCCCAGGCGGCGCTGCGCTATTCAACCTTTATCGCGGCAGGGATTTTCCTTGTGCTGGCCTATTTGGTCTGTACGAATATCGGCCTCAAGGGAAGCATCACGGGGGAGCGGGCATTTATGGCCCTGCTCTCCGGGACGCTGGCGGGTATCTCCATCGGACTGGTGACGGAGTATTACACTTCAGGGAAGCCCGTTGTTGAGGTGGCCAACGCGTCCATTACCGGTGCTGCAACAAACATCATCACGGGTCTGGCTGTTGGCCTGCGCAGTTCCGTGGCGCCGGTGGTCATCATCGCCTTTGCAACATGGGTGGCTGCCAAGTTCTCGGGACTTTACGGTATAGGGTTCAGTGCGGTCGGCATGCTGGCCACCGTGGGTGTTACCATGTCCGTTGACGCATACGGTCCTGTGGCTGACAATGCAGGCGGCATAGCGGAGATGGGAAAGCTGGGACCGGAAGTCCGCGCCATTACCGACGGCCTTGATGCTTTGGGCAATACCACCGCAGCTTTGGGCAAAGGCTTTGCTATCGGCTCGGCCGCCCTGACGGCGCTGTCGCTTTTTGCGGCATACAGCACGGCAGTGAATCTAGAGAGTATAGATCTGACCAAGCCAAATACGGTGGTGGGATTATTCCTGGGCGGGTGCATTCCTTTTATGGTGGCCGCCATGACAATGAGCAGCGTGGGAAAGGCCGCTCATAAAATGGTGGAGGAGATCCGACGGCAATTCAGAGAAATCCCCGGCCTCATGGAAGGGAAAGCCAAGCCCGACCCATCGCGCTGTGTGGACATCAGCACTCGAGCCGCACTTCGCGAGATGATAGCTCCCGGACTTCTGGCGGTTATGGCCCCCGGCATTGTCGGGTTTACTTTTGGCAAAGAATCTCTCGGTGGCATGCTTGCCGGAGCGACACTTGCTGGTGTCTTCCTGGCCCTGTTCATGGCAAACAGCGGAGCCGTTTGGGACAACGGGAAGAAATATATCGAGAAAGGCAATCTCGGCGGCAAAGGCTCTGATACTCATAAGGCCGCCGTGGTGGGAGACACCGTTGGGGACCCCTTCAAAGATACCTCGGGACCGTCTATGAATATCCTGATCAAGCTTATGTCCGTTGTTTCCCTGGTGTTGGCGCCGCTGCTTATTTGATGTCGAAGCAGGGGCGCGTGATTCATCACACCCTTACTTCATCGACAGGGCGTATTGCGCCAGGTATATTCTGGATCGTCTGAGCCACGGGGCGATTGATCAGCCCATCTCAAGCTGGATCCTCTGGATGTCAGTCGCCCTGCCGGTCTCCTCATTGATGCATATCAACACCGCGTTTATTCGGACTTCTTTCCGGGCCGCCTCAAAACGGGTCGGCATTTGGGTCAGGAAACGCTGGAGCGCTAAATCTTTTTTCATGCCGATCACCGAATCCCAAGGACCTGTCATCCCCACGTCGGTTATATAGGCCGTTCCATTATGAAGTAACCGTTCGTCAGCCGTAGGGATATGTGTGTGAGTCCCCACCACAGCCGAGACCTTTCCGTCAAGAAACCAACCCATTGCCTGCTTTTCGCTGGTGGCCTCGGCGTGGAAATCGACCAGGATATTCGGGGTGTGCGATGTAAAGTCCTCAAGGCTGCGCTCGATGGTCCGAAAAGGGCAATCAACGGAATCCATGAAAATCCGGCCGGCCAGGTTGGCCACCACAACAGGAATTCCTGCACTGGTTTCCACCAGTACCCAGCCTTTTCCCGGCACACCTTGCGGGAAATTCATCGGCCGAATCAATCTCGAGGTTTCAGCAATATATGGGATAATCTCCTTGCGGGCCCATACGTGGTTTCCGGTGGTAATGACGTCGAGAAAACCAAGCAGTCCTTCGCAAATCTCTGGTGTCAGACCAACTCCGTCGGCAACATTTTCACCGTTGGCCACCACCAGGTCAACATGGAAGCGCTCCACTAGACTATCCACGTGATCCCGAACGGCCCGGCGTCCAGGTTTCCCTACTATGTCCCCGATAAATAATAGGTGCATGGCATTTTACGAATAAAGCCCCGGTTGATTTTATTCCTATTCTTCCGCTTCTTCCGCCCGCACAATAATAATTCAATTGCGTGGTGAAGGGGTTGAAGAGCTTTCGTTTAAAATAAAAGTGTTACACCGCAGGGATTGCGTGGGCAATCATCATGGTGCGCAGGCAAAAGGGTGGATGAGGGTTTGTTTCGGGACGATGCGATCTCAGTGCGCTGTTATTCCAAGCTACTTGGCATAATCTACCGCTCGCATCTCCCTGATAGTGACTACCTTGATTTGACCCGGATAGCTTAAGTCGGATTCGATCTTCCGGCTGATAACCGAGCATAACACAGCGGCCTGTTCATCGGAGATCTTGTCGTGTTCGACCATAATCCTGATCTCGCGGCCAGCCTGGATGGCATATGATTTGTTCACCCCATTAAATGAGCTCGCGATGTGCTCCAGATCTTCAAGTCGCTTGATATATGTCTCGAGCATCTCCCGACGTGCTCCAGGGCGGGCAGCAGACAAGGAATCGGCAGCAGAGACCAGGACGGCCAGCATATTGGAGTTGCCGTCAACGAGATGATGATTGCCAATAGCGTTGACCACGACGGATGGCTCGCCGTACCTACGGGCTATATCTGCCCCAATGGCAGCATGGGCCCCCTCCACCTCGTGATCCACGGCCTTCCCGATGTCATGGAGAAGCCCCGCCCTTTTGGCCTGCTTGGCATTAATCCCCAGTTCCGCCGCCATGATGCCGCATATGAACGACACTTCCATGGAATGCTGGAAAACATTCTGCGCATAGCTGGTCCGAAATTTCAACCGACCCAGGAGCTTGATGATTTCGTGATGGATGCCATGCACCCCCGCGTCAAAGGCGGCCTGTTCGCCCGCCTCTATAATGGCCTGCCCCATCTCCTGGTTGACCTTTTCTACGATTTCCTCTATCCGGGCAGGATGAATCCGGCCATCGGTTATAAGTCTCTCCAGCGCAATTCGTGCCACCTCTCTGCGAATGGGATCGAAGCTGGAGATTACCACCGCTTCCGGGGTGTCATCGATGATCAGGTCGATACCTGTGGCAGCCTCGATGGCGCGGATATTCCTTCCCTCTCGGCCGATTATTCTCCCCTTCATTTCTTCGTTCGGCAGGGTCACCACCGAAACTGTTCGTTCTGCTACATAGTCAGCGGAATAACGTTGAATGGCTGTTGCGATTATTTCCTTGGATTTTTTATCTGAAGTCGCTCGCGCTTCATCTTCGATGCGCTTAATCATTTTGGATGCTTCATAACGCGCCTCGTTTTCAATCGACTTCATCAGCATTTGTTTGGCTTCCTCGGATGAGATCCCGGCAATGCGCTCCAATTCAGCAGTCTGGTGCTTTAACAGGATATCCATCTCTTTTTTTTTGTCCTCTATCTCCCGGGTTCGCTGGATCAAGGACTGGTCCACTTTAGTAAGCTCGTCTTCCCGGCGATCCAGCACCGACATTTTATGATCGAGATTCTCCTCCTTTTGCATCAGCCGTTTTTCCATGCTGTGAAGCTCAACCCGCCTCTCTTTAAACTCGTTTTCGAGTTCCGTGCGCATCCGATAAAGCTCATCTTTGGCTTGAAAAAGCGCTTCCTTTCTCATTGATTCTGCTTCTTTTTCAGCGCTTTCGATGATAGAGCTGGCTTCCTCCCGCGCCACCTTAACTTTTTTCTTAATGATCCTGTGATGGATAAAATATCCTAAAGCCATTCCCAGAATAATAGTGGAAGGGAAAATGGCCAGAAAAATTATAATATCCAATCCCCAACCTCCTTTGAGTGAGTGATAAATGATCCCACACCGATGGAAAGGATTCACCCACTCTTTAATCCCCGGAGCTCTTGACAATAAAGCGGTATCCTCCGGGGTGAAAAGTCTCGATGAACTAAGGGATAATCAGATCAGGATCGGAGCTTGTTCACCCTTCAATAAAGGTGAAAGAAGAAGAGGAAAGGTCTGCTAAAAGAGGGGGTGTATTCGGGCAACTCCTGGTTGAATGCGGCACTCTATTCCTCATTATCCTTTGTAGCAGTATGCGAACCTACGCGAATCTACGTTTTGTAATTTGAGAAATTTCCCTCAACATCAGAAGGTTTCGCATATAATTGTTTCGAGGAATGGCGTTCAATCCATCGCCATGGTAATTCCGCCTAAAGGATATCCTGATCCACCATGGCATTCTCCAGGAAACCAACCCGAATATATGCAATGTAAGACCCGCTTTTATACTGGTGAATTGTATCGATTCAAGGTTCTCACGAATCGATGAAAAACATTCCAGACTGACCTTTCTCAGCTTGAGCCCGATCTGACTCACGAGATCCCATAATCTTTTGCAAATTATCTGATAAATAAGTCCATAAAGAATAAAAATGAAAAAGTAAGCGGGGAACACGGACCAGATGAAAAAAACACCTCTTATATCTCGCTGATAATTTTTCATCGATTGCTAACGGTTGCAGGATGCAAAGCTATCTCGTATCACTTGAGTTGATGGTTGTGCTGCATATTGCAGCGTCAGTGCATCGAGGCCTCAATGGAATCGATCAACCTCTGAAGCCTACCTTCAAGAACCTGGTTAAAATCATCTCTCAGCGTAAAATAATCATCCGCCATATTCAAGAGTGTCAATACCGCAACATCCAGTGAGCTAACAGCGCCGGTGCGGCGTAAAACTTCTTCAGCCTTTTCCTCGATGTGCTGATGAAGGCGGTGAATGTATGCTTCATCCTTGTCGCCCTTGATATTATATTCACGGCCTAAGAATTTGATTTTGATCGACCCGGACAATATGCTCTCGCTCTTCTTTAACATATCAAGCTAAAAAAATGTCATCGGCTTTCAACAATCAAAGATGGCGTTTCATATGTTATGAGTGCGAAATGACCGAACCCACCTTGATATTCATGCACAAAATGGGGATGAAAGATCATCCAGATATCTCAAAGCAGAAAAACTATGTCCACGCAACATTATACGTTTTCAAGTTTCACCAAGAGCTTCTCGATTTTTTCTCGAACGAAACCTCTTTCTTCTTCAATCTCCTCCAGCTTGCTCACCAGCGTTCGGATCTCTTCTTCTTTCTCAGCAAGAGCTTTTTCCTGACGAAGTTTCTCGTTTCGTAACGCAAGGGTCTCATCAATCAACTTCGCAACCTTAGTCTCCAGCACACTCAGTTTTTCAATGTCCATCCAGCCCGTTCCCTCCGAGAATGACCATGACATTTAATTGACTATAATTTTATTACTATGCGTATAAGAAGTCAAGAAGTTTCTGTAACTTGGCTTGTAATTCGACGAATAGCTTGAATCTTCCGCTATTTTGCAGTATTTTGTTACGAAGATAAATAATTTCTCTGTTCATGCGCCAGGAGGGTTTGCGCAACCGGGGATACTCCAGAACGAACGAGGCATCCAACCTTGCTGTTGCCCCGGAAAAACAATAGATAATGGATAGTTGAATACCAGCGGCAGTGGGATAGTAAACTCCGTTGTTGAAAGGAGGAATTCGAAATTGCAAAAAGTCGTGTTTCTTTTCCCCGGACAAGGTTCCCAATACGTCGGGATGGGAAAATCGCTTTTCGAAGCGTATGAATTCGTTCGGGACCGATTCCGCGAGGCAGGCAGGCTGTTGGATATGAATTTTGAGCACTTATGCCTCCAAGGTCCTGAGAAGATACTGATCCAGACCAGGAACGTCCAACCGGCTATAACCCTGGTCAACGCGGTCTGCTGCGAGTTGCTCGTGAGGGAGGGTATACGGCCGGAAGCCACTGCTGGACACAGCCTGGGAGAGTACTCCGCTCTGTATGCAGCGGGATGCCTGGATTTTCCGCAACTTATGCGACTGGTGCAAACGCGCGGCAGCTACATGCAGGAAGCGGCCGAGAAGAATCCAGGGGGGATGACCGCTGTCATCGGCCTGGATCGAAAGGTGCTGGAAGAAGTGTGCCTAGAGGCATCCGTGTTGGGCCCGGTGGAGATCGCCAACATCAACTCCCCCGATCAGATCATCATCTCAGGTCGAGTAGAGGCCCTGGAACGGGCGACAACACTGGCCACGGAGCGAGGTGCAAGGCGAACGATCCCCCTCAGCGTGAGCGGAGCCTGGCACAGCCGATTCATGGCCGAAGCCCAGGCCCGCATGGGTGAAGAGCTGGCGAAAGCGGCCATTCTGAATCCGTCCATCCCGGTGGTGGCTAATGTAACCGCGGATTATGTGATGGATGCCAAGGCAATTCGCATACTCCTGAAGGAGCAGATCTGCAGTCCGGTGCTGTGGTCCGACTCTATCCGGCTTCTCCTTGAGAATGACAATCCCCTGTTCGTGGAGGTGGGTCCCGGGCAAGTGCTTCGGGGGCTTGTCCGAAGGATATCCAGGGATGCGCAAGTCATGAACATGGAGAGTCCGGAAGACCTTGAAAATATACGGAAGCACCTGGCAATATAGCGGGCTGAATTCCCACACAAGAGTGAGGTGAGAAGGGTTGCTTACTTCCCCTTCAAATCCCCGAAGAAGAAGAGGCAAAATTTACCATTCAAGCCGCTTTTCTTCTAACAAAATATCGAATGCCGGACAAAACCCTTGTTTTCTTAACACCCCCAGCGCTGAGTTGTGAATTTTTTTGAATATTTTCAACATTTCAGTGCTTGTTGACGCCAGATATTAATGCTGCTTGACTTTGATCCTGGACCAATTCATAGTTATAATATTCCGTACACTTGTCCAGATAAGCCGGTTCTGTCTTTATTGACGAACAAATTGACCCAAGGAGGTCAAACATGCCCCTGAAGTTGACGAAGTTCAAGGCCGCCGCTGTCTCCGCCGCGCCGGTATATCTCAACCGGGAGGCCACGGTTGAGAAGGTTTGCAGGCTCATCGAGGAAGCTGCCGCTAACGGCGCCCGTCTCATTGCTTTCCCCGAAGTGTTCGTGCCGGGGTACCCCCACTGGTACCACGTTTTGCGCGTGGACCAGGGTCATCCCCTTCACATCCGGTTGGTCAAGAACGCCGTAGAAGTGCCCGGCGAGGCTACAGATCAGATATGCCGCGCAGCCAGGAAGGCAGACGCCGTGGTGGTGGTGGGAATCAACGAGATTGATCCGGTCAACTGGGGAACCCTTTACAACACAAACCTCTTCATCGACCGCGATGGCCGTATCCTGGGAAAACACCGGAAGATCATGCCCACCATGGTGGAAAAAATTTGCTGGGGTGCCGGAGATGGCAGCTCCCTCAGGGTCTACGATACGGACCTGGGCCGGATTGGAACCCTCATCTGCGGCGAGAACACCAACCCTCTGGCAAAATTCGCGCTGCTTGCCCAGGGTGAGCAGATCCACGTGGCCAACTACCCGTCCAATCCCACGCGCACGTACTTCAAGATCACCGAGGGGATCGAGATCCGCTCAAGGGCCATGTGTTTCGAGGGCAAGGTCTTCACGCTGACCTCGGCCAGCACGTTCAGCGAGGAAATCCGGGACACCATCTGCATGACCGATGAACATCGGGAGTTCATGAGCGGCACGCCGAACTGCTACACTGCCATCCATGGGCCCAACGGGGTATGTCTCGCCGGCCCGGTAATGGACAAGGAGGAGATCGTTTACGCCGAGATCGATCTGGAGCAATGCCTGATCCCTAAAATCCGGCACGACGTGGTGGGGCACTACAATCGTTTCGACATTATGTGGCTCGGGCTCAATCGATCTCCCCAACGTCCCATCGTTGAGGGTGGAACCGGTATTCCAGGGCGCATGTCGGAGGAAGATTTTTTCCGGCAATTGGAAACGCTGCTGGACCGCGTGGAGGACTCGCGGACTCGCGGTGAGATTCAGGCCTTGATGAGAGCATATCAAGGGGCGTGATCTGATTTCATTCAGGGATCGTCCTCTCACTATCATTTATAAGACCCGGCAACCCCGGAATCCACTCTTTCAGAGAAAGAGCATCAGCCCGCCTCTGTGCCTGTGCGCCCCGCACAATCGAAAAGGCTGAAAAGCCGCCTCGTCCTTCAACTCACAGCCAGTTTTTAATGTGTATGTCAAGGAAAACAATCGAAAAAAGTCACTCCAAAGCCATTTTCACATACGGATAGCTCTCTTCTATTACAATCATATTATTTTTGATAAACTAATGCGAAATTTAGGGAAAGTCCTTTGGGAAAAAAACAGCTTGACAAATAAATGTAATTGAACAATAGTATACACTCGAGTGGTTACCAAATGAACAATTCCGATCTTATCCAAGCGTTAGAAAATTTAGGATTTTCCAACTATGAGGCCAGGGCCTATATTGCCATTCTCGCTGAGCACCCTATTACCGGTTACAAACTGAGCAAAATTTCCGGCGTTCCCCGCTCTCGGGTTTATGAGACAATCGAAAAATTAACGGCCAAAAACCTGATTGTTTCTCAAAAAGGGGATATAACCCTGGTTGCTCCGGTTGACCCTGCATTTTTCTTGGGGGAAAAAGAAAAGGAGAATCAACGTACTATAGATTTCCTTAGAAAATTCTTGCCTCAGATGAAGAAATCAACAGAAGATCCGGGAATCTGGAACATAGCGGGACGAGATCAGATACTAGAAATAATCAGCCGGCTCATTTCCCACTCCGAAAAACACATCTACTTGTTAGGTTTTTCAAGTGATTTATTGCTGTACGAGGAAGCCCTGGCCAAGGCGATACGGAGAAAAGTACAGATACATGGGGTCTATTGCGGGGAAAAGCCCTTGCAGGTGGATCACATTTATCGTCATCAGGGGCAGCCCTGTTCAGCTTGTCATGAAATTGCCTTGAGTCTTGACTCAAAGCAGGCCCTTGTCGGCACCACGTTCCCTTTAGAGAAGGCATCAGCCGCCCTTACTAAAAATGCGGGCATTATCTACATTATCGAACAATACATCAAGCATGAGATATTCATCAGCAAGATGTTCCAAAATCACGATGAATCAACGATGGAAAAATGGAAACAGATATACCGTCAGATTGTTCACAATTTGCCATAATTTTTTTATGAAAAAATTAGTAGCTATCTTAATGAATACTATTTGGGGATTAAAATGGAAGTCCGAAAAGCCAACCTCGAAGATATTGCAGGCATCCTTCAATTACTTACAGAGAATAAGCTTCCCCTCCAGGGAGTGGCGGTGCATCTTCAAAATTTCCTGGTTTTAGCGAAAGACGGACAGATTATTGGCTGCGCGGGGCTGGAAATTTATGGAATGGTGGCCTTGTTGAGGTCCGTTGCCATCCGGAAAGATAGGCGCTGTCAAGGTTTGGGTCGAACTATAGTTGAAGAAATTTTCAACTTGGCAATACAAAGAAAGAGTAAAAAGCTTTATCTATTGACCGCCACTGCGCCTGAATTCTTTCAAAAAATCGGCTTCAAATGGATTGACAGAGGCGCAGCCGACCCCCTGATTCAACAAACAGAAGAATTCAGGCAACTCTGTCCCCTTTCGGCCATTGTCATGGTCAAGGAATTAACATAAATCAGAAAATGTAAATCAAAAGATTTTTAGAATTTTCAACTTGGTTCAGAGAAATGTTTACTAATTACGCCATGGTAAAAAGCCTTTTTGAGTAGAAATATTGGGCCGAAAACCATGATTCAACAATGTTGAAAACTTATACATTACCATGATATCCGTGGGGTGGCCCGGACGACAAGTCGTCTGGGCCGCCCAATAACACTGTCTTTGATAGCCCGGTCAGGACCTGTGGTGTTCCCGGGCAATTACCTATTACCAATTGGTTGCTGATTTACCTTGATAATACGAATAGATTTTGCAGGCATCCTTCAATTACTTCAAAGAATCCGGCAAACGAGCAACGCCATCCGAGGAGGCAAGCATGAAAGTCAAAGGCTTCACCACACGTCAAGTGCGCGCCGGCGTGAAGCGCACACCGCTGGACTTTATACCCACCGTAACCCCTATCTACCCCACGACCACCTTCTACTACCACCCGGCTGACGAATTATACCGGATATTTCGAGGCGAGCGCGAGGGATATTCGTACGGCCGGTACGGCACACCCACCCACACGTCACTGGAGTCGGCGGTGGCCGAATTGGAGGGGACGGAAACGGCCCTGGCCTGTGCTTCCGGGATGGCCGCCATTAATCTCGGACTTATGGCGGCCGGTGCCTGTGCAGAGAGAGGAATTGTGGCGGCCCGAGACGTTTATGGAGCAACCTATACGCTGGTAACAAATCTGCTGCCACGCCTGGGAGTGCCGACTACGACCGCGGATTTTTCGGACCTTGAGGGGTTGCGCCGCATCGTCGACAAAATGAGGCCTTCGGTGCTTATTTTTGAGACTATATCGAACCCTCTCATGAAGGTGGCCGATCTTCCTGCTGTGGTGGAAATCGCCCACCAGGCAGAGGCCAGGGTAGTGGTAGACAGCACTTTTGCCACCCCCTACTTGATGCGCCCCACCGAACACGGCGCTGATTTTGTTGTCCACAGCACTACAAATTCATAAGCGGACATGGGGACGTGGTGGGCGGCATTCTCGGCATGGGCGAAAAGGACCGCCAAACGGCTTTCGAGATCGCCATCCAATTGGGTGCCGTCCTCGGACCACAGGAGGCGTGGCTGACTCTCAGAGGTCTGAAGACCTTAAGCCTGCGGATGGAAAGGATTTGCCATACTGCATCAGATCTGGCCAGGCGATTGGAAGCGCATCCTCTGGTGGAACGGGTGAACTATCCCGGCCTCCCCTCTCATCCTGACTATGCGGTAGCAGCCCGGCTCTTCGATCGCTGCTTATCTGGCGGCATGATATCCTTCGATATCAAGAAAGGGACGGCCCAGAAGGTCTTCCGATTTATGAATTCGCTTGAGTTGGTTCTCCCCGCAACAACCCTTGGGGACATCTACACGTTACTACTCTACCCGGCCCAGTCATCTCATAAAAAGCTCACCTCCGAGCAGAGGGCAGGGATAGGCATCGGAGACGGCCTGATCCGTTTGTCAGTGGGAATCGAGGATGCCGACGACATCTGGGAGGATTTGGATAGAGCTTTGCGGAAAGCCTTTTAAAGGATCGTTCATTGAGAGAGGTCCGTCAAGCGGCCTAGGAAAAACAAGCTATTATGAATCATCATTTAAAACCAATTGTGTTAAATAGTTATGCAATTAACCCGTGCAGCCACCTGACCATTTTCATGCTCTGCGGGTGCAGCCCCTGCATGACAATTAGGTGTTAATCGATCTGGAGACATTCTCCTGTGCGTCAGCCCAACTATCAGTAATCACACATTATTCCTAATCTCGTATCATTACGAGCATCATTTTGAATTGTTTTGCGGCCCTTAAAGCATGAGGTTCATCTGCAGGCATGATAAGTATCTCGCCCGCGTTCACACGAAATATTTCGCCGGAAATACTAACTTCCGCTTCGCCATCGAAGATATAAACCAGAGCATCAAAGGGCGAGGTGTGTTCACTCAGTCCCTGCCCCGCATCAAAAGCAAACAAGGTCATAGTTCCCGTTTTCTTGTCAATGATCGTTCTGCTTACGATGGAACCTTCCTGATAGTCCACTAAATCACTGGGTTTCACAATCTGCCCGATGAGGCTTCTTTCGCCTGGTTTATTATTCCCGTGTGTCACGTTCTTTCCCCCCGTTTAGAGTTATACATTGATGTCATTTCGTATCGGTCATTGCAATCATAGAGCGTTGTGCACGCTTTATCGGCCATATTCAATGATTCTGCTCATGAGTAAGAGGAAACCTGTCAAATGACGGCCACCTGCTCCATGATCTCGCCCCTTCGGCTGATCATCATCCGGTCCAGGTGCAGATCCCTCCCTGATTTCTCGAGAGCTTTCTTCGCGGCCAAAACAAAACCGCTGCAACACGGCACTTCCATGTGCACCACGGTGAGGGAACGCGGAGCGGCCGCCTCGAGGATTTCGGCCAGCCGATTGATGTGAGCATCGATATCATCAAGCTTTGGACAGCCCATGGCAACTGCCCGCCCGCTCAGGATCCTGCGGTGCAGATCCGGAAAGGCCGCGGCCGTGCAGTCCGCCATAAGCAGGAGATCGGAGCCTTTGAGGAAAGGCGCCATTGGATTCAGGAGCTGAAGCTTGATGGGCCAGTGGCCCAGCCGGGAGACAATCTCTCCGGTGGGAATATCGGCCCCAACAGGATCGGCGCTCTCAAGCACCATCGACTGCGACGAGGGGCAACCGCAAGGCAGCAATGCATCGCCGGCGCCGGTTCTCGCATGTTCTAACTTGTTGGCAGCGGCGGGCCGGTTCCGTACCAGTTCCTCTACAGCAGCCTCGTCAAAATCATCCGCCTGTCTTTCGATTATCCTCAACGCCCCCTCCGGGCATTCTCCGATGCAGGCGCCAAGGCCGTCGCAATACACATCACCGGTCAGCCTGGCCTTTCCATCCACCATGGCCAGTGCTCCCTCTGCGCAGGCAAGAATACACTGCCCGCATCCCGTACATTTCTCCTCGTCGATTTCAATGATCTTCCTGCTGGTCAACATTTCTCCTCCCCAATATATTGAGATAGCTTTGTTCCGGCCAGATACTCTCTGACCTGCCTGTGTACCGTATCCAAAAGGCCGCCCAGAACGCATTTTTTACCCCCGCAAATGGGGGTTTTGAGAAGACAGTTGCTCGGCTCCAGGGGGCCGTCAATGGACTCATAAACGTCGAGGAGGGTGACCCTTTCGCCAGTTTTACTCAGCATGAAACCGCCCTTCGGCCCCCGTATTGACCGCACCAGCCCCTGTTTCGCGAGGCGCTGGAGCACTTTGGACAGGTGAGCCTCTGACACCTGCAGCATGGAGGCCATCTCACCGGTTGAAACAAGCCTGCAGGGGTTAGCCGCCAGGTGCACCACAGCGTGCAACGCCAGTGATGCGGCTTCCGAAATTTTCAACACTCCCGACATGTGCAAAAAAATCTCATTAATTAGTAATTAGGTACCATTTTACCAAATAAATTAAAAGTTTGTCAACCCAAAAATTGGGAGTCAGCCATTTTATTTTCATCGGCCTGGTTCAGCGGTATTTGGGAAAATAAAGAGAAGTGATCCCGGGAAAAATGCCAAAATTGTTTCAGGCAATCACCGCAGCTTCCGGAACAGCGCATTTCTTCAGGAATGCATTCAGATCCAATTTTTTACGAATCCCCAATCTGGTCAGTACAAAGTCATAGCGCACCGGATCGTCGGGAGAAATTGCCCTGAAGGCAGTGGTGATGTCGACGGCCGTGCGCATGTCCGCTTGTCTTCGATTGGTCAGCCCCAGCATGAAGCAAATCCTGTGCATGTGGGTGTCGAGCGGAACAATCAGCTTGGATGCCGGCACATCGGCCCACCCCCCCGGGTCAACCTCGTCACACCGCACCATCCAGCGCAAAAAAAGATGCAGCCGCTTGCAGGCGCTGCCCTTCATGGGCGAAGGGAGGAAAAAGTTGCACCATCCGTCTTCCGGGGCGTTCAACTCCCGGACAAAGGTTGAAAGCGCCGGAATGACTGTACCGTCTCCCTCCTTTAGCCCCGCTCTGAAGCAAGCATACAGGGAGCCATATCGCTCGATAACATTCTTGATGCCCAACAGCATTGAGGAAAGCTCCTTGCCGGAAGTGAACCGATGCTTGAAGTCATGAAACATGCACCGGAGCGAACGAGGGGAAGCCTCCTTCAGGAACACCGATGGTGAAGGCATTTGTTCAAGAACACACGAAACGCTCCTTTGTATCTGAACGACCCTCCCGTAGGCCAGCGACGAGGCGATAAGCGCCGCTATCTCACGGTCACAAAGGTCATCGTAGCCATATAGGAACTGTAATGGGTCCGGAGGTACGAACTCACGTCGGTTGTATTCCGCGTACAGTTCTTCAAGGACGTCTTTGAAAAACTTGCGGGATATGTTACCTGTGAAACTCATCCGCTTTTAGAATTATCTACTTTGAATAAACCGGGATTGTATAAATTGCCCTGTGCTTGCATAGTTTATACCCCCAAAAATGGGCACTAAAGTAAAGGGGAAAACAGCGGAAAAAAGCTGCCGTACGGACCTGCTGTAGTGAAAGCATTAATTACATCCCGGAGCGTCGTCCCTCTTTTCTTTTCGACCGCCGGAACTGATCCGCGGCACTGGTTGATGGGCAGGACTTTTTACCTATTCGTTATCGCCTCCCCGGGCACTTTTTTTTCAAGGGCCGCCAGCGCCTGCTGCGCCAGGTCGCCCACACTGAGGACCACCAGCTTGCGATCCATATAAAGCAGGACCTCAGATCTATCGTGTAACAGCCCTTCCAGCTCCGAACCGACTTCCTCAGCTCCGAGGAACCCCGCAGCCCACGCGGCCAGACCCCTGACCCCGGCATCCCGGGACCGCAGATACCGGTCTATATGATCCGCCGCATCTTTCACCAGGCACGGCCTCACCTGGGCAAGTCTTCCAAGACCCCATGCCACACCGCGCTGCAATAATTCATACTCCAGAAAATTTCCGTCCTGCCTGATATAAGATACCAGTAAATGGGCATATTCTTTTGCCAGCCCTTCATGATGGGCCATGATTTCACCCATGGCCTCCGGTGCGCCCCAACCGATGCCGCCGGACTCATCGTTCAAGCTCCACATCAACCGGCGCATCACCACCCGGGCCGATTCCATATCCCTTTCGGCAAGTTGTGCCACCACCAAACCCATTGCGGTGATCGAGCGCCATCTTGTCGTCTGATCATTGTAACAGAGGAAAGAAAAAAGGGATCTGATTACCCGTCGCGCAGGTAACCGGGACAATTCGTTCAGGGTGTTGTTAAAGTCAGTTAATTTTAGAAGGCAGAAAACTCTGCTGCTAAGGTTTCGCCCCATCCAAATTTCGGTATTCACTCTACTGTATTTCCTTACATGAACATATTTTGATGAAAAAGAATGTAGAGAGCGCTTGGAAGTCAACCTCACCGGTCATTATCGCACACCTCGTTCAGTCTCTTTGCCACAAGAGACCCCAGGGAGTGACATTGCGAAAGTGCATCATGGTCGGGAACATACTTGACGCTGATACCTTCTCCAATCAATTCCACCTTCATCTCCTTGAGGACATCGTTCACCTGCCTGATGCCCTCGCCGCTCCATCCGTAGGAGCCAAAGGCTGTTCCAATGAGGTCCCGCGGCTTTAAGCCTTTCAGGTAAATCAATGCATCAGCCACGGTAGGAAACATATTATTATTGAGGGTGGGAGAGCCCACAAGGAGAGCGCCGGCATCGAGCATCTCGGTGGCTACATCGCTGCGATGGCAGACATCCAGCGGCATCACTTTAACGGTGATCCCCCCGTCAATGAGTCCCTCGCCTATACTTCTGGCCATTTTAGCGGTGCTTTGCCACATGGTATCATACGCGATCACAGCCTTTTTTGTGGGTTTGCGCTTCGCCCATTTTGAATACAGCTCCAGTATCCTTGTGACATCTTTCCGCCATATTGGGCCATGGTCGGGGGCAATGATCCCTATGGAAATGCCGAGCTTTCCCACCCTTTCAAGAAGTTTCGAGACAAATAGTGAAAAGGGCATCAGGATGTTTGCAAAGTACTTTGACGCCTCGTATTCCAAAATGTCGTCGTCAATTTCATCGGCGAATCTCTCGCTGGACGCAAGGTGCATGCCGAATGCATCCTGGGAAAAAAGCACGCCTTCTTCGGCAAGGTAGGTGAACATGCTTTCCGGCCAGTGGAGCATGCGGGTTTCCACGAATGACAGGTCCATGTTCCCCAGGCTGACGGTCTCTCCATACTCCACGGCTACGATTTTGTGATCCAGATGGAAGTGCTCGGAAAGGGTTTTTACCCCCATGGCTGAGGAGAACACCTTTTCGGGCTTCACCGCTTCTATCACATCGGGCAGACATCCTGTGTGGTCCATCTCCGTGTGATTCGAAATGATGTAGCGGATGTCTCCGGGGTCTATGATAGAAGCGATACGGGATAGCATCTCCTCTTTATAAGGGGCCTTGACTGTGTCGATCAGGGCGATCTTGTCCGCCATAACAATGTAGGCGTTATACGATGTGCCCCGGCTGGTCAAATAACCGTGGAAATTGCGAATTGACCAATCAACGGCGCCGACCCAATAGACATGGTCGCTGACTTTTATCGCTTTCATGAATTCTTTCATGATGGAACCCTTACTCCTCCTGCTGCAAAGAAATCAATTCATCTCTCAGGACGGTAACATGCCTCATCTCTTCCTTGATAATGGCATCGATTCTGGCCTTGCCAAGCCTCTCGGGAACCACTTCCTTCATTCCCAGATAGAAAGCTATTGAGTCTCTCTCCAGCCCTATGGCCGTCCTGAGAATATCTTCCAGCGTTTCGCTGCCTGTAAGCTTTTCAGACGGATCCGACGTTACATCAAAGACATTGCTGTCCGCCAATGCCCGAAGGAACAAAATCGACTCGTTGTCTGGACCAAATACTGTTGATTCCCGTTCTTGATCGAATAGATCTGCCCTCATGGAAGCAAAAATCTTTTCGTGCTCATCTTCCATGCCGGCGAGATCGAGCAAGAGCTTGCGGGTTCTGGAATCCGTGGCCCCTTTCGCCGCTCGGCGGTAAAACCCGGCTCCATTCCTCTCGATCTGTCCTGCCACTTCGAAAATCTCATCGGCATTGAAGTCGAAGCCCATCTGACGTCCTCCTTACGGTATCTGTCACGGAGTGGTGGGTACGCGCTGGCTCAGTTCGCGATCAATCATAAACAGGCCATTGCCGGCATCGCCGATGAGTTTGAGCTTTTGAACCACCTCGTCGGCGGACGCCTCTTCTTCTACCTGTTCGCTCACGAACCACTGGAGAAATATGTTGGTCGGATGGTCGTGTTCGGCACCGGCGAGTTCAACCAGCTCATGAATAAGGCCGGTGACTTTCTGCTCATGTCGGTATGCGTCCTCGAAGGCCGCCAACGGCGAGGCCCACTCAGATGGTGGTTCCTCCACCGAAAGAAGAGCCACCCGTCCGCCGCGCTCGGTGATGTATTCGTAAAACTTCATCGCGTGAGCCAGCTCTTCATGCGCCTGCACACGCATCCAGTTTGCGAAACCCTTGAGGTTGATAGAGGTAAAGCAGGCTGACATTGAAAGATAGAGATAAGAAGAGTAAAGCTCAGCGTTGAGCTGCTTGTTTAAGGCATCTTGCATCTTTTCGCTTATCATGGTGATTACCCCCTCCAAAGGCCGTGCAGGTTGCAGTACTCACGGGCCGTGATCTGGGTCCCATCGATCTGGAACTCGGCCTCGGGTGCGTCCCCGGGATTCAGAAATTTCCGGTATGCTTTCCCATCGGCTATCACCTCGATCCACTCTATGTAATGCTTCTCCTCCATGGGATGGGCGACGCTTCCCACCTTCACCTTCACGCCGCCGGCGATCTTCTCCACCACGGGAACATGCTTTTCCCGGGCGGCATCCACGACGTTCTCTGAATAAAGCTTCATCGGCTGGCCGCAGCATACAAGCTGACCAACGCCCTCATGAAGCACCTCCGCTATATTCCCGCATATTTCACATTTGTAAATTTCCAACCTCTTTGACATATTATCCTCCTTTATTTTGTCTGAAATTTTTATACATAGGCACGTTTATCTCAATGAAAAACAGTGCCCGCCGCCACGTGCCGCAACCGCTCACATAAATGCAAGCACCTTTTGCACCCAGCGTGTCGTTTCGGTTGCCTGGGAATCCCGGTAATTTTTTTGCTTCCGCCGATGATTCCGCCGAGAAATCGCTCGCTCCCGCCCGCAATACGCTCTCTACGGGTACATCCCTTTTTTGATCTGTTCAAGGTTGCTCAGGAGTTTTTCGTGCTTCTTCTCGTCTTCCATAAGGTAGGAAATAAGGTAATGCTGCACAATGCCTGCTCTTCCTTGCAGGGCACTAAGGCTCGATTTTGCCATTTCGGTGGCGTTGCGCTCGATCTGGATGTGTTCCTCTATAGATATCCAGACCTTCTGGAGGTCCTCCACGGTTATGGGGATCGACCCCCTTTCCAGGCTGTCGATGATCAATTGCTGTACGCGGTGATGGAGGTTGGCGTCGCGCTGGATTATCTCCATCACCAAACGGATCAGAGGATTGTCCGTCTCTTCCATCACGCTGGCGGTTTTGGCCACCGTAGCGTCTTCAACCTTCTGCCACTGCTTCATGTTCTCCACAAGTTTCAACTGTTCTTCTCTCGTGCTCATCGTAGCTCCTTTCCTTTGGTTTTCAAAACTGTGTGCTTTCCCATATTATCTTTGTTATCAACATCGGGGTGATCAGGATAGTATTCAGGGACAACGGAAACCCTCCTTTCAGCACTCATCCTTCACGACGGCTCTTTCCCAATCTTTTAACCCCTCTCCACATCATCCCTTTTGTTACAGTGAGGACATACCCCGATGAATTCCAGACGATGCCCGATTATCTCGTAATCACTCAACTCGCGAAGAGCATCTTCAATGGCAATTATCGGCTCAACCGGCGCATCTTCCACACGGCCGCACACCACGCATCTCAGGTGGTAGTGCGCCCTCGGATCTCCGTCGAAGAGCCTCTGAGCGCTTCCCGTCTCCAATCTCTGTATCATTCCGCACTCAGTCAGAATGTTCAGGTTGCGGTAGACAGTGCCCAGGCTGATCCGCGGCAATCGCCGTCGAACCTTCTCGTATATCTCGTCCGCTGACGGGTGGGATCTGATTCTTCGAAGTTCCTCGAGTATAAACCTGCGCTGTTGAGTCATCCTGATCTTTCGAGTTGTCATCAATCGCACACTCTTTTTAATAGTAACAATTAGTAACAATTACTAATTAGGTTAACTTCCCCGCCCAACAGTGTCAAGTCTGTTTTGCGTGGAATTCCCATAATATTTTCATAAAGCGGCAGAAGTAAAAAAATTATTGTGGATAATTGGACGTGATACGCTTATTGTCGGGAACCGGACTGACTGTGAGGCAACTATCACAAGCCAGGGCACAAGGTTTTCACCCAAAACTCCCATGCCCGTCATCTCCTGAAAGGTAATGGGGCTGATTCGTGTTTAGTGTCATCATCCCAGGACAGGGCATACCATGGCAGTGGAAGAAATCCCGACCTTTTGTCACGCATACCACAATCCGGAGAAGAAGGGTTCCAAATGCATCCCTATGGATGTCAGATTTATTTTCGAGGGGCGCAAAAACGAAGAAGTGATTATCGAGTGGGCAAAAAGCAGTTTATAACAAGAGAGGGCCTCTCTAAAGGAGACCCTCTCTTTGCATTGAACTGAACTTCGTCTAATCCTCGATTCTGGATGCTTTTGTCAGGCCGGCCAGAAGGGCTGCTCCCATTCCGAAACCACTCCATTTCCTGGCGAGGGAGCGCATCATGTGATTTTTCTCCAGGCTTGCAACAGTATATTTGAAGAGTTCAGGCTCCTTGGGTAACACATAGATCCAGTGGGTTCCCCCCATCTCGCCTGGGCCATAGACATCCGCTTTTGATAAACCGCGCTTCTTGAGATCGCCCTTCAGCAACTGGGCCTTTTCGTACATCTCCGGCCGGGAACCGAACTGCAAAGCCCCTGTTGTGCACATGGCCATACAGGCGGGTGGCATGCCTTCAACAAGGCGGTCCAGGCAGAAGGTACACTTGTACATCTTTTTGGCTTCTTTGTCGATCCTGGGGATGTCATATGGGCATCCTTCCCTGCAGTCGCCATGCCCCTCGCATTTGTTCAAGTCAACGACCACCGCTCCAGTTGACGTCTTGTAAATGGCCTCCACCGGACACGCGTCCATGCAACCCGGTTCGTTGCAGTGCATGCACTGAATTTTACGGAAATACCATTCCGGCTTCCCGTTTTCCGACTCCTGGAAATTCACATAGGTATATGTCAGTATCGAGAGGTCGGGTGGATTCTGGTAGGTTCCCATGTTCCGCGTTTGCTCGGCTGGCAGCTCGTTCCACCGCTTACATGCCACCTGGCAGGCCCGACAGGCGATGCACGTGGAAACGTCCACCAGGACAACCTTCCGGTCCTTATCCTCCGATATCGTCTCGGTGGATTTGTTGGTGGCCTCGATGGTCACCGTGGACTTCAAGCCTTTCAGATGACCAAACGTCAGTTGAATCTTTCCCATCTGCATCACCTCCCTCAAGCCTTGATGATGTTCACCATGAACGCCTTGCTTTCAGGGATCATGGTGTTTGCGTCGCCTATGGTGGCGGTCAGCAGGTTAGAACTGTCGAATCCGTTCTTCGGGGTCAGCCACCCATAGCACCACGGCAGTCCCACCTGGTGCACCGTACGGCCGGCGATTTTGAACGGCTTGAAGCGGTTGGTAACGATAGCGATGGCTTCCACGTTGCCGCGAGCTGAGACCACCCTCACCTTCACGCCGTTTTTGATCTTCAGGTATGCCGCCAGTTCTCTGGACATCTCCACAAAATTCTGGGGCTGCATTTCAACCTGCCACGGCTGATGGCGCGTCATCACGCCCGTCTGCCAGTGCTCCGTCACTCGGTACGTGGTGGCAACAATGGGGTAGCGCGCATCGCAGGTCAGATACACATCGCCGCCGAGTTCTTCTCCCTCTTTGCCGAACATTTTTATGGTCGGGTTGTTGTACTGGGGCGAGAGCAGATTCCGGTCGATGGGACACTCGAGAGGCTCGTAATGTTCAGGGAAAGGTCCATCGGCCCTGCCCGGCCCGAAGATATGCGCATAGCCCTCGGGCTTCATAATAAAGGCATACCGGGACTTCTTTCCGGCACTTAACGGCGGCCAGCCACCATCGGGCACGTCGCCTTCCCAGCCCTTGCCGGTCCATCGCACGACCCACTGCCCTCTGTCCCAGGGCTTCCCGTCCGCATCCACTGATGCTCGGTTATAAATGATGCGTCGATTAACCGGCCAGCACCAAGACCACTTGGGATAGAGACCGATGTTGTTAGGAGCATCCTTCCTGTCCCGGCGCGCCATCATGTTCCCGGCCTCGGTATAGCTGGCACAATAGAGCCAGTTGCCGGAAGAGGTGGAGCCGTCGGCCTGAAGGAATCCAAAGCTGGGCACCAGGGTGCCGGCCTTGAATTTCTTGCCCTTGACGGTAACATCCTTCAGGAAGTACCCGTTGATCTCCCTGGCAATCTTGTGAGTACTCACCTTGCCGTTCTCCTCGTAGTCCCAGGTCAGCTTGGTGAATTGCTCGGGCAGTGCACCGCCCTCCTTCTCGTAGAGCTTCTTTAGACGGCGCGCCAGTTCGATGATAATCTCGGCGTCGGGTCGAGCCTCACCCGGGGGATTTACCGCTTTGTAACGCCACTGAGCCCAGCGGCCGGAATTGGTGATGCTTCCCTCCTTCTCGAAGCTGGCCGCAGCAGGGAGCTGGAAGACCTCGGTTTTCACCTTTTTGGGATCGGGGTGTTCCGGACCGCGCCAGAATTCGGCCGTCTCCGAGTCAAAGATATTGACGTTGACCATCCAGTCCAGATTGGCCAGAGAGCGACGCACTTTGCCGGCGTTGGCGCCGGAGCATGCCGGATTCATCCCCCACGCAAAGAAGCCCTTGATCACGCCCTTGCTCATGTTATCGAACAGGTTCAACCACGAGGCATTCTGCCCGACATCCAGTTTGGGGAATAAAAGATAGCCTTCCTCCGGGCTGGCCACGTTCATGCCGTAATGGGCGCGGATCAAGCTTGCAATGTACTTGGGGCCATTCTGCCACCAGTTGGCGCTCATGGGGTCAACGGATTTTGGCCACCGCTTATTGTAGTCCGCCAGGGTGGCCTGGGAGGCATTGGGCGTCCCCAGGTAACCCGGCAGAATGTGGAAGAGCAGGCAGTGGTCAGTGGATCCCTGAACATTGGATTCCCCGCGCAGCGCATTAACTCCTCCGCCAGCCATCCCCATATTCCCCAGCAATAGCTGGATTATTGCCATGGTACGGATGTTTTGCACGCCGACGGTGTGCTGGGTCCACCCCATGGCGTACATGATGGTGGCCGCTTTGCCCCGGGCGCCGGTGGAGGCATACGTCTCGTAAATCTTCAGCAGGTCATCCTTGGGTGTCCCGGTGATCTGCTCCACCAGTTCGGGCAGGTAGCGGGAATAATGTTTTTTGAGAAGCTGGAACACGCAGTTGGGGTCTTTGAGTTCCGGGTCCTTCTTAACAATACCCTTCTCGTCTTTTTGGAAAGCCCATGTGCTCTTGTCATACTTGCGCGCTTTGGGGTCATACCCCGAAAAAACACCCTGGTTGTCAGCCGGAAGCTTGAAGTCAGGGTTCACCAGGAACGAGGCGTTGGTGTAAAGCTTGATGTACTCATCGTTGTATTTTTTATTCTCAATGATGTAATTGATCATTCCCCCCAGGAAGGCGATGTCCGTCCCCGAGCGCAGGGCTGCATAGATATCCGCCTGGGAGGAGGTACGGGTGAATCGCGGGTCCACATTGATGAGAGTAGCCCCCCGCTCTTTGGCCTTCAATATCCAGTGGAAGGAGATGGGATGATTCTCCGCCGCGTTGGATCCCATTATCAGGATCACATCTGCGTTGCGGATGTCAATCCAGTGATTCGTCATAGCGCCGCGACCGAACGACTCTGCCAGAGCCGCTACAGTGGCGCTGTGTCAGATACGCGCCTGGTGCTCGATGTACACCAGGCCCAATCCGCGCAGGAACTTTTGAAAAATGTAGCACTCCTCGTTGTCTATCGCCGCGGACCCAACCGATGCCATGGCATCGGTGCGATTGACCACCTGACCCTTGTCATTTTTCACCATGAAAGTGGCATCGCGAGTTTTTTTAATTCTTTTGGCGATTTCATCCAATGCCCAATCCCAGGAGACTTCTCTCCATTCTCTCGCGCCGGGCGCCCGATACCGGGGTTTGGTGAGCCGCATCGGATTCATGTCCCCAGAGAGCGCCTTCAGCGTGGCTCCCTTGCTGCACAGGGTGCCCTCGTTGATTGGATGGTCCGGATCCCCATCGGTATCCACCAGTTTCCCATCTCTCACGTGAGCGATGATACCGCATCCAACCGCGCAATAGGGACAGATGGTGGTGACCTCCCGAGTACCCTTCAGCTTCACGGTTGAAGCATAGGCCGCGATGGGTGACAGGTCGAATCCCAGGCTTCCCAGTACCGCAGCGGAGACCGTCGTCCCCGAAAGCTTGAGGAAACCCCTTCTGGTCAGTTCCATTGAAATCCTCCTCTACTTTTAAATGTTAGCACTTAGAATATTTTTGTTTTTTTGAAGACCAAGAGCCTGACCTTATTGTCCCACCTCCTTTTCTTGGAATCGAATTCAGCAAAGGGCTCTTTTCATTAACTATACAGCAGAGAAACCAAAGGCTATTTCCCCTCGATTCTGCGAAGGGCCTTAAACAGTTCTTTGATATCCGGTAGTTCATTTATATCGTTTACTTGCGCATATCTGACCATTCCTTTTTTATCTATGACGAAAAGAGCCCTTTCAGACACACCATCGGCCCGCAGAACTCCATATTTCAGGGATACGAGCCCGTGCGGCCAGAAGTCAGATAACAACGGATACGTCAACCCTCCCATATAATGCTCAAAAGAGACTAACGTTGCGACATTGTCAACGCTGATGCCCAGAACCTGAGCATTGAGCCCGTCAAACACCGACTGGTTGTCGGCGTACTCGGGCAATTGCCTGGCTCAGACAGGGGTCCAGGCGGCAGGAAAGAAAGCCAGCACTATGTTTTTTTCGCCGCGAAAAGCAGAGAGGGACACCGGCTTTCTATGGGTCCCTAGCAGGGTAAAATCAGGCGCTTCATCGCCAACCCTGATCGTTCCCGTTGGTCGGGCTCTAGGAGGTTTGAAGATCAAATCCACCATCGCCCTGTCCATAGGTGTTTTTGCCCGGGATGGAGATACGTCTGCCGGAGCTTCCCCTCTGGCCAAAAGCCTTCGCTCCTCGTCCAAAACCTGAACCATCACCTCAAACGGGCGGATCCCAACTATTTTTTGGCCATTAAGAAACAGGGTGGGCGTGGAATAGACATCCAGGCTACGGGCAAGCTTTGTGTCCTCATCCATTATGTGCTGATGCGCGGGGTTCAGGAAACTTTTCCGAAATGCTTTCATATCCAGCCCTAGTTCCTTAGCCAGCATGAATATCTGCACTTCCCGAAGATCATCTTGATGCTCGAAGAGCAGTCTGTGCATCTCCCAGAACTTTCCCTGTTCCCCTGCCGCCAGGGCCGCCGAGGCTGCGCCCCGGGCCCAGTCATGAAAGGGATGCAGGGCAAATTTCCAGACCAGGCGCACGTCCTTATGCTCAAGGACGAGCCGCTCCAGAATTGGATGGGCCCGGGCACAAAAGCTGCACTGAAAATCGCCAAACTCCACAATGGTAATGGCAGCATCGGGAGTTCCCATAGCATATGAATTGCCCAGAGGGATATCATATCGATGTAAATCCCTCTGCGAGGATGCTAAAGCAGAAGCGGACACAATGAGGAAAAAAATGGAGACAAATGCGAGGATTTTCAACGACAGGAGACAATAGAAGGATTTAATTCCAGGTTCTGGCACTTTTATCATGCGTCCCCTCAGTAAAAACCGGTGAATGTACTCGATTCCTTTGCCTGCCATAGCAGGCCGAGCGATCACTCCCTCGCCCCTATCGTCAGAGTTCTCCCTGTAGGAGGGCCCAGATCGGAATTCAAATATGTAAAGTGTGTCTTTTTTAACATATCCCCAATATTGATGTCAATCATTTTTTCTCAAAATAGTAAAAAATATTTCTATTTATTCATACATATTTACTCAAGAAAAGAAGAGGAAAAAAAATTAACACGTGAAATATTTCACATTTTTCATCAAATCCTCATCCCCTGATCCAACCAGGATTTTCCCCAAAAATTCGCACAGAGTTATCAAAATACTTTGAATTTCAATCCTTTGCCTTCATCAGTACGTAAAAAAGGAATTCTGGAGAGACTTTTCGAAAAGGGAGGGTGGCCCGGACGACTTGTCGTCCGGATCGCGAAGCGACAAGAGACTGTCCACGCAAAGTCCTTGTTCTTCAGGCATACAGGAGGAATATCCGGGCAATCCTGATGATAGACGCAGCCCGAACAATACATTGTCCGGGCTGCGCACGGGCTCCGTTACTCCACCCCGGAGGGTGTGGTGGTCCCCCAGAGCCACAATTACCCCTTTTCCCCTGGGAAATTTTGGTGTAAACTCTTTTAATGAGCTGTGATGGGGCAATTGGGCCTGCGACATAAAAGTGGGGCAATTACCGTCATTTCATGCTTATGAAAATTCATGATAAAATGAAAAATCAGCAACGATCAATGCAAATCTTTATCCCAAAAATAGACATTGAACTTGGCACAGCCTCTTTTTCATCCCTTTTGAGGGTTTTTAACTCCTGGGGATAGAGATTTTATTCCAGTTGTACCTTGTTACATGTTTAATGAC
>JAFDED010000098.1 GCA_019310535.1 Deltaproteobacteria bacterium
GGAAAACCTCTTGGTCGAGGCACTCGCCACGCTAGAAAATGATGCCAAGCGAGTTTATAATCTCACAGCTTTTGAATGGATTATAAGTGTAACTTTGAAAGCAACTTAGTATTAGGTTGTGTGCCGACTTTATACTTCCTGAGGAAGCAATCATTCTTCCCATTGAGCGGGTATCAACTTTGCAAGGTGAGTCGAGACGATCTCGAATATCTTTTCACCTTCCTCACGCGAGGTCCCGGAAGCCTCTCCCCAAACACCAGCAGGAGTATATTTTTTAAGATTCTGTATGATTGCATACACTTCCGGGTTTCTTGACTTATTCAAAAACTCGCTGTTTTCAATCCGCTCGGGAATCTTAGAATTTTTGATACGCCAACCCAGCGCCTCAAGGCACGACACCTCACCCTCTCCACCATGTGCCGTCCATAATGTATCATGCTCTTCACCGAAAATTTGACCGGAACATGCGCTCCATGATGCGAATGAGTTCACCACGAGAATTTTAATCTTATCGCCATAACGTTTCTTTATTTTCCACGCGGCCGCATCCACCGCTATCTTGTTCTTGGTGTGAAAGTAATGCAGGAGGAACTTGCGAAATCCATGAGAAAAGAGAGAATCTACATAATCCGTGAGAATATTCGTGATTGTTCCGATACTGAGGCTCAGAGTTCCAGGCCAGGCCAGATGTTGATCCGACAGGCCAACGGGAATCATAGGTGTTACAACAATGCCCAATTTCTCGCCCACTCTCTGAGAAATCTCCTGGGTTATAAAGGAATCGGTGCCCAGAGGGGCATAAGAACCGTGTTGTTCACAGCTCCCAACAGGCATCATGACCGTTTCCTCTCTCAGGAGGTATTCTTTCACCTCATCGGTGGTCATCTCCATCATCAACACGCTCTTCATAGGAGCTTTCCTATCATGAGGGTCCAACCCCCGGGCTCAATGGTGCCGAACGTCCTTTTGGAGCAGACGATTCCTTCAAAAGGCGCTCGAATCTCTTCCACGACCTCTCCGTAGACATTGCATATGGTTGCCAGCAAGTCACCCTTCTTAACCATCTCTTTCAAATCGACGCTTTGTTGATAAAACCCTCCGTTGGTGCAATTGATGAACGTTCCTTCGAAAAACTGCACCTTTTTCGGCAAGTCAGGCTCACCCTGGATCATTCTGAAATAGCTCAAAACATTGTAAATCATTGTTTCAAATTGTTGGATAACGCTTTCTCTGACCCTAGCCTCTCCAGCCACTTCCACCGTTATAGCCGGGATTCCAATCTTCTGAGCCTCGAGCGAAATGGGACCGATCCATCCACCGCTTCCTTTCCAAACGAGATCAATTCCCGTTGCTTTGACCAGCTCCTCCGCTTTCTTTGCTACGTTCTCTCCTCCTATATCACGGTATATTGCAATAGGGGCTAAACACATTATATTTCCACCGCCATGAAAATCCATGACGTAATCAGCTTTTCTTATCACCTCATTGAAATAGACATAGGCAAATCTTTCAGTCAGGAATCCGTTCTCTTTCCCGGGAAAACACCTATTGAGATTGTACTGGTCCACATAACTACACCTTTGTCCCACTTCTAATGCCGGAGTATTAACAACAGGAGATCCAATAATGGCGCCTTTTAGCTCATTCGGGTCGATTGCTCTGTATATTCTTCGAACCGCTTCCATCCCTTCGAATTCATCCCCATGACATCCCCCACTAATATTCAGTATGGGACCATCTTCTCTACCGTTGATAATCATAAGAGGAATGAAAATATCTGAACCGTCAGCCCGTGCGGCAATCTTTAAAGGACCATATTGTTTTTCACCACTCTCCACAACCAACATCCCAACTCTCAACGAACTTTTCATCTTTTCATTCCTCCATACTACACCGCAATTGCAATCACTTGTAATGGAGGAAGAATCACCTCACCGGATCCGGTGAAATGAGTCTTCTCCTGCAAACTATAGATCATTCTCTTTACTGTTTTACTTTGATTCCAGCCTCTTCAGCAACCTTCTTAAACCTTTCATAATCTGACTTTATAAATTCAGAGAATTCAGCGGGACCGATGTACCAGTCATTGAAGAGAAGATTCTTCAAGTTCTTCTGGGTAATAGGATCTTTTATCGCCGCCCCAATTGCTTTATCCAGTTTGGCTATGATTTCCTTTGGAGTCTTCTTTGGTACAGCAAATCCGAACCAGCTATACATAATCACCTCGGGATATCCTTTCTCACCAAAAGTCGGCACATCCTTCATCTCAGGTATCCGCTCTTTCGTGAATGCAGCTAGAACTTTCACATCTCCGGAGGCAGCTTTCGGTCCAAATTTCGGCAACCCGGTGACACTCCAATCAACATGACCTCCCATCGTTGCTGTAGTAGTCGCTGCATCTCCTTTAAAAGGGACATGCTTCACTTTGATTTTGGCAGTACTGCAAAATAATTCAGCGGCAAAATGACCCGTGGCACCAATACCAGCAGAACCATAACTCACCTTCCTTGGATTCTGCTTTGCATAGGAAATCAAATCATCGAGTGTGTTGAATTTCGAGTCTTTTCCCACTCCCAACAAAAGGGGCTGATTCACGAAACGACTGACCGGGGCAAAGTCTCTGAATACATCCAGGGGAATTCCGGGATCAATGGCCATCCGCAGCAGGTGAGAAAGGCTCAAAACCAGCACCGTATAACCATCGGGCTTCGCTTTCTTAGCAAACAGCGCTCCGACCAGGCCCCCGGAACCGGGTTTATTCAACACCACCGCGGGAACTCCCAACTGTTTTCCTAATTGATCATTAAACGCCCTGATAACGGTGTCCGTTGACCCACCCGCGCCGTAGCAAACGATAAGATTCACCGGCTTCGCAGGAAAATCAGCCGCGAATGGTGCTTGAAAAACCCAAAGCAATGAAATCATCACAACAAACGCCATCAAAGAAATCTTTACAGCTCTCATAATCCTTACCTCCTTGTTAAGGTTTCGCCCTGAAAAGGACATCTGTTTAATACAACCAATTCTCATATAATAATAAAACTATCATGCCATATCGAGCAAAACGAAGCAAGAAAAAGAAGGATTTTAGACAGGATCATAGGACAAACAAGTATATCAAAATATTGGGTTGATAAATCACACGAAATGTGATTCAACAACGCTACATCAGATTCGCAATATCCTGTTATTCCGTTAAAAAAATCTTTTTTTATAAAAAATAAAAGATTCTTTCTAAACCTCCTCAGTCAACAAATGTTTTCTCTCTTTTATCCATGGCACCAGGGTACTTAATAGCAAGGCAGCAGAGAATAATATAAAAAATGCGGATATAGGTCTGGTGAGAAATACTATGGGATTTCCATCGAATAGGATCATTGATTGTCTCAATGCATTTTCAAACATTGGTCCTAATATTAATGCTAACACGAGAGGGGCCATCTCGTATTCAAATTTTTTCATTAAATAACCTAATACACCAAAACCAATCATAAACCATAGATCCAGAATGCTATTTTTTACGCTATAAACGCCAATAAAACAAAATAAGAGGATAAGAGGAAAAAGAATGCGATAAGGAATTTTCAAAACCTGAACCCACATTCCAATAAGAGGCAGATTAAGGACTAAAAGCATTATATTACCAATATACATGCTGGCTATTACTCCCCAGAATATATCAGGCTCTTCTTTCATAAGAAGGGGACCTGGCTGTACACCATGTATTATCAGAGCGCCGAGCATCAACGCCATGACGGCGTTATTGGGTATACCCAGCGTGAGAAGCGGAATAAAGGCCCCCTGAGAGGCGGAATTATTTGCACTTTCAGGCCCCGCCACGCCCTCAATGGCTCCTGTTCCAAACTTCTCGGGGTGCTTTGATAACTTTTTTTCCATCGCGTAAGAGGCAAAGGATGCAATCAAAGCGCCTCCACCGGGAAGGGTGCCAAGGAAGAAGCCGAGAAATGAACCACGGAAGATAGGCTTTATACTATCTTTCCAATCTTGAAGACTCGGCAAAAGTCCCTTAATTTTTGTTTTGCTAACATGCCTTTTTATAACTATTTCAATGTTAATGAGCACCTCAGAGACACCGAATAATCCCATGACGACTGGAATAATATTTAATCCATCTTCCAGTTCAATAAGTCCGAAGGTGAATCTCGGCCTGCCGGTGATAAGATCTGTTCCTATTACACCCAGAATCAATCCCAGAGCAGCCATCATTAGTGCCTTTATAATTGGTCCGTTGGCCAAGTAAACTAAAACGGTGAGTCCCAAAAGCATTAACGAAAAGTATTCAGGTGGGCCAAAACGGAGCGCAAATCTAGCCAGTGGGGGAGCAACAGATAATAAAAGTATAACGCCAATAGTTCCTGCTATAAACGAACCGAAAGCGCATATGCCCAGCGCAGGACCGGCCCTACCTTTTTTCCCCATCTGGTATCCATCGATACACGTCACCACACTGGCCGCTTCGCCTGGAATATTGAGCAGAATAGATGTCGTCGACCCACCGTACATCGCACCGTAGTAAATACCTGCAAGCATAATCATTGCTGCGACAGGACTCATAAAAAAAGTGGAGGGCAAAAGAAGGGCAATTGCCCCCAAGGGACCAATGCCGGGTAAAACTCCTATGAATGTCCCACCAAGAACCCCAAGAAAACAAAAGAAAAGGTTTTGAAGCTGGGTTGCTACTAATAATCCGTGTTGGAAAGAATTCAATAAATCCATTTCTTAATCCAATAAATACTAATGAGTCCATCTGGAAATTGAACATTAAGCCATAATTGAAACAAACAAAAGCTACAAACTGTCGCTATGAATGCCGTTCCGATCGCCTTACTCCAGCGTTGCGGTTCTATAACTTTAAATAAGAAAATTAAGAATAGAAAGGTGGTAATAAGGAATCCTAGCTTATTAAGCAGAAGGGCATAAAGAACAACTGGAAGGAGTGTAAGAATCATCTTTTTATAACTATCTGGCGCCGGGAAAAATGTTTTGGTCGTTCCAGAGGTTGATTTCTTCACCAGCGTTATTGCCAACCACAAAACTGACAAGATGGATAATGTGATACCTGATAGAATTGCCATAAATCCTTGTCCAGGGTCATTCCAATGTCCGAAACCAAGACGGATACCCCCTACAATAACTAGTAATCCCAGAATACAAAAGGCTAAGGTACTCACAAAGTCGTAAAAACGCATCCTTTTGAATCTCCCTTATTCTCCGCTATTTCCCCGAGATCCCCGCAATAGTCGTATATTGAGCATTGGAACTCTCTATGTTTTCGCTTTGAGTCAACAACCACCCCTAAAAGGGTCGGATTATTTTTTCCACAACTTGAGCTGATCCATGATTCGGTCTCTTTTTAGCTGCCACCTCACATACTTGCGGATTTGCTCTTCATCCAGACCTACTGTACTGACACAGTACCCTTTCGGCCAGAAATGCCGCCCCCAGTACCTTCGCCTTAGCTCCAGATACATATCGAATATCTTGATGGCGCTCTTTCCTTTCAGAAACCCTAGCAACTCTGAAACCGGATACTTTCGGAGGTATAGACAAAACCAAATGGATGTGGTCGATCTACGCATTGCCTTCCAAGATCTCGACCTTCTTCCACTCGCACATTTGTTTAATGATATCTCGAACAGATAGCCCGAGGGTCCCAGTGAGAATCCTGAACCGATACTTCGGACACCAAACGATATAGAAGTATCCTATTAAATCAACAATTTTTCAATAATTATTTGATTTTTAAAGTAATGGTCATTCAGAGGCTGCACCCGCGGAGCATGAAAATCGTTTATCAATATATTGTAGCGCCTGCTATCATCCATCAATATGTTGAACAACAACTTTATTTTCTAACTACTGTTCATCCGAAAACCCCGCTTTTTCTTTTTTCATGTGAGGAGAGAAGGATTCTTGTATAATATAACTTATTGATATCACAGGTCATATTATCCATCTTCAATTTTTTGTAGTTTCGGGATGGACATTAACTAATCTGTTTTATTTGGTTTCCACTAAACCGCTATAGTCTAATCTGTCTATTAGGGATATCACCGATCCAATCTGTCATTTTTAGGTTTTATAATAAGGTACACCTGGGGCCGGGGGGCCGGGTTATTCCAACCGGCACCACTCCAAAATAGCTGCGGCAAGTATCTTGGTAGCTTCTATGAGGTCGTCGATGGCTACCCACTCGTTGTTGGCGTGCATTTGCTCTGTCATCCCGGGCCCGAAGATTACCGTTGGGGTCTCCCCGTAGCGGTTCAAAAAACGGATGTCAGCGGCCCCTTCCCGGCCGCTGATCTCCGGTTCCCTTCCCGTCACCTCCCTGAACTCATTGCAGAGGGTTTGTACGATGGGGTTTTGGGGCGAGATATCAGAAGGCTCGGCGAAGTATCCCACGAAAGCGACCTCAGGGGGATACTCTTTAAGCCACGGATCGTCGGAAACCTCCTCTCGGACGAATCTGACGAATTCCTCCTTCACTGCGGACGAGTCCTCTCCCGGGAGGGTGGCCAGGCTCCCCTTCAATAGGCAGGTGTCGGGAAAAGCGCTCGCGTACGTGCCTGCCTCGAACACTCCCACCATGCAGGGGATCGCGCCTCGAACATCGGGATACAGGGGGTGGCTTAACCGGCCGATGCGCTCTTGTTCAAAATCGGAGACCGCCCTGACAACCCTGTAACCCTTGTCGATTGCGTTCACGCCTTCCCACCGGCGCTGGATTCCCGCCGCCCTGCCCGCCACACGGATCTCGAACCAGATCCGGCCTATGGATGCCGGCTGCACCTTCATGCTGCTGGTCTCACAGCAGATGCCCGCATCGGCGCGGTATCCTTTCATCACGCATGCCAGGGTGCCGTTGCCGCTCAACTCCTCGTCCACTGTATACTCGAGCGTTAGGTCACCCTTGAGCCTCACTCCCACCTGGCGAAGAGCTTCCACGGCCATGGTCATTGCGGCCAGTCCCGCTTTCATGTCCGACGCGCCGCGCCCGTATACCTTGCCCTCCGCAACGTCCCCCGACCACGGGTCATGAGTCCAGGACTCGGGAGCTCCCGCCGGAATCACGTCCACGTGGCCGTTCATAAGGAGAGACCTCCCTCCTCCAGTTCCGCGGAGAATACCCACTACGTTTGGCCGCCCCCCGTACCCCCGGGAGACGGGCACAAAGGCGGGGTGCCGCTTGAGTTCCTCCATATCCGGTTCCCACATATCCACCGCAAGACCCATTCCCCGGAGCTTGCCGGCAATATAGCGCTGGATATCCCCCTCATCACCAGTGACACTGGGAAAAGCGATCAGCTCCCTGAGGAACTCCACCACTACGTCGCGGTTACCGTCGACCCATTGTATCACTTGATCCTTCACGATATTTTTTCTCTCATACCCCTTGAGGGCGTTCTATTATGGATTCAGGTGCTCGAGACTGAGTGCTCCCACAGGGCATATCTCCACACAGAGGTTACACCCGTCGCACCTCTCAGGTTTGAGCGTGAGCCGAGGAGAAAACTCGATCGCATCATAAAAACATACCTTACCACACATTTCGCAGCCCCCCTTGATGAGGTTGATGCAAAGCCCCGGGTCCACACGGGAGACCATGGGAGGCCGTTGGGAGACCTCCTCAATGGAGGAGATGAACGGAAGGGTCTTGCCGTGGATTTCATCGAGGGAGGTCAGCCCCTCCCGCTCCATGTAACGGTTCAGCCCCTGGAGGATCGTGATGAAGTGGCCGTAGCCCCGCCACATAATGCTTGTGCAGAGCTGGACTGTGGCGGCACCGAGCATGAGGTACTCCACCACATCCTCCCATGTGGTAACGCCGCCGCAGGCCGATATGGGGATCTGAACGGCTTTGGCTACCTCAGACACGTGCCGTTGGGTGATGGGTTTGATCGCCGGGCCGCTGTATCCTCCGTAGGCCGGCAACCTTGGCAGGCCGGTGGTGATGTCGACCCCGGCGAAGGAGCGGATGGAGTTGCCAATGGTGAGGAAATCCGCGCCCGCGGACTTGGCCGCCTGGGCCATGGGTACCATGTGGTGGGTGGTGGGAGTGAGCTTGATCCCCACCGGAAGCGAGACCGCGCCTTTGAGGGCATCCACCTGTCGGTAACAGGTCTCAGGGTCGTTCCCCATCTGAAACCCCACCCTGGACTGATCGGCGGGCATGGGACAGGAGACGTTGATCTCGAACATCGCCACCTTCCCGGTATCCTCGATTGTCCTGGCATTACCGGCGGTCTCGGTGGGGTTCGGGTGTGCCACGATGCTGGCTATAATGCAGCTTCCTCCCTCGTAGGCCTTATCGAGTTCCGTGTGCAGCCAGTCCTCCAGGCCCATGGTTGTGTACAGTTCTATGTTAACCATGCCGATACGGCTTTTGCCATGACGAATCATCTTCATGCGTCCGCATCGGGGATGATGGGCGAACTTAGTCGGGGGAGCGAGGCTCTTCGGAATCACTGCCCCCGCCTGGTTGAGCCAGGCCCGATGGCAGCCGTTCCCATTCCATCCCGTCGTTGCCGAGGCCAAGATCAAGGGGTTGCGCATGCTGACCCCCGCGAAGGTTGTATTCAACCTGTTCATTGCTGATTGCTCCTTAGTCGTTAGATCAATTTTCCTGCCTTTTCCAGTCTCTGAGCAACATCCTCCATGCCAAGTTCCGTCAAAACCTTCTTGGTTTGCAAACCGGTTCTTTTATCCCACCCTTGTAATTCATAGAACCTATCCAGCATTTCATCCCATTTTTCCCTGTCGCATTTCACTCCAGCGAACGGGCCGGATGTAATGGGCTCTTTCCAGAATCTTCCAGGAGGATAATCATCCTTGCGGTCAAAGCCTGTATGGAGGGCATTAAACGCTTTTTCAAGGTTTATGCTGCGTCTTCCGATCATCATAAGCTCTTCTTCGACAACATCGATGCCCATGGCTGAAGAAATCAGCTCAGCATAATCGGATACCTCAAGAGCGTGGGCGCCGCTCCAGGTGCCGACGTAGACACAGAGGCCGGCCAGGTCTTCTATCTCTTTGGTTTGCGCCTGCCAGAAGACTGCCTCGGGTATGTTCTTATAGTCATCGGGCGACCAGGAAAGGTCCTTCGGGCCGGTAACCTCAGGGTTACTTACCGCACCCCGCAGGTGCCTGCCGGCAACCGGCGAGGTTGCCACCGCAAACCCAAATCCCTTAGCAGCCCGATATGGGTCCACTGAATCCTGACCCTTCATGTGAATGGCAAATGCCTCAGAACCTTTGGATACCTTCCGGGAAGCCTCCTTCACTCCATCTGCTAACAAATCACCGATCCCTTCACGATAGGCGAGCTTTTCCACCATTCGTATCATGGCATCAGCGTTGCCCCACTCAAGCTCCAGACCATCGGTGTCTTTCCTTGTAAGAAGACCTTTCTCATAACATTCGAAAGCCCACGATATAACGGTAGCCGCCATATCTCCGTCCAATCCCAGTTGGTTGGCCAGAAGGTGGAATTTGAGGGATGCCGCCGGATCGTCAACGTCAAATCTTACTGAGTACCAGACGGAATTGATCCAATATCCTAAACCTTTTGTACCTTTGTACTTGCCTTCCTCTATCTCAGAGAAGGGCATACAGCCGATAGGGCAGGCGAAACAAGCCATCATCCTTTTCTTGTAACCAGGAACACCGCTCTCCATACCGACAAGTTTTGTTCTTTTCTCCGGGGGCCAGTACTCGTCCTGTGCATTTCTGGGGCACGCATATAAATTCCACACCGGCGATTCAGGAAGGAATCTCCCCTCTACGCTTCCTTTCCTCCATCCTTTACTAAAAGGAGAAGCTTCAACCTTTGCCAGGGCGGTATTCACCGAATTCATGAACCTTTCCGGATCCGCTACCTTAATAGCTCCATGCCCGCGCACCGCTATGGCTTTAAGTTTTTTGTCACCCATTATGCAGCCCACACCTGAGCCGCCCGCTGCTTTGGCACAGTCGCTGATTATACTTGATCCCCTCACCCGGTTCTCACCTGCCGGACCTATTGATGCCACCTCTACCCTATCATCGCCTAACTCCCGGCGCAAAACCGCCTCGGTTTCATACGTCGTCTTACCCCAAATAGCGCCTGCGTCTCTTAATTCTGCATTTCCGTCGTATATCCACAAGTACACAGGTTTTTCCGCTTTGCCTGTAATTATTACATGGTCAAAGCCGGCGTACTTCAGCTCAGGGCCGAAATGCCCCCCAAAATTCGCTGAACCCTTTCCATTATTAAATGCGTTCTTTGTATCGACCGAGACCCGGCATGCGCCCGGTGCAAGGGTGCCTGCCAGACAACCGACACCGAAAATGAGCATATTCTCAGGATATGACCATTTGGTTTCCGGATTCATTTCATTTAACAAAATGAAACTGTTAATAGCCCTGCCACCAATGAATTTCCTGGCATACTTATCCGTGTGCTCGGTGAATATCCTTTTACTGCCCAGGTCAACCCTTAATATCTTGCCGGCCAGACTGCTGCTGCTGTTCATCCTAAGCCTATTCACTTATCTTACCTCCTTCAAAGCTCCGTACAGACAGTATTTTAGACACAGCGGCAGAGCCTCCCCTTTACAAGAGTCGCAGGTTGAATCTATGGATAACACAATCTTACCAGCCTGATAATCCCTGAAAATCTTAATGCTGGACACCTCTGGTGAAAAGACTCCCTCGTGGTGGAAAGAACACACCAACTCACACGTCCTGCAACCGCAGCAGACTTCGGCATCAGTAACTATTTTCAACACCGGGGCACCTCTCTGTCATGTATCAGATCAATCGGCCGTTCCTTTTTTCAAGCTATTGGGCACTCCCGGCCGCAGCACCTGATTACGTACCATATAGTAAATAATTCAACTCGGATTTTTTCAAGTGCCTACTTGATCCCCGGGTATAGCATTTTCGGAAGCCACAGGGAAATCCCGGGAATGTAGGTAATGATCATGAGGCTCAAGATCGCGAGGAGCAGCCAAGGAAGGACCGCCCGCACTGCTTCCAGGTAACTTTTGTTGAAAGTTCCGCTCGCCACGAAGATGTTCAGGCCAAAGGGCGGGGTGATATTGCCCATGTCGGAGTTCACCGCCGCCACAATCCCGAAGTGGAGTTCGCTGATCCCGGCGCCTGTAACCAGGGGGAGAAGGAGCGGGCAGATAATGAGGATATTCGAAAACACGTCAATGAACATCCCGGCCAGAAGCATGCTGACGTTTGAGAAGGCGAGCACCGCCCAATAAGGAGGGTGAAGGTCGGCGACCGGCCTCACGAGCTGCTGAGTGATCCCTTGGACGGTGAGCAACCAGGAAAACAAAGTGGCGGCGGACACCATGATCAATACGCGGGCCGTCACCATGGCTGACTCCAGGCCGATCATCCAGATGCCTTTGAAGGTGAGCTCCCTGTAAACAAATCTCGCCACGAACATGGAGTAAGCCACCGCCACCGCCGCCGATTCCGTCGGTGTGAAAACCCCGCTGTAGATACCGCCAAGAATAATTAAGGGCATCCCGAGTCCCCAAATCGCTTCCCTGCAAGTCCTGGCGGTTTCCCTCCAGCTTGCTTTAGCGCGGAGAGGAATTTTATGCTTCTTCGCGTAAAAATAACAGTATATCGCATAGATAATCGCAAAAACGATCCCTGCGCCGAAACCCGACATAAACAGCGCTCCCACGGAGACCTTTGAAACCGAGCCATAGATGATCATCGCATTGCTTGGAGGGATGATCATTCCGAGGAGCGCTGAGCAGGTGACCACACCAAGGGAAAAACGGCTGCTGTATCCTGCTTCCAGAAGAGCCGGATACATGATCCCTCCTATAGCCACGACCGTGGAGGCGCTGGAGCCGGTGATGGCGCCGAAAAAAAGGCAGGTAAGAACAGCACAGATGGCGAGTCCACCGGGAAAGTGGCCGACCAGTGTATTGGCGAAGCGAATAAGGCGCGCCGTCACCCCCCCCTTCCCCATGATGTTGGCTGCCAGTATGAAGAAAGGGACGGCAAGCAGTGCAAAACCCTCCACGCCTGCGAACATCCGTTGTGGCAAGATTTCAAGTGGAATCGATGTGTAAAAAAAGAAGATGATGAAGGCCACAATCGCAAGAGACATGAAAATCGGTATGCTAGCAGCCAGACATGCGATAAGGAGGAGAAAAACCAGTGCAGTCATACGAACCTCTCACCATATGCAGGCGCAGAAATCGAAAAAAAACCGCCTGAAAACCAGAGGGTAAAAGCCTGCAGATATTCAGAACAATGCAAAAGTCAAAATCAGCGACGAAAAATTTAATAGACAGATCAGCACCTGTGTTTGTTCAATCCAGAATCTCTTCGACCTCCGTTTTCGTTCCCTGGATAAGAAGACAGAACTGCTGGATATACCTGATGAGCATGAGGGAACTGCCCACCGGGATCGAGAGGTAGGCAATCCACATTGGCAACTCCATCGCTGGCGAGATCTGGTGTGCTGCCTTGACCCGCATTACCTGCCCGAAGCTGTAATAAACGAGGAGGACACAAAAGAGAAGGGCGAAAATGGTGACGAAGAAGCTCAGAGCGGTGTTTGCTCGCTTCGAGATCATGCGCGGGAAAATGTCCACTGCTATGTGTCCTCCTCGTTTGGCCACCTGACTCGCACCGATAAAGATCACCCAGACCATCATGTAGCGGACCAGTTCCTCCGCCCAGAAGATGGCATGCAGGAACACATAGCGCATGATCACATTGATGAAAAGGAGAAGGCTGGCGAAGATAATACTCCCAGCCAAAAAGGCTTTCTCCAGCCTGGAAAGCTGTTCGTCGATCCATTTAACGGCTAACATTGTTCAAAGTAACTTTCAAATGATCATCATTCTGATGAGTCTCGAAACACCGGATGGGTCAATATCTTGACCGGCGGACAAACCCCTCATGTCCTTTACTTTTGATACGCAGACCGGACCATATCTAAATACGGCTTGCCTTCGGGCACATTTTTGACAAACCAGTCATAGACCGGTTCAACCGCCTTCTGGAAAGCTTGTCGTTGCTCAGGTGTTAATTCGATGATTTTTACGCCTGCTTTCCTAATCTTTTCCTTGAACCCTTTTTCTCTCTTTTGTATGAGGCCACGCTGGTGAGCCGAGGATTTTATGGCTGCTTCCCGAACAAGCTTTTGGTACTTATCCGGCAAAGAATTGTAAAAGTCTTTATTGGCGATTAGAACGTACCCCAGAAAGGCATGATTGCTCAAAGTCATGTATTTTTGGACTTCATAAAATTTCATTGTCACAATGGTTGTCAGGGGGTTTTCCTGGCCGTCCACCACTCCCTGTTGAAGTGCGTTGTAAAGCTCATGGAAGTCGATGGGAACCGGTGAGGCGCCAAGCGCTTTGAATTGTTCCCGAATAACGGGGGCCGGCATAACTCGGATCTTGTGGCCCTTATAGTCGTCGGGCGAGTGGATAGGGAAGTTCCCGGTGAACTGCTTGAAGCCGCTTTCCCAGAAGCTGAAACCGACAATATTTTTCTTCAAAAGAGGCTTATAAATGGCCTCCCCGAACTTTCCGTTGGCCAGCCGATAAAAAAACTCCTTATCGGGAAAAAGGAAGGGGAGGTCGAAAATCTGGAACGCAGGCTGGAGAACCTGGACATTAGATGTTGGGATAGCCAGCATTTCCAGAGCGCCGGCCTGAACCATCTCCACCATTTGCAGCCCTGTTCCGAGGATTTGACTTGGAAAGATTTTCACTTTTATTTCACCATTGGTCCCTTCCTCTATCATTTTCTTCAAGAAGAGCGCTGACTCGTGATGAGGGCTTTTTTCCGGTTGGTCGTGACCAAACTTGATGTTCCACTTAGAAGCGGCCAAAGCGCCTTCCGTTGTTATTAAAGAGACTGACAAGGTCAACAACAAACCGATAGTCAATATTCTGTTCATTTCTTCTACTCCTTACTTTATTTGGTTCTATCGCAACAACATAAAGTTGCTGGACTTATAAGACTTCCTTTTGAGCAAATGTGAATGTGAATATATCAGAGAAGCGCTTGTGTGACAAGCAAAAAAAGTATCCCATAAATGGGAAACGGAACGAACATGGTATCCCCCTGGTCAGGATAAAAGTTATGGGTAAGGAAGGATGGAAGGAAATACAGCAATGGGTGCAGAGGCAACAATAAGAGAGGATTTG
>JAFDED010000099.1 GCA_019310535.1 Deltaproteobacteria bacterium
ACTGTCTCACCGGATATTGTAAACTTGCCCCCGGTGTTTCTAGATGAACTCCTCATCCAACACATAGACAAAAAAAGACAAGGGGGGTATGATGTTATTCCGTATCCCTTTTTTATTCAGGTGTTACCTCAAAATTTTCAACTGTGCTAATTGTAGATCTGAGGAATCATCTTCCGCTCCGGGGTGTAGTAACGGAGCCCCCGGCTGCTGTTGCTGCGTCTATCCTCAAGATTGCCAGGTTATTACTCTCATGTCCAATATAATCAATGGCTTGAGGTTTCAATATTCTTACCCTAACATTTTGTAAATATTTCAGGTTTGGCAAGTTAATGTTTGCTTTCACGAAGTATGCGAAGCACATCTCGGAGGTCTTCAGGATTTGCATTTTGCAAGAGAGACTCTACTTCTTGCTGCAGCGATTTCTTTTCCTGCTCTTGGTGTTCATCCGGAGCGGTTTCAATGTTTAGAATGGCTTTTACATTTCGAATGAAGGTCTCGGCGTTCACCGGCTTTTCAAGATATGTGGCCGGGCCTGATATAGTCCGGCTTTCCAGCATTTCCATGAGGTTCGAACCATCTAAGGTATCGTGAGCGTGGCCTGTTACGAACAGAACAGGAATATCGGCCCATTTTTTATTTTTGCGAAGTTCATGAAAAAATCTGATTCCGCTTTTACCGGGCATGACGAGATCCAGCGAGATAATATCAGGCGTTTGCTCACGCATCTTTTCCATGGCCTCGATCCCGTTGAAAGCTGTAAGGACGTTGAACCCGTGGTCTTTGAGGGCGACCTTCAAGAAAAATACAATTTCCGGTTCATCATCAACTACTAAAACAGTTTTTTCTTCTGGTCTTGCCATGTGATTTTACCTCGTTTTTCTCTAGGTGGGTTCAGATTTTGAAGAGCCAATTTCGGCTTTAGGCCTCGGTAAACGCTTGCGAGGAAAAATAAGGGTAAATCGGGTTCCCTGCCCTGGTGTAGAGTCAAGCTCGATTTTCCCTCCATGTTCCTGGACGATCTTCCGCGTAACGAGAAGCCCCAATCCTGTTCCTCCCATCCCTTTGGTGGAAAAAAAGGTGGTGAATACCTTTTTCTTCACTTCATAATCCATTCCACAGCCATTATCCATCACTTCATAAATAATAGAGTTGTCCTCTTCACGAGTGGAGAGCGTCACTTTGCACCCCTGTTGATTGCTCATACGGCAGGCATCGATAGCATTGGAAACCAGGTTGGCCAGGCAGGAATGAATGCTTTGTGGATCCATCGGGGCCGTGCGGACTCCTTCTTGCAGCTCAGGGATAATGGATATTCCGGCCTTTTCCGCTCCTTCGCGATAAAGGTTGATCACTTCACGCGCAATCTGGTTGGGGTCCACTAATTGGACCTGTGGCTCGCGGCCCTTGGAAAAATTGAGGAAATCTTTGATAAGGGCGGATATCTTCGTGATGTTGTTCTCCAGCATCCGCCAGCCCTCTTCCGCCAGCTTTGGATCGTGGTGTTTGGATGCTGACCTGGCCACGTAAAGACCGCCCTCCAGGCCCATGAGGATGTTTTTGATGCCATGTGCGATGCCGGCCACTGTCTGACCCACGGCTGCGAGGCGCTCCGCATCCAGCTTTTCCCGTTCCAGTTGTTTGATTTCTCTGAGGTCCTGGAAAAAAGAGGCGTATCCTAAAGTCTCTTCTTCCGATTTCAGACAGATATTGGCAAATCGGATGGGTATTTCTTCGCCGCTCTTTGATTGAAGGGGAAAGCCGGGTATCATGCAGGCTTCTCGTCTTTCCCTGATGATTTCGAGCAATGGAGGAGGAAAGTATTGCTCCAGATCGGAAAGGTCTTCGACCTCTTGTCCCGAAACATCCAGCAAAGCCTCCAGAGCCGGATTGAAAATAATCATTTTCCCTTGCTCATCAATTGCCATAATGCCATCATACGAGTGTGTTATCAGGCTTTCTTGAATTGCGCGGATTTTGCTTAATTCGGTCTGGACAGTTTTGTACTGAGTGGTGTCCATGCATACCTCGATGACTTGATCCACCCTTCCTCCGAACTCTATCAATGGAGCGCTGGTAACAATATAATGTGCTATTTCCCCATCTTTTGTCATGCCCGTTTGCTCTGCGTGATAGATATAGCCGTCTTGAAAGGTCTTTTCCGCGGGACAGTCTGCGCACTTATCCGTCCGGTTTTTATATACTTGATAGCAATATTCACCCGCCTTGTGTCCGAAAGCTTTCCAGAGTCTTCGATTCCCCCGGATAATGCGATAGCTACGGTCCAGGACGGCGATATAACAGGGGGCCCACTCGTAAAGAACGCGGTGTTCTTTTTCTTGCTGGACCCACTGTGTGATATCCATGTTCGTCTGCACCACATAAATAACTTCTTTATTCGCATTCTTCGCTGCAATGGGGGTTGTATAGTGTAAGTAATCAATGTAGCTGCGCCGCACCTGACCATCCATAAAAGTTTTAGTGGCAGGGCACTTTTCGCATGCACTGGCGCGCTTCTTGTATACTTCGTAGCAATGTCGGCCGGAAAAGTCGCCAAACTGATGCTTGAAACTTCGATTGGCTTCTACAATTTGATGATCTCGGTCGATAACAGAGATGCTGATGGGGGTGTGCCGGAAAAGTTTTTCCTGGAGCCATGAATGCAATATGTTTGCAGACATGATCGTTCCCTCATCCCGGTAAGGGGTATCACTTTATCCGAGGGCTTCTCGGATAGTGGAGAGTAATTGCTCCAGATCCACCGGTTTGCTCACAAATCGATAGGGTCTGGAGGGTTGACAGGTATGTTCCAACGCCCCTAATACGCTGTCCATCGAGTCCTCATTGAGCCCGCTAATGATAACGACAGGAATATGACAATAATCTATGTGTTTTCGAATCTGATCATAAAAAGAGATTCCGGATTTCTCGGGCATCATGATGTCCAGGCAGATCACATCCGGTTTTTCCGCTGGTATCATCTGTAAGCCGGATTCAACGTCCTCGGCGCAGCACACATTATATCCCTGATCTTTGAGAAAAGTCCTCAAATACGTGATCACGTCCGGCTCGTCATCGATGATCAGAATTTTCTTTTTCAAGGCCAGCCTTTCACCGTCGATGAATGATTTCTTTATGTTTGGACGTCTGCTGCGGCTGCTTCATTTCCTCCAGGAAAACAGGGATGGATCGTTCTCTGTTTTCCTTTTTTGGAAGAATGATCTCCGGGACGGGGTCATTGGTATAGTGCAGTTCTCTGTGACAGGTAGGGCAAAAATGGAGCCGTTCTTGTGCAATGCGCTCCGGCTCCGCAACTCGGGGAGATCCAATGGAAACCAGCCTTTCCTCCAATAGCCTTTTTTCTTTGTATTCCATGGCCTTTTCCTTGTGGCATGCGATGCACAACTCGTGTAGGGCGTCTGCGTACCCGACTGCAAACTTGAACCTATCAAGGCCCTTTGTTTTTAAGGATATCCGGGAGCCTTTTGCAGCCATTTTGGTATGACACTTCTCGCATGCCTTGACGTATTCGGCCGCCTTGGGATGGTCCTTTTCATGGCATTTTTCGCAGCCCTTGTTTCCTCCCAGCTTTCTCTCGTGGAACGAGTGGTTAAAGATCAGCGTCTTGAGAAACATATCCCTATGGCACTCTGAGCAGGATGTGGCCTGGTCCATGGGCTTTTGCATGTGATGGCACTTAACACACGATTCAGCCTTACCGTGTTCCCGTATGTGTTTGCTGTGATCAAAGATAACAGCCAGATTAGCATGGTTCCCATCGATGATCATAGGGTCCAGACCCCGGGGCCTGGTAACTGGAGTTTTTTCAGGCAATGCCCCATGCACGGCTCTTTCCGGCAGCAAGGCAAAGGAAAGGCTCGCGCCGATGAGGAAGAAAATGAAATGAACACTGGTATTTCGGATGAGATTCGGCCCCAGCCATACATCGGTGGATCGGTCAAAGACCGGCCGTGAGAGATCGTTGTTCGAATGCTCTCGTTGCAGTCTGGATTCGTAAACATCGCAATGTTCGACAAAGAAAAAGAAAATCAGCACCACGGCCGAAACTATACTCAAGCTGATGGCGATTTCCATCCACGAGGGGAAATAATTGGCTCCAGTTGTAGGAATCATGGATGTAATCGCCATGTTGATCCGGTTGACGACAAATCCCAGGACGATCATTAGCGCCCCTGCCCCCAGTCCAGCGGTTGTGGAGCGAATCCGGGTAGATGAAAAGAGGGCTATTGGTATCAAGGTGCTGACGGCCAATTCAAACCAGTATAACAAACTCTCCCAGGTACCATCCACCAAATGATGCAGTTTTCCATAAACAGCCAGGTTCACAATGACCAGAAACAGGTAAAAGATCAGGACATAATTGGCTCCCCGGGCAACGCTGGTCAAAAGGTCTTTCTCCAGCTTACGCTGAAAAAGCCACCCGGAGACTATTGACTCGCAAATCACCATGGCTAGTCCGAGGGCTACTGCTGACACAAAGAATAGCATGGGCAGCCAGGTGGTATACCACAGAGGATGGACGCGAAACGGCATGATGACAAAAAGCGTTCCCAGGGTGGACTGGTGCATGGTGGACAGCATAATCCCGGCAATGACCAGGGGGATGGAGATCTTCTTGAAAAATTTCAAAACTCTGTGGGTCCGGAAGAATCTTTCCAAAACGACAGGGGCAAATTCCAGGGCGAGAACGGTCGTGTACAGCATCACGCACCAGGCTATCTCGAAGAGCGCAGAGCGGAGTTGCCAGTTGATGGTGGGACTCCAGATCATCCACGGCCGTCCAATGTCTAAGATCAATCCCGCAATAACAGCCAGATATCCAAGAAAGGCGGTAAGCACCGTGGGCCTGAGAAGGGGATGGAACCTGCCGATGTGAAAAATATAGACAATGCCGGCAATAACGAACCCGCCCGCCGCAAGGGCGACGCCGCCCATCACATCAAAGCCGATCCATATACCCCAGGACGTAACGTCAGTGAGCGCGGTTGTCGCTCCCAAGCCGTGGATCAGACGAGCAGCCCCCGCAGACACCCCTACACCCGTGATCAGCCAGAGAATGTTTTTAGTTATCTTAAGACGTTTGGTTACCGTCATCCTCTTGGTCCTGTTTATACCCAGTACTTTGAGCCTTTTCTGTTTGAATTTTATTTTTCCGCTCGTACAACCAGTAAACGCCGGCCATCAACCCGCCTATACCAAGAAAGACAGAAGGCATTTTGGTAAGGATATTCCATGTATATCGGGGGAGTGGTTGATTTCCCAAGTTTTTTTTCCATCCTAAAAAACTTAGATCAATCCCTGAAATATACAGAACTGAGGTGCCACCCACAACCTCTTTTCCCCACACCTTATGGATGTATTTATCAGGATTCTGTCGGATACGACGGTTCGCTTCGGCGATCATTTCTTCTCGCTCACCGAAGATGGTCGCCTTGGTTGGACAGACCTCAACACATCCCGGCTTTTTCTCTTGCAGAATACGCGGATAGCAAAGGTTGCACTTCTGGATTGATGGTGCAGCCTGGTTCCAATCGTACTTGGGAATTCCAAAGGGACACGCATTCATGCAATATCGGCAACCAATGCAGACCGAGACATCATAGATTACCGGGCCTTCCGGGGTTTTTTTCAACGCTCCCACCGGGCACGCTGCCACGCAAGCCGGATACAGACAGTGCTGGCAATGCTTGCGGACATAGTGGCTGCCAGGACGAGTAATCACACTGGTCCATCGCGAAGCCGAAAGGCCGTCCCGTGACTGCCATCTCCAGGGCATATCATCGCCCAGCTTATTGATCTCTTTGCACTTTTCAACGCAGAGCTCACATCCGATGCAACGAGTCACATCCGTAAGGATGGCTTTCATACCCTATCCTCCTTGCCCAGGGTAGCGACAATTTTGGCTCCCGCTTCAGGTGGAAATCTCCATGCAAGATCCGTGGCCAATTGGGTGAAGGGCCATAGGACCACATGGGTGAGCTTTGAAAAGGGAATGCAGAGCAAAACAAAGTCTCCGCTGAGCACGTGAACAAGCATTGTTCCCTGGTAAGAAAAGGGGTTATGGAAAGGATGTGCAGCCATAAAGCCGGTTATGAACGGAATCAGAATAAGCGGCGGAAGGAGTAAATCCTGAAACCTGCTGATGCCGCGGGACTGGGGATATGCGATGCGACCTATAAATAATCCCACCCCGGTGATAATGACCAGCAGGGTCAACCAGTCGGCCCACGGTTTAGGAAGGGATGACCATGAAAGTCCCACACCTCGTTTCCACAGTTGAATGTGTGCGTAGAGAAAAACAGGAACGATGATGAGGCCGATATGGAACAAAAAGGAGGCTACAGTGTAAAACAATTGGTTATTATTAACATGGGTGATAGGGATCAGCCAAGCGGCGGTCTTTTTTCCTACCTCGAGCCAGGATATGTTCTTATCGCCGGCTCGATTATACGCTTGTACCATGCCGACAATAGCAATGACAAGGTTACGCGCCAGTCCTAGCACCATGACCAACAAACAGAGTCTGAAAAGAGGACCTTTAGCCAATGACAACCAGTATTCCAAGAAAGTGCTCCATATTCAGGCTTTCAAAATTCGATAGCGGTGAATATCAGGTCATGCAAACCCTTTACTTCCATCTCCAGCCCGTAGTCCTGGATCAGTTCTCTGAGCTGTTTTTTGCAGTTGGCACATGGGGCGATTACAATATCGGCACCGGTGGCCCGGAGCTGCTCGGCTTTGCGTTTCCCCGCGACCTCTGTTCTGAACCTGCGGATTTCATCCACGGAAACGGTCCCGCCGCCGCCGCCGCAACAGTAGTTGCTAATCTTATTGGGAGACATCTCGACAAAGTTCTTGATGAATGATTTGATGATGGTTCTCGGTTGCTCTATGATCCATCCCGTTCGTGCAATATTGCATGGGTCGTGGTAGGTAACCGTTTCAGTTATTGCCTTTGGGTTGAGTTTGAGCCTGCCCTGTTCTAAAAGCCGCAGGGTTAATTCCATGCAATTCACGACCTCAGGTGCCTGCTTTCCGCCGCAGAAGGTGGGTATGAAATACTTGGCGGCCCGGGAGGCATGCCCGCATTCTCCGATCAGGATTTTTTTCGCCTGTAACCGATGCAGTTCTTCCACTTCTTTTCTCGCAATATTTGCCAGCAGCCGATCATTGTAAAACAGGCCATAATTAATGGCATCAGTATAACCGGTTCCAATAGTCCATGAAATCCCCGCGGCGTGCAAAACAACGGCGTTTCCCATCAGTGTTTCGGCTTCCATCAAATAATCACTGACTGGCGGGAAAAAAATGTATTCAGCACCCTCGACATTGATGGGAAATTTGACAGGAACACCCTTTGCCTCCAGTATCTCCTCTTCAAGAAACTCGCACGAATCCAGGAGAGCTTTCACAGGGATGGCCGACGTGTTCCGGGTGGCTCCCTCAAGCTGTTCCCTGGTGGACACCACCAGCGCCTTCGGCGCGATTCCCATTTCGCTCAAAATATAGCGCCCCAGGCGTGTTATCAGCCCATGGTCAATCCCCATGGGGCACTCTATGCTGCAGCGTCGGCACGCCGTACATCGATAAAAAGCTTCCGCCATTTCATCGATATCTTTATCTGCGAGGTATCGGTTGCCGAATATTTTGCCGTAGAGCATTCCTCCGAGGGTAAAATGGCGCCGATACACACGTAAAAGCAGCTCTGAGCGATAACAGGGCACATCCTCCGGGTCTCCTGTCTCTTCATACACCTGGCACATACATGAACAGCGGCCGCACTTTGTGGCGATCCGCGAGTAGATATCCAGCAAGAACCTGTAGTTGCTGTGCTTCAGGATAGCTGCGAATATTTCCAGGAAGCGACGCGGCCGGTCTTTCTGCACGGGCTCTTCCATATAAAAGGTGTATTGCTGATTTGGTACTTTTACAACCGGTGTATACATCGCTTTCCATTGAAAATTCGAATATTTTCCTGCCCCGGGAAGATCAAAAAACCGAAAGTTCTTCCCAATAGTGCTCTCCCTACAATTCCACAGGATATTTGTCCATAAGTTTTTTTCAATATATCGAACCTTTTGCCGCTAAAAGATTTGGATATTAAAGTCAAGCTTTCCCTTTTTAAATTGATCGATAGCATCTCTGGCCTTTCCTTTTTGCACGGTGATGACTTCTATGCCTGTCATAGCCAGATTTTCGTAACAAAAGGTTTCACATCAACAGGTGATTCATACCTCAGCGTTTTTGCTGACCAGAAGCTGGGCTGTTTTTAATCCAATCCCATGCACCACATCGATGTAGGAACTCAGGAACCATTCATAATGCATAGTGTCAATGTCCACGACGCGCTGAATTTTTTATTATTTCCCCTATCCATTCATCAAATACTGATGCATGGCCCGTGCAGCCTTCCGACCCGCGCCCATGGCCAGTATGACAGTGGCCGCTCCGGTGACGATATCACCACCGGCGTAAACGCCTTTTTTGCTGGTCAGCCCCGTCTCCTCGTCGGCAATGATATATCCCCATTTGTTGGTTTCAAGTCCCTCAGTGCTTTGGGGCACCAGGGGGTTGGCACCCGTACCGATGGCCACCACAACCATGTCCGTGTCGATAATGAATTCGGAGCCTTTAATGGGTACCGGGCGACGGCGTCCCGAGTCGTCGGGTTCGCCTAATTCCATGCGAATGCACTCCATGCCCTTGACCCATCCGGTATCTGTCCCCAGGTAACGGATAGGGGCGGTGAGAAGCTCAAATTTCACCCCCTCCTCCTCGCCGTGATGAATTTCCTCAATTCGCGCCGGCATCTCCTTCCGCGAGCGGCGATAGACTATTTTGACCTCCTCGGCACCCATGCGCAGCGCTGTGCGCGCGGAATCCATGGCCACGTTGCCGGCACCCAGGACGCACACCCGCTTGCCCTTGGCGATGGGGGTGTCGTATTCGGGAAAGAGATACGCTTTCATTAAATTTGAGCGGGTGAGATATTCGTTGGCCGAGTAAATTCCACACAGGTTTTCCCCCGGGATATTCATAAAGACAGGCAGCCCGGCACCCAGACCCAGAAACACCGCGTTAAATCCTTCCTCTTCCAGTAATTCATCAACGTTAATGGACTTTCCCACCACGCAGTCCACCTCGACGCGCACACCTAATTGCTTGAGGTAGTCCACTTCGGCCTGGACAATGGCCTTGGGGAGTCGAAACTCCGGGATACCATACACCAAAACACCGCCGGGTTGATGAAGGGCCTCGAAGACCCATACGTCATGGCCTAGCAGGATAAGGTCGCCCGCCACCGTCAGGCCGGCCGGCCCCGATCCCACCACTGCAACGCGCTTGCCCGTTGAAGCAGCCTTGGGCGGGATGGAGACTTTTCCGCTCTCTCGTTCAAAGTCGGCCACGAACCGCTCCAGCCGACCAACGGCAACAGGCTCTTCTTTTTTGCTCAACACGCACTTTATCTCACACTGGTCTTCCTGGGGGCACACCCGACCGCAGATGGCGGGCAGTGCGTTTTTCTCCTTCAGCTTGCGCGCAGCCGCCAGGAAATCCCCCTGGGCTATAAGCCCGATAAAAGCCGAAATATCAATTTCTACCGGACATCCCATCACGCAAAGGGGTTTTTTGCACTGCAGGCAGCGTTGTGCCTCCGATCGGGCCATCTCCGGTGTATATCCCAAGGGCACCTCGTCGAAGTTGTACCGGCGCACCCCGGGGTCCTGTTCAGGCATTTCATGCCGAGGAATTTTCTCCCGTTTTTTCTTCTCTTCAGCCATAGCTTCTCCTGCAAAGGGGATGGAATCAACGTAAGTCTTTAAAAACTTGATCTTTTCACCCGGATTATGTTCAAGTGGCGTGATGCTGTTTATATCGCTCCACAGCCTCAGTCTCCTGAGGCGAATACATCATGAGCCGCTTCATCAACTCGTCAAAGTCCACCTGATGTCCGTCGAAATCCGGCCCGTGAACACAGGCGAACTTCGTCTCACCGCCCACCCTCACGCGGCATGCCCCACACATGCCTGTTGCATCAACCATGATAGGATTCAAGCTCACCATAGTCTTCACTTTGAACGGTTCTGTGGTGCGGCACAAGAAGCGCATCATGGGAACAGGCCCGATGCCCATTACCAGTTGGATATCGCTTCGCTGCTCCAGAATCTGTTTCAGCACATCGGTGACAAACCCATGATGTCCATAACTGCCGTCATCCGTGGCGACTCGCAGCTCGGAGCTGACCGCCCGCATTTCATCCTCCAGGATGAGCAGATCCTTTGTGCGCGCCCCGATGATGGAGATGACGTGGTTGCCTGCCTCTTTGAACGCCCGCGTGATGGGAAAGATGACCGCCACGCCCAGGCCTCCGCCAACGCAGATCACGGTGCCGAGATTGTCGATATGGGTTGGCACGCCAAGAGGGCCGATGACATTGACAAGGGCATCGCCCTCTTTCATTTCGGCCATTTGCATCGTTGTTTTACCCACCACCTGGAAAAACAGGGTGATAGTCCCTTCTTGTGCGTCGGTATCAGCGATGGTCAGGGGTATGCGCTCTCCATGATCGTGGGGGATCACGATGACAAACTGCCCCGCTTGGGCCTTTCGGACAACACGAGGCGCTTTGATGCGGAACTTTACCACAGTCCCCTGGGCCATCTCCTTTTTTTCGATAATAGTATACAAAGTTTCTCCCCTTCCTGGTATCCGGCAAAAATCATTTTGCGTTGCGGCCGTTAACATCACTGCCGGATACCGTGTCCCGCTCTTGGCCGGGTATTCACCGCTGAGCACATAATAGTATCAATATTTACAATGGAAGTACTTGAAGAGACAACCGAAACGATTAAAAAGTGAAAAAATTAACAACCATCCGAGAATAATTATTTAGCACACGCGAATAATATAGTCAAGATTTTTATGGATTGCCCTGCCAGGAGTTATAACATGTGAAATTCTCAACATATTTCTCCGGGCAGCTCAGATCTCCCTGCCGGGCGAAGAATCTTTCATGAAAATAGCACCGATAAGAAACGGTTTCTATGACCTTTAAAAAATAAAACACGAAATATAAATTGCATTGACTTTTCCCTAAAATTTTTTAATACTATAACCGATAATAATAATGGGTTAATAATCTTACATTAGCCGGAGTTGAGAAAATGAGGAGGGGTTTCTCCGTTCCTCAATCACTTGCAGATGTTCTGGAGAAATCCTCCAAGCGGTTAAAGTTTACCCAGCATGTTCGTGAATACAGGCTGCGGGTGGCATGGATGAAGGCGGTGGGACGCACCATCGCGCAGCATGCACAGCCAGCGCGTATTACCGGTGGGGTGCTCACCCTTGATGTTGACAGCCCGGTTTGGGTACAGGAGCTTAAACTCATGGCTCCTGAGATTTTATCCCGGCTTCGTAGATATCCCGCCGGACGGTCTGTAGATAAAATTCGCTTCCGGATAGGAACTGTAGAACCCATAGAAATGCTTTCCCCTGAATTACCCGAACGGTTGTCCGGGGTGGAACTCGATCCAGACACGTTGATTCAACTAGACCGGTTATGCGCCCCGGTGGCCGATTCCGACCTCCGGGGTATAATTCGGCGCGTGGTGGAAAAGGACGCCAAGTTGCGTCGATTGAGGGAAATAGAAGGGCCGGCGGAAGCTGCACGCCGCGGCAAAGAATGAAACGGGTGACTTGGAGTCCACCCTGCTCTGTGGAATCCAAACAGGTAACACCATGAAACTGGAAATCCTCAACGGTCCGTTGGATGGATTAGTTTTTCGCGTTGACCGCCCGCGTGCTGTAATTGGGCGTGATCCAAGCTGCGAGGTGGTAATAACCGGGGACTCGCGGGTGAGCCGTAAGCACGCCGTGATCTATCACAACAATAATGGCTACTGGCTGGAAGATTCCAAAAGTCGGAACGGGACATTTCTGGAAGGCAAAAAGGTTTCCGTGGGAGTTTTGCTGAAGTCGGGCAGTATATTAAAAATGGGCGGAACGCTTCTGCATTTCGAGGAGTAGTACCCGTTCGGTATATCAATTCTATTATATTTTCTGTGAGCAGTCATGAAATTCCCTTTTGAAGATCTTTCTACAGAGGCTATCGAGGTTCTCTCCGGTGCTGTGGAAGAGATGCAGAAGCTGCATAACAACTTCATGGGCACCGAGCACCTGTTTTATGCACTCTGCAAGGTGAAGGACCCCGAAATTCACAAAATTTTCCAGACCTTCGGAATCGACCCTGGTATACAGAAAAAGATACGGAAGCTTGTCAATGTCGGACAGATAACATCCAGCGAGGATAACGGATTTTCACCCACGCCGCGAATGCAGAAAATCTTTACCTATATCCAGACCCAAGCGGAGATCCGTGAAATCAAAGTGATCCGGCCGATCCACTTGCTCTGGGGGCTGCTCAATGGGGGGGATGGCGTTGCAGTACGGTTTCTCAAAGAACACGATGTGGACGTGGCGCTCCTGCGCTCCGAGGTGGAAGACCGCCTGTTGGCAAAAACCCACCGTCAAGAACTCACCCTGACACAGCAAACCACAATCCAGACGCCCACCCTTGAGGAATACGGCCGCGACCTGACAAGATTAGCACGCCAAAAGAGGCTGAACCCTGTTGTGGGACGCAGGGAAGAAATCCGCACGGTGGCCCAGATTTTGCTGCGAAAGCAAAAAAACAACCCGGTGCTCATCGGCGAAGCGGGAGTGGGGAAGACCGCTATTGTGGAGGGGCTGGCCCAGCGCCTGACGGGACCTAAAGTTCCGGAACCCCTTGCAAAAGCCCGTATAATTGAGGTGTCATTGTCATCCATAGTGGCCGGAACGCGCTACCGGGGGGATTTTGAGGAGCGAATTAAGAAAATTATCGACGAAGCTTCAGCCGATTCCAATATAATCCTTTTCATTGACGAGTTGCACACACTGGTGGGCACAGGGATATCCGACGGAGGAATGGACGCCGCCAATATTCTCAAGCCCTACCTTGCCAGGGGCGACATCCGGTGCATTGGCGCCACCACTCTGGATGAGTACAGGCTTTACATTGAACGAGACTCGGCGCTGGAGAGACGATTTCAGCCGATACGCGTCCACGAGCCCACTGCCGATGAAACACTGGAGATGCTGCGGGGCTCGAAACCCATGTACGAGGAGCACCACGGGGTGAATATCCCGGATGAGGCGCTCCAGGCCGCTGTGAAGCTCTCAGCCCGGTATATTACCGAGCGGAAATTTCCTGATAAGGCTTTCGACCTGCTTGACCAGGCGTTGGCACGGGTACGACTGGGGTCCTTTATCATGACACTCTCTCCGGATAGGCCCACTCGCTCCAAAATCTCTCAGGCCATCGCTCCTGGAGATGTGGCGCGCGTTGTATCGGAATGGACGGGAATTCCCGCGGAACGGATGACGAGCGAAGAGACCGACAGGCTCCTTCACATGGAAGAAATCCTCACACGCAAAGTCAAAGGGCAGGCCAGGGCGATTGCCACAGTGGCCAATACTGTCCGCACTGCCAAGGCCGGGCTCTCCGACCGGGGCAAACCCCTGGCGTCGCTCATCTTCGCCGGTCCCACGGGCGTGGGTAAAACCGAACTTGCAAAAGCCCTGGCCGAATTTCTTTTCGGCCGCGAGGATGCTTTGATGCGCCTGGACATGTCAGAGTATTCCGAAGCTCATACTGTCAGCAGGCTCCTTGGTTCACCGCCCGGCTATGTGGGTTACGATGATGGGGGACAGCTCACAGAGGCTGTGCGGCGAAATGCATATACAGTGCTGCTGCTGGACGAGGTTGACAAAGCACACAATGACGTTTGCGACCTCTTGCTTCAACTACTTGATGAAGGCCGTCTAACGGACAACCGGGGACGGGTGGTAAACTTCTGCCACAGCTTGATTATATTGACATGCAACATAGACCCCGGTCAGAGCCGGAACAGCCGTATGGGTTTCGACATGGGCGACCCTCCGTCGAAGCCGGAAGATCGCGGAAGAGACATGGAAGCCCTGGATCGCCTGTTACAGGAACACTTCCGCCCTGAGTTACTCAACCGCTTGGATGCCTGTATCCTTTTCGATCCACTTGACTTCCCTACATGTAAGCTTATCGCCAAAAAAATAATCGCCCAGCTTGCTGAGCAATTGGCCGAGGAGGAATGGATTCTTACCGTAACTTCCGAACTGCTGGAATTCGTGGTTCAGAAGGGCTTTAACCCGTCTTGGGGCGCCAGAGAGATCGGTCGCGTGGTTCGCCAGGAAATTGCCCAGCCCCTTGCGGAGATCATACTCCAAGGGGAAATGCCTCCAGGCATCATTTTAGCCGAGCTCAAGGAGGGTCGAGCCCACTTTCGCCGGGTCGAACAAGTAAACAACGAAGTACATACGGAATAACCGGACACGGCATACTGTTGAGCAGGGGCGATAACCTGCATTCGCCTGGTAAAAAGTACCCCCTTTTCGAAGGACGGGATTCAGCAAACAGGTGCAGAAGGCACCGTCGTTTCTCTCAATTCCCACCAAGAATATATCGGCATTGTCTATACATCAATGCGCGGTGAGCAGGTCTTGAAAGGCGAGGTCTATGGTGGGATAGCGAAATTGATACCCGCTGTCTAAAAGTACTCCCGGCATAACCCGTTGCCCCTTCAACAGGATGGAGCCGAACTCCCCCATCAAAAACCTGAGAGCGAAGCCGGGCACAGGCATAAAGGATGGGCGGTGCAGAGCCCTGCCCAGGGTGATGGAAAAATCCTTGTTCCGAACCGGATGCGGCGCTGTAAAGTTCACTGGCCCCTCGATTTCCGGGTGATCCATGAGAAACAACATCCCCTGAACGAGATCTTCAACGTGAATCCAGGACATCCACTGTCTTCCATCACCCAGCGGGCCTCCGATAAAAGTACAGAATATAGGCACCATTGTTTTTAAAGCGCCGCCGTCCCGCCCGAGCACTATTCCAAAGCGGGTTATGACAACTCTCGCTGCCATGCCCCGCGCCCTCAAGGCCTCCTCTTCCCACTCCCTTGCCATCATGGCTAGAAAACCGTCTCCGGGAGGAGACGCCTCCCTCAGCTCCTCGTCGCCGTGAAAACCGTAGTATCCCACTGCGGAGGTACTGAAAAAAACTGGTCTGGTCTCCTGGGCCCCGGCTATGGCATCGACCAGGTTGCGTGTGGTCAGTATCCTGCTATCGCGAATCATCCGCTTTGCCTTCCCGATCCACCGTCGAAAGATGGATAAACCGGCGAGGTTGATGATGACCTCGTTTTCAGCCGCGGTCTTCTGCCACGACCCGGGGCGCCCGGGGTCTCCACTGATCAGAGAAACCTCCCGAGAAAACGGGCTTTCTCCGCGTTCGGCTCGCGTCAATACGGTTATCCGGTGGCCCGCAGCGGACAACCTCCTCACCAGATGCCGACAAATGAAACCGGTACCTCCTGTGATGAAAATTTTCATGGCACCACATTAAAGATAATTATATTTACTACTTACTTTACAACTTCCAATATTGTTTGCCGCTTGTTAGAGGCTGACGGCTTTGCCAGACGGCTTTTTTTCTGGAGAGCACACACCATGCCGGCTTCAGGTTAGTCAGCTTGTGCAGATACCAGCGGTGACGGCCAGATTTCTGTGCCGTAAAATGGCCTGAATCTGAACCATAGGCACAACCTCTTGGGCAAGAAGGCTGGCTGTAAGGTGCCTGATGGCGAGGATTCCAAATGTCCTCACTCCAGCCCGTTTACATAACCGCTTCATCCACAGATGCCTGTAAACATAAATTTTACCAGTTTCAGGATCTGGAAAAACCCATTCGCTTTGGCGGGTCTGCCTGTACGCCAAAAGAGCATTAACAAAAAAGCTCATCGGCCACGAGGAGCCAGTCATACTCCATAGAACCAACTTTCCTCTTCCTTGTCCAGAGGCGGACACTGGCATTGCCAAAATCCATGTCTTCCCACCGCAGCCGAAAAAGTTCCGATCTTCTTGGGCAGCAAGATGAAGATAGGCCGGGAGCACATGGACTTCACCTCTAGAGTGTGGAGAATAAGTATATCATACTTTCCTGGACCATGTGTCCACTGATTTGAGCTTGGGGAAGGAAAAGGAAGAAGGAAGTGGAAGGCTCCGCTGGGAGCACTAAGAAAGAGCCTTTGCTCCGTTTGCTTATCAAAGGTCTTCGATCTCGCCCTTCGGGCGAGACGGCCTTCGGCAGCCCTTGACAAGCACTGCGCTTCGGCTGGTGGGCTTACAGGATTTGCTTCCAGCAAATCCTGTCTCATAAGTTTGCCTTCCACTTCTTTACTTCGTTCCAACCTTCCTTCCCCATGATCTTTATCCTGACCAGGGGGATACCATGTGTGTTCCGTTTCCCATAAAAAAAATACTGTCATTGCAACATGAAAATGTCACCTTTTTTGCAACGTGAAAATGTCACCCCATTGGTGGTGCGGCCGGAGGGTGCCCCGGGGGCAATAGGTGGAGGTGGCGCTCTCGCTTC
>JAFDED010000180.1 GCA_019310535.1 Deltaproteobacteria bacterium
CTCCATAACGCTCTCTCCTTGCTCTTGAAGAACGTTATACAACAGTATCGAATCTGACGCCAGCTTTTTCTTATTCTTTTTTCAAAGAGCTTTTTCAAAAAGCTAAAGTGTTACAAAAAGGCATGTATCTTACTTCGATCAAAAAAATACTTCCTTGACAAACTTGACAAAATAGAATTAAATTATTAATTTTAATAAAATAGTTAGTGCATTTTTCTGAATTTTTATCAAAGCGCTTATTGAATTGATATAATGCGGCATTTCAAGAATTGAGTCTGTGCCGGATGCTGCCTTTTTTCCGACATGGTAACCCTTTCAGATCAACTGAAAGGGTTGCTTTATCTTTATGAAAATCATGAGGATGCAACCATTCTCTTTAATCGTACGGACGAACTCTTTGAGGCATTGGTCTCCTGACAAATGAAAATGCATCTCCATGACGGAACTGAAGAGACCACTGAGGCGTTTCAGGCGAATGGGGCTTTAATTAGGCAAGTAATCAGAGCACCTTTTGAAGGGCCTGATTGCAAGAATACATGGAAGCATGCAGGCATTCAAAATGAAATCTGTGATGAAAATAGAAAAATGGGTATTGCCTCCCCATGAGAACCCCGATGAAGAAAGGGAAGTCAGGAAGGATATGGAAGGATTAGCCAGATACGAAGATGAGGATAACGATCTCGCTTTGCTTGATCCTCTTCCGGATGAGTTAGAACCGGAGGAGGATTTGTTCGAGGCCGAGGGAGAGCCTGAGTTGTTACAAAACGAGCGGGAACCGGACGGAGACGAAAATTTTGAGACCACCGCGCCCATCATCCGGATGGGGAGGCATACGCCGCTTTCCCGGGAGGAGGAAGTGCGGCTTTTCACTCTGAAGAATCATCTGGAGCGGAACCTGGACAAACTCCTGAAGCAGAAGGCGCACCGTTACAATCGCCCCAAAATGAGCGGTGCCCAACGTCGAAAGAGACCGGGGGCCCTGGAGCCGGATTCCCTCTTGAAGCCCAGTACCCGCAGATCCACTTCTGCAAAGGACAAGCCGTGCGAGGATCGCGCCGAACAAGAACTGTCCTTAAAGTTGGCCCACAAGATAATTTGTTGCAGCGATCAACTGTGGGAAGTCAAGGAAGAAATTGTTCGCTCAAACCTGCGGCTGGTGCTTTATATCGCTAGATCTTACGTTGGACTGGGACTGCCATTCGGCGACCTGGTTCAGGAAGGCAGCATCGGATTGATGCGTGCGGTGGAAAAATTTGACCATACCAAAGGCCACCGCTTCAGCACCTATTCCGTCTGGTGGATACGTCAGAGCATTCGAAGGGCGCTATCCGACCAGGCTCGGACCATACGGATCCCCTCTTATATACAGGAGTCCATCGGCCGCATTTGGGCGGAGACGAGCAAATTTATCCAGGAGAAAGGCCGGCGCCCTTATCCGGCGGAGATGGCCGAGAAGCTCGAAAAACCGCTGGAAACCGTTCGCAAGGCCATGCAAGTCGCCAAGGACGCTGTATCGCTCGATATCCCCGTGGGTGAAGGGGACAGTCCGCTCCTTGATCTCGTCCAGGACCCCAGCACCGTTTCTCCTTTCGAGGGGATACTGCAATCCAACCTATCGCATCGGGTGGAAGAAATTCTCTGTACCCTGTCGCCGAGGGAGGCGATGGTTATTCGACTGCGATACGGGATCGGAGAGCCACGAGAACATACTCTGGAAGAGATCGGTCGTTGCCTACAGGTCTCCCGCGAGCGGGCACGGCAGATTGAATCCAATGCTCTTCGAAAACTCCGCCATCCCTCTCGCATTCAGAGACTCAAAGACCTGATCTGATATCGCCCGATGTCAGATCGTTGGGAAGCCCTGTTTGTGAGGGTTTGGTGACGCCGGAAAAGTAAGTTATATCATAAAAGGGCGCACAGCAGTGCGCCCTCGCTGTTTTACCCGTCATTCCCCATCTATTGTCCACAGCTTTATGAGCTTTTGCAACAAGCGTCGCGCCCGGAGCGGATTGAATATCCCGCACACACACGGCTGCGCAAGTTCTGCCACGGCGTCATCGAGGGTTCGGCGCCCCTGCTTTACGTCCAGGATCATTTTTCTCACCATGGAGGCACCTATCATTGCGTGCCCGCACATCGTGGTGATCTCCATGATCTCCGGTTCGGGAAGGCGCTCGGTGTGTCCGTGGACACCGCAGGAAAGGTTGATGGAATGCGGCTCCAGCCCCACTTCTCGGGCAATCTCGCGAATCTCATCAATAAGCCCGCTCAGGGTAATGCAGATTCCCAGATCTTCTTCCTTGATAATGCGAAGGACCTCTATGAGCTTTTCCCTGTGGTCAAAGGAACAGCGAATCCGGGAGTTATCTTTGCACCGCTTTTTAATGTCCTCCGCGGTGATCCCGGTGAAAACATTACCGGCCTCGTAAGATCCGATGTTCCCCGGCCCCACCTGAAAGAGTATATCGGTGATTTGACGAAATTTCTCCGCCGCGCCGTCGCTGTTGATCCCCATAGCAGGTTGGGAAAGAAAAACCAAATCCCCCTTAAGAGACTCTTTACTGCCGGTGCGATGAAGCGAATGTGTCATGGAGAATCCTCCTGGAACAGGGGCCGACCAAGCCCCATGTTAACTTTGGCGTTGGGACGGTAGGCGAAGCCTAACCGGTCCAGGGTGTCCAACACAGGTATGGTTCCATCGGGATCCATTCGGCAAATGACGTCCAGAGAGAAAACACTCTCCACCTGGCTGGAGGCTTCGCGGATAGTTTCCAGCACTGCATCCAATTTCTCAATCGGGATCATGATCTCTAAAATGCCGGAAAGCACACGGGTGGAAAGGACCTGTGGGTCTAAGTGCCCCGTCTCCGGATCCATGAGGCTCGTGAGAGGATTATTCTCCTCGAAATGGACACCCAGGCGAGCCAATTTAATGATGACCTTCTCCACATCGGAAAACCGCGCTCCCAGACCCGGGCGACCGAATTCCAACGCCACTCCTACTTGTCCCCTGCGAATCCGGCCGGTGACATCGTTGGTCTTGACCTCTTCGGTTCCCCGCCCCGGGATTTGCGTGGCCGGGTGGGTCCACCGTGGATCACTGAAGTATTTTGTGACGGACCGGGGATACGTGTGAATCGATTCCGATTCGCTCATAGCCTCACCGGGACACGTCACAACCCTCAGGCAGTTGCCGCATTCCAGGCATTCTTCCTGGTCCACCTGGCAAATCACCGCGCTGTCGTTCCTGCGGGTAAAGAAAATGGCACTCCCGACCGTACAAGATGCCATACATTGGCCGCAGCCGAAACATTTGTTCTCATCGATAATCATAATTCATTCCTCTGGATACCTATTCAGGCCCCCGGAAGGGATATTTGGGTGAAACTGGGTTTTACCTTAAAGGAAATACCATAATGGCTATTGAGTTAACTCAGCATAGCAAATTCCCTTGGAGTTAACACAGGCAGTGACCAATCTATCAAAAAGTTGTTGTTCCCAGTTTCGACGATTAAACCGATAACAGAATTCATCGAGATAGGCTTGGAAGTGTTTTTTCCCAATTCCG
>JAFDED010000100.1 GCA_019310535.1 Deltaproteobacteria bacterium
GCGTATTCTACAGCAGCCACCGCGTGGATCTTCGTGGTATCGAACAGGGGGATGGGGCTGTCTCCATCCTTGATGAGAAGGCCTATTTCCGTACATCCCAGGATGATGCCTTCCGCCCCTCTGGCAGCCAGGTCGCCCATCACCTTGATGCATTGTTCCCTCGAGGCCTCTCTTATTAAGCCCCGGCACAGCTCTTCATAGATCACGCGGTGTATCGCGGCTCTCCCCTCTTCATCGGGAATGATAATGTCCAGTCCATGTTTTGCCGTCAATCTCCCTCTGTAGAAATCTTCCTCCATGGTGAACCTAGTCCCCAGCAGTCCGACTTTGCGCAAGCCAAGGGCCTTGATTTTCTCGGCCGTGGCATCGGCGATGTGCAAAAGGGGAATCTGGATGCGCCGCTGTACGTCGTCCGCCATCCTGTGCATGGTGTTGGTACAGATTACGAGAAAATCTGTACCGCTGTTCTCCACGCGTTTAGCCCCATCAATCAGAAGTTCCGTGGCCTCTTCCCATTTCCCATTGTGTTGAAGATTCTCCATCTCGGCGAAATCCACGGAATACATGACGCTTTTAGCGGAATGAAGCCCCCCGAGCTTTTCCCTCACCGTCTCGTTGATGATGCGATAGTATTCGATGGAGGACTCCCAGCTCATGCCACCGAGAAGACCTATGGTTTTCATGGCATGCTCCCCCTCAAGTTTGACGAATTGATTGATTGGGAATAGTAAAAGCCTTTTTTTCTTTCAAGAAAGTGAACGTTCTTTTGCCTTTTTTATAAAACTTGAATAATCCTTTGTTTGTCACTTTCGATAGTATTTGATTTTCTTTCATGTGATGGTCGCTTAATGAAAGGATTCCACCTGGTTTCAAAACTCGATGTAATTCTTCCAGAACTCCATCGGGATCGCCAAGGTCGTTATACGTATTGTGTAAAAGAATCACATCCATGCTATTATCTGGTAATCCAGCTTTACAGTCGGATAAGATAGTTTCCACATTTGTCAATTCCCTCTTGAAAGAAATCTTTTTAACCATCTGAATTGCCAGTGGGTGGATATCCTGGGCATAAATTCTCCTCGATTCGCCCACCAATTCCGCAGTAGCGACTATATAACTGCCAGGGCCACAACCATAATCGAGCACATAAAATCCTGGTCTTATGCCCACTTCCCTCAAGATATTGATGCGTGGAAAAAAGAAATCCCGTAGCTTGCAAGTTAAAGACATGGCCCTGAAATGAAGATCTGGTTCTGGCATATCTACTGTGCTTTTTCCTCAATAAAGCGGGTCGAGGAAACTACCTTTGAATGGAGTTGTTAACCTCCACACGCAGCCATCATGTATCATGAAATTACTCCAAACATGTACATGAGCGAAACTCCGCACCGCATGCCCCTTACAGCAATCCTCTTCGCACCATTCAGGAGGCTTGTGCCCTTGGCTCTATTGTTTCTTCTCCAGGTGCCGGATGCGCTCCTCGATCTGCTGGAGATGCCGTGTCAGGTCCTGGGCCTGTTTTTTCAACATCTCGATTTCATTCTCTGGAGGGACATCTTCATCAGGCTGCTGCGTGTCGGGTGGTTCGGGCCATGGAAAAATTCCACCCATTCCGCGGCCTCGCCCCATGCCTCTGCCCATCCCTCTTCCCATACCTCCTTCTCCCCCAGGGCCCATGCCCATACCCCCGCTTGGTACCGGCGGCCCGGAAGGAGCGCCGGATATGCCGAAATGGCCGGGCACATTAGGATCGCTGGCAGCCGTGTAGAGACCGCTTTTGAATTGATAGACCACGTCCTTGACAACTCCGGAGCATCCCGTGATCACCTTGATGCCCGCAGCAGAGAGGGTCCTGAAGGCGTTGGGGCCGCAATTGCCGGTCAGCAAGAACTGCACACCCTCTTCCGCCATCTTTTGGGCCGACTGGATGCCGGCTCCGCTAGTTAGCACGACGCCGGAGTTCTCAATGGCCGTAAAATCCATGGTGTCCGTATCGATGATGATAAAATAAGGAGACTGGCCGAACCGGGGTTCAACAGTCGCGTCCAGTGAAGTACCGGAAGCGGAAACAGCTATTTTCATGAAAATCCTCCCTTTGTTTTGAGTATTGCAAGTCATGAAATGATATATGGCGCAGACACTGGTGCAACTGTCTTCATCTAAATGAAGTAAGCAAGACCTATGCCAGATAAAAAAATCCCCTCGCCGAGGGGCCATTTTTAGTAACATAGAAAGATGCAATCCTTTTAATGGTATACGCGCGGCTTTACTCAGATAAATTTAAGGGAACCGCTAATGCTCATAATAGCGCGATTATGTGATATGTGCCGGATATTTTGAGCGCTACGATTTGGTTTCATATTTACAACATGGTTGCACCCTCGTTTATAGGTTATTGAATAGTCTCAATTACCGATAACTTCTCTCTTCTTTTGGTTTTGAGTCGCAACTTGTTCGGATGGAAAAGCGCTTATCTTTCGTCGCTGTTCAACGAGATCGTGGTCCAGGTAGAGGGCAAGGCAGTGCTGGATATTGTTGAAGTGCCGACAGAGGAAATTCGCCGAAGGATACCACACCCCTGAGGTCATGTTTTTCCTGGCGCTTCTGCATCCATGCGCGGCAGAAAACGATGGCCTTGCATGAATGCCCGCTTTTCTCCCGAATCCGCCGATACCCTCTATGTATGACTTTCCAACTCTGACCCCTTTGTGGTATGTATATATGTATAATAGGAACGGACATTGCGCGTTTTTCCGGGGAAGATGAAACAGGATGATCGATTACCGGCAAATTCTTGACAGCATGGCCACGGGGATATTCACCGTTGACACGGACTGGCGGATTACCTTCTTCAACCACCAGGCTGAAAAGATCACCGGTTTTAGCAGAGCAGAGGCCCTGGGTCATACGTGCTACGAGATCTTCCGCTCCGAGCTCTGCTACCACCGTTGCTACCTCAAGCGGGCCATGGAGAGCGGGAGGAATTTCGTCAGGGTCAAAATCAAGATCCTGGATAAGCGCAACAGAGAAATCCCCGTGGAAATCACCGCCGCGGTCCTGCGGGATGGAGAAGGGAACATCGTGGGAGGGGTGGAATCCTTCCAGGATATTTCAGCCCACCTGGCCTTGGAAAAGAAAATCAAGGCTTCCTATACCTTTGAGGACATCATCGGAAAAGACAAGAAGATGACCGGTCTCTTTGCCGTCCTTCCGGTGATAGCGGAGTCCGATGTCCACGTTCTCCTGCTGGGGGAGACTGGCACGGGAAAGGATCTTCTTGCCCGGGCCCTTCATAATCTCAGCCACAGAAAGAAAGGCCCGTTTATCAAGGTCAACTGCGCAGCCCTACCGGATCAGCTCCTGGAGTCGGAGCTGTTCGGATACATGAAAGGGGCTTTCACAGATGCTCGACAGAACAAGCCGGGGAGGTTCCAGTTGGCGCAGGGTGGGACGATCTTCCTGGACGAGATCGGTGACCTCTCACAGGAACTCCAGGCCAAGCTGCTCCAGGTCCTGGAGGAAAAAGAATTTTACCCCTTGGGCTCGACTCATCCGCTCAGGGTGGATACGCGCATCATCTCCTCCACAAATCGCGATTTAACGAGAATGGTGCAGGATGAAAGCTTTCGTGAAGACCTGTACTATCGTCTGAAAGTCCTCGAACTGGAGCTTCCTCCCCTGAGGGAGCGCCCATCCGACATCCCCCTTCTTATCGAGCACTTCATCACGGAGTACGCCCAAAGCCAGAGCAAGGATATCCAGGGCGTTGAGCCCGATGCCATGGAGATTTTGCTCAATTATTCTTATCCAGGCAACGTCCGGGAGATCAATAACATCATCGAGCACGCCGTCATCTTGGCCAGGGATGATACCGTGCGCAGAGAAGACCTTCCCGCATATCTATTCAAAGACCGCGGCTTCCTCAGGCCAGCCGCCCAGATACCCTCCATCCAACCCTCAGCCGACCCTCTCGCCGCCAAAGAAAGGGAGGCCATCCTGGAGGCCCTTAAGGTTCATGGGTGGAATATCGGAGAGACCGCCCGCTCCCTCCATGTCCACCGCACCACCCTCTGGAGGAAAATAAGAAGATATGGCCTCTCCTCGAAGCAGTGAGATGTGATGCGTATTTGCAACATTGTTGCATCCCTCTTGAAGACCCTCCATTGAGTCAATATCAATAAAATTTCCGATCTTAATTTATTTTGAATTAGCAGCCACTCGAGTCCAGCGGATCGTCCCCTCTCGCTTCCCTTCGATTAATAGGGAGAACAAGAGTCATCTTTATCCATATTTAGGATGGGTATGGTACGACATTTGCAGTTTGATAAAAGCATGAAGCAAAAGATCGCCGTGTTCCAGTTGAATGAGAGAGTTGCTCCACGGTGCGACTACGCTGGCGAGATGGTGGTGGCCACCGTGGCGGAGGATGGTGCCATTGTGGAGAGAAAAACCCTTCACTTTCCCAGATTAGATTCGCAGGGGCTTGCCAACCTCTTGCATCGAGAGAAAGTAGGGGTAGTGATCTGCGGGGGGATCAAGCAGGATACCCAGGCAGCCTTAAAAAAATTACATATCCGGTGGATCGATAACGTGATCGGAAGCATTGAAAATGTGCTGCGACACTATGCCCGGGGGGACCTGGAGGGTGGGAAAATCGTTGATTGATTACCAGCATCTCAGTATATTGAGAGGGTTTAAATAAATGGGTTTATTCAGTCTTTTTCGTTGCAGAAAAGATTCCTTTTCTCTGGACTGGATTCAAGTGGAAGTCACCAGCCGGTGCAATGCCTCGTGCTTATATTGCCCCAATACAATTTACCAAGACCGCTGGCGCAATGACTCCATGGGCATGGAGACATTCAACAATCTCGTTCCTGCCTTTAAACATGCGGGCTTGATCTTCCTCCAGGGTTGGGGTGAACCTTTTCTGCATCCGAGGATCTTCGAAATGATCGAAGTGGCAAAAAAAGCGGGATGCATGGTAGGATCCACCACCAACGGCATGACATTGGATGAAGATACGACAGCCGCCCTCATAGATTCTGAACTGGATATCCTGGGCATCAGTCTGGCGGGCACGAAATCTGAAACCCATGATCGCATTAGAGAGGGGACAAATTTCGAGTGCATCACCGAATCCCTCCTTATAGTGAAAGAGCAAAAAGAGCGAAAACATGTCACGCTGCCCGTGGTTTATCTCGCTTATTTGCTCTTTAGATCCAACTTCGAAGATCTGGATTCTCTCATTTCGTACGCAACAAAAGTGGGCGCTAAAGAAATAATTTGCAGCAATCTTACATTTTTTCCTCTGCCTGATCTCCAAAAAGAGGCGATTTTTCTTGATGAATCCAAAAAGAGCTATTACGAGGAAAAATTAAAGAGCATTCAGGCCAACGCAGAAAGAAATGGTATCAGGCTCTTTTTCTATAAGCCATTCTTTGATAGGCCACTTCTCTTGTGCCCGGAGAACGTGCTGAAATCCTGCTTTATCTCCCACGACGGCTCGGTGTCCAGCTGTGTGTTCACCAATATCCCCCTGAGGGAGGATGAGGAACCGGATAGTAGATGCTTTGACAAAAGAGGGTATCCTGTTCGTATCGCCTACGGGAATGTAAACCAGCAACCTTTATCGGAGATATGGAATTCCGATGCTTATCGAGAATTCCGCGAAGCATTTTATCAAAGACAAAAGGTCTTGAAAGAAGACCTGGATGCTGCGATGGACGCCGTCATATACCAAAACAGTGAGCCGGAGAAGAAAGAAGCGGGTGCAATCAGTAATCTGCCCAGGCAGTGCAGAGATTGCTACAGGATGTACGGGGTTTAACTCAACAAGTCCATCACATTACAAGTCCATCACATTAATTGTATTGGGCGTATTGAGCACTATAGAAGGGAAGGGAACCGAGATGAAAGAACTTTTAAAAATCTTCATTGGCAAGAAGATAAAGGTTCAGACAAGTTCAGGAACGGATTCCGGAGTTATTGAAAGGGTAAATGGCGAATACCTTGTATTGAAACATCTTGACAGAGAAGAGAGGACAAATCTGCAAATTACCGATATCAAGGCTTTTACGGAAGAGGCAGGCGGACGTGAAAGGAAAAGTCAAACAGGATTTCATAAACAAATAGCACTACAACGTTAAGTTTTTTTTGACAAAGGAAACATTATCATCTGTTCTCTCGGTTATGGATGCCCGAGAGATAGAGCGATTCCGGTTGAAGCCGGAGATCTTCTTGGCTGATGTTGTTCTGTTTGTGGGTCGCAAAGAGCACAGAGAGCATGCCGAGCAGTACGTTCGAGGTCTCCTTTTGGATGGAGAGCGGAAATCCATCGAGCCTATGGCACGTCGGCTTCTGGATGGGGACGTTCAGGCTCTCCAGCAGTTTGTGAATCAGAGTCCCTGGTCTTCTCGGGAGGTTCGAGCGTCTCTGGCCAGAAAGATGGAGCGAGAATTTGTTCCAGATGCGTATTGCCTCATTGATAAGGTATCTTTTCCAAAGCAAGGGAAGCACTCGGTGGGAGCGGCTCGACAATACTGTGGGGCCTTGGGAAAGACGGCCAACTGTCAGATAGCGGTGACTTTGTATTTGGGGACAGAAGAATCGAGTACACCTCTGGACTGGGCGTTGTATCTTCCGGAGCAATGGATTAATGATCCCATCCGAAAAAAGAAGATTGGCATTCCGGAGGAAATCACCTTCAAGACCAAAACAGAATTGGCTTTGGATCTGATTGATGAAGTCAGAGGGTGGGGGGTTGAAGACCGTGTGGTGTCGACGGACTCGGCGTATGGCGACTCTTATGAATTCCGGCAAGGATTGAGAAGCAGGGGTTTGAATTATGTTGTTCAGGTGGAAGGGAGCTTGACGGCGTGGGCCGAAGATCCTTATCACTCGTACCCTCCCATGAAAGGAGGGGAAAAATACCCAGGAAGCGCCTGTATGCCAGAGAGCTTCCTCCACACGCAGTCTCCAAGAGATAGCCATAGGGTTGCCTTCCCAGCGCTGTAATAAGATTACCTGGAGGGAGGGGACACAGGGACCTCTCTGTTCTCGTTTTGCACGAGTGATTGTCTGGATGGCCAATGGATTGATTCAAGGGAAAACCATGGAAGTACCGTCGGAGGAGCTGCTTATTGAATGGCCGCAGTGGAGTGAGGAGCCCTTGAAATTCTGGCTCTCCTATTTGGATCCCCATCATACTTCTTGGAGGGATTTGGTCAGAAAAGCAAAAGGTCGTTACCGGGTTGAACAGGATTACCGGGAGATGAAAACAGAGTTGGTGGTGGATCATTTTGAAGGCCGCTCCTGGCAGGGCGTGTATCATCATGTCACCTTGGTTACGTTGGCCTATTCGTTCCTCGTGCTGGAAAGACTCGGCAATAAAAAAACTTCTGGATTGACGTTGCCAACTGTCCGCCGATGGACCCAATAATATTTGCTGATGTATACACAGGCATATGCACAGTCTGCAGTCACAAGATTTCAAGCAAAAAGAAAGCATAATCATTTATGATGATTCTTAATACTTAACGTAGTATTATTAGACAGATAGACAGAGTTTCGAGCGAGATGGCAAGATGCTGAGGATTTATACTATTTCCGGCGTTGAGTCCTACCTCGGCATCGTTGAGGAGGTCACAGAACATTATGTTGTGGTAAAAAGCTTTTTTAAGGGGTATACAACGTACATCGTAATTCAACACATCGAGAGCTTCTAAGGAAGAAGAAAAGTAAGACTGCGATAGCTCTGTATGTATCTATTCTGGAGCAGTGGCTGTTCTGTTCAGGGAGAGCAACGTTCTTCCGGAGAAAAAATGAGCAATTATTCTTTTTCTGGCTTTGCTATAGTGAGCTGCGGGACATTAAATCCTGAACTCAGATATCTAAAAAATCATGGGTTCCTCGATGCGCGAAAGATTTTGTATACCACGCCCGGACTTCACGAGCGGCCAATGGAACTTGAGCGTCAGCTTATCGACCGGGTAAAGACGGCCAAGCAGTTCGCAGATAAAGTAATCGTGGTATACGGGAGCAAATTCTGCTACGTGAATGCCAGGAATCCCCTGCGTACCATGGAAAAGATTATCGAGGAACAGGGCCCAAAAGTCTCAAGAGTTCGGGCCACCCATTGCATAGATATGCTTGCCAGCGAACAGGAACGCGAAGCAATAAGCAAAGGGGAAAAAGTCTGGTGGATGACACCTGGCTGGGTTCTCTATAGACACTTCGTATTCAAGGACTGGGATAAAGGACTGGCCAATGAAAATTTCCCCCGGCACACGGGCGGGGCCATTGTTCTCGATGGCATAGGCATATGGGATCGCTACGTGGAGGAGCGACCAGAAGAAATACTTGACTACTCTGACTGGATGGGTATTCCCATACAAGCTCATCCTGTTACCCTGGAACGTCTGAAATCGCTTCTGCTGGAACAGGCGCACGCATTCTGAAAGAACGTTGATGAACAAACAATTTTATGGTTCTCACTTAGCAACACAAGCTCGGTATAACATTATGGAAATAATGATTGATGACTGACCGATTATAAAAACTCGGGAGCAAACATGCACCTCAAAGATATCATGACACAGTGTGCGGTAACAATGCCAAAAAATGCCACCCTCACGGAAGTTACCAGAGTTTTACTTAAACATCACCTGAATGGCGTCCCGATAGTAGACAGTGAAAGCAAATTACTGGGCATTATCACCCGTGCGGACATATTCAGGAGAATTTTGCCAAATTATGACCAAATTTGCCGTGAGGGAACTTATCGGAATTTTGAGCAAATAGAGGAGCGGGCCAATCAAGCGGCGCAGCTCAAGGCAGAAGAAGTGATGAGCAGTCCGGTGATCACGGTGGATGAAGAGACTTCGGTGATAAAGGCAGGTTCTATTATGGTAGTGAAGGGGATAAAACAACTTCCAGTTGTAAGTAATGGAAAAATCATCGGCATGGTGACCTTGACTGATATCATAGAAGAGTTAATCCTGAGCCGAAGACAATAAAACTTTTTATCATAGTATAAGGGTTAATTTTGCCTTCAAAATACCATAAGTGCAACCGTATCTGGCTTTACCCACGTGTGATTCATACCAGCGGCTTAAAAGGAATCCACATTCGTGGTAGAGATGTTTTTATAAACAATTTTCGCTATCTGGTACAGCGTAACCATGTCACATCCGCCGGTGAAAGTGCAAATAAATTGACCCTTGTGAAATAGAATGTTAGGCCAGAATTGATGGACGTTCTTTTCAATGAGAAAATAGCACGATCATATGATCGGTGGGCCGAGACACCTCGGGGAAGGAAAGCCTATGAGATGGAAGGCGAACTGGTCCTTCAACTGGGAAAACTCACGAGTGGTGATAAGCTCCTGGAAGTGGGAAGCGGGACAGGGCTTCATCTCGAAATTTTCCTGAAAGCGGGTCTGAATGTGGTCGGAGTGGACATCTCACCTTTTATGCTTCAGGCGTCCAGAAAGCGGGTAGGCTTCAAGGGGGGCCTCTGCTTGGCTGACGCCCTGAATCTCCCCTTTCAAGAGAGATCGTTTGACATAGTAGCTATGCTCACCACGCTGGAATTCATTTCCGACCCGGTCAGGGCTGTACAGGAGGCTTTTAGAGTCTCTCGGGGCCTGGTGCTCTTGGGAGTCCTGAACAAGTATTCATTCCTGGCGATTACCCGTCGATTCAAAGGAATATTCCGTCCGAATATCCTCAGCCAAGCAAGATTTTACAGCATATGGGAGCTTCAGAAGCTTATCCGAGCGGTATGTCCAGAAGCAGCGATTCAGTGGGCAAGCATACTCGTACTTCCCATGAGCTGGCAACGCACCTTAACCAGATTAGAAAGACGACTGTCCTTGCGTAGAAACCCTCTGGGTGCCTTTCTGGGGCTGCGGGTTTCGCTAATGGAGGCCTGTGATGCAGATATCCGCTCAGGTTAGCCTGTACCCCTTGAGGCAGGAGAGGCTCTCTCCAGCCATAGAAGAGGCATGGAAGATTTTCCAGGAGTATGAACTGGAGGTGCAGAAAGGGAGCATGAGCACCGTCATCAACGGTGAGGCGGAGAAAGTTTTCGGGGCGATTAGGCATATTTTTTTGATTTCAGCACAAAGAGGTCCGGTTGCTCTTATAGTTACCTTTTCCAATGCCTGTCCGGTCTAGCCAATCCGAAATTCCTAGATTGCACTTGAGGACAAGGGATTGTTTGTGCCTGGTCATCTACCATTCTCTCTACTGGTGATGGCGCGATTTTTCAAAGATCGAGAGGCGATAAAATATGATAGCATTCGGACCTGTTCCTTCAAGACGCCTGGGCCGAAGCCTGGGTATCAACAACATCCCACCCAAGGTGTGCACTTATTCCTGCGTCTACTGCCAGGTGGGACGAACCAAAACCATGCAGGTGGAACGACGCTGGTTCTATCCACCGGAGGAAATATTGAAAGATGTGCGTAAAAAAGTTGAGCGAGCACGGCAATTTGAGGAACCCATCGACTACCTCAGCTTTGTTCCCGACGGGGAGCCCTTCCTGGATATCAACCTCGGTCGAGAGATTGAATCGTTGAGATCTTTGGGCGTCAAGATCGCTGTCATTACCAACGCATCCCTCATCTGGCGGGATGACGTGAAAGAGGAACTGGCGAAAGTGGACTGGGTCTCTCTCAAGGTGGATTCCACGCGGGGGGATGTCTGGCACCGAATCAACAGGCCTCATCGAACATTGTCGCTTTCTTCGATTATGGATGGAATGGTTGAATTTGCCAGGATCTTCAAGGGCAAACTGGTAACAGAGACCATGCTCATTGAAGGTGTTAATGACGGGGATGACCACGTTAGAAAAATCGCCGACTTTCTGGCGAGGCTGCGGCCCGCCAGGGCCTATGTATCAATCCCTACCAGGCCGCCCGCAGAAAAGTGGGTACGACCACCCGGCGAGGAGGTCATCAACAGGGCTTATCATATCCTGGACAAAAGTGTTGATCACGTTGAATATCTTATCGGATATGAAGGGAATGCCTTTGCCTGTACAGGAAACGTTACTGAAGACCTGCTGGCCATTACTTCGGTGCACCCCATGCGGGAGGAAGCCGTAAGCCGGTTCTTGGAGAAGGCGAATGATGATTGGACCACTGTTCGCCGGTTAATCGCGCAAGGCATTTTCATGGAAATTGAACATGAAGGCAGGAAGTTTTACATGAGAAAAATCGCTTCAAAAAAAGACTGACCGCATTAATGACGTTCGTGGTGGCTTTCGGATGAAAGGATGTAAAGGATGGAGCTGAAAAACGGAAGGAAATTATGGATGATCTTTTTTGTTATTTTGGCTTCCATGGGGATTGGAGGACAGGCTCTGGCTGAGGGCCAGCACTCTTTCTTTGAAAAGAGTCTCCACTTTACTGGAGAGGGGATGCGATTATGTTACGAAAGAGATGACGGACTCATGAGCATAACAAAAATCCCTTACGCTCAGCTCGATTGCAAGAACTGTCACGTGCAGACCTGTGATGCCTGTCATGCAGAACAGCGAGGAAAGAAGCTTTCCTACACCACAACTAGGGCGAAGGATATGGAAACCTGCCTGAAATGCCACAGCAGGGCAGGATTAACTTTCAAGTTCGGTAAAGAACAGGGGAAACTCGATCTCCATGTGGCTGAAGGAATGACATGTGCCGAATGTCATAAAGGAGAGGATGTCCATGGTGACGGCGGTTGTTATCATTCAATGCGTGCTCCTGAAGCTTTGAAAGTCTCGTGTGCGACATGCCATACGCCTGACAAAACAATTGAGGCCCATCAGGTACACGGGGACAAGCTGGACTGCGCCGCCTGCCATGTGTCCAATACCGTGGCCTGTATGAATTGTCATTTTGATACGTTCCTGAAAACGGGGAGCAGAAAGGGGATCTTTTTCCCTATGCAGAGCTGGCTGCTTCTCATCAATTACAATGGAAAGGTCACCTCCGGTACTGCCATGAGCATAGTTAGTAAGAATCAAAAGTTCGTCGTCTATGCTCCCTATTATACCCACGCCATACAGAAAAAGGGTCGGGTGTGTAGTGATTGTCACGCGAACGCCGCCATGAAGCTGATTGAGAAGGGCCAATCAGTACCGATGATGGTCTTTGCGGGCGGTAAGGTGAAGAACTGGGAAGGCGTGGCTCCTGCCGTGCCGGAAAAGTTGCAATGGGTTTACCTGAACAGAGAAGGAGATACATGGATTCCCCTGGCCCCCGATGCACCTGAAAAAATTCAATGGTGGTATGGAACATCTCTGACAGAAGAGCAGATTGGAAAATTGACCACACACTATGAGCGTCGCCAACAATAACACACAAGGAAATCGCAAATCCTCGAGATAACAATTTAATACTTAAAGGTAAATAATGTCGAAATTCTCATTCGATGTGCTGCAGAAACGTGTCTTTCCTTTTATCAAAAATACAGATCCCGACGTCGTTCTTGGTGCGGTTTTCGGCGAGGATGTGGCGCTGACACGGGTTGGGAATGATCTCCTGGCCTCTCACGTTGATCCCATTGTCGGGGCCATTGGCCACATCGGATGGCTGGCCGTGCACGTGGCGTGCAATGATCTTGCCGCCAGCGGGGTAGCGCCCCGGTGGATTCAGCTTCTCGTTATGGTGCCCCGCATGGAAGACGAGGATATCCTGGAACAGATCATGCGCGATGCCAGCCATGCCACGGAAGAAATCGGGGCTTCCATTATAGGAGGCCATACGGGGTATTCCGCTGGCATTTTACGGCCGCTGGTCGCGGTCACGGCGCTGGGAACCGCGTCCGGTCGAGAGCCGGTACGTACCCGCGGTGCCAGACCTGGAGACCTCGTCCTTGTTACCAAGGGGATCGCACTGGAAGGGACGGCCATCCTGGCACAGGATTTTGCGGACACGGCCTTCGGCCTTGGACTGAGTAAGGCACATTTGGCTGAGGCGAGCGGATTGATGGCGGAAGTGAGCGTCGTGCCGGAAGCCCTCGCCATGGCTGAGAAGGGGGTCAGCGCCATGCATGATGTCACCCGCGGCGGGCTTCTGGAGACGCTGATGGAGATTGCCTATCTTTCAGGGGTGTGTATCGAGGTTGATGCCTCTCGGCTGCCGAATCGTCCCGTTGTCTCCCGCTTTGCCCTGGCGTTCCGGTTCGACCCACTGCGGATGATCTCCTCTGGAACCCTTGCAGTCACGGTACCGCCGGACCGTTTGGGAGCCGTGAAAGAGGTTTTATCTGAACTGGGTACGGCCTTTGCGTGTGTGGGGCGCGTCGTGGAAGGTAAAGGAGTAAAAATTCTTCAGGACGGGAAGCCTCAACACTATACTGAGATCCGCTGCGAGGAGGATGAACTGGCCAGGATGTGGACCTTGTATCCCCGATAAGTATAATCCCGTGGTGGGGACGTATAGAAAATGGAAAAACCATGTTTATCCCTCAGCCTGATCACCAGCGAGTTGTTCATTCCATTTGAGGGACAACCGATGCCAGAAGGAATCCAACCCGACTTCGCCATATGGTTGACGGGGCTGCCGTCTTCAGGCAAGGTCTCCACTCGTGTCGTAGAGAGATCCCTTACAGCTTGGTGCTCCTTGTACCGGTGGATATAGCGGTGCAGGCTGGAAAGGGACCCTCCATACCCTATGGCCACTATCTCCTTAAAAATCCGAGTGCCTATGTACCCTT
>JAFDED010000101.1 GCA_019310535.1 Deltaproteobacteria bacterium
AAATATCAAACCGAACAAGATTGTGAGAAGAGGCTTTTTGAGCTTCGCTGGCCTCAAGGCTTTGTTTGTCCGAGCTGTGGACATCACGATTACTATTTTGTTTCCAAGCGAAAATTGTATCAATGCAAGAATTGCCGACACCAGGCCTCTCTGACGGCCGGCACCGTGATGCATGGGACCAGGACATCTCTTCTGATTTGGTTTTGGGCCATTTACATGCTCAGTACGGATAAAAGAGGCCTTTCGGCCCTTTGTCTTTCCAAGAAGCTCGGGATAAGTTACTGGAGAGCCTGGACAATGCTTCAAAAGATTAGACGGGCCATGCGTGAGCGAGATGCAAAATACAAACTGGCGGGGATCGTTGAAATGGACGATGCCTTCTTTGGTGGCCCTAAGGAGGGTGGGGATAAACGAGGCCGGGGCAGTTCCAAAACCGCGGTCATCGTTGAAGCCTCTACCAATGGAGAAGGGATCGGCTATGCCAAGATGACCGTCGTGGATCATGTGGATAGTGCCACTATTCAGGGTTTGGTAAAGGAAGATGTCAAGGAAAACCAAACGATTAAAACGGATGGTTTTCGAGCCTACCATATTGTTGCCAAAAGCGGTCATGCGCATCAGCGAGTATTGACATGGACGCACATTTTAATTTCAAACGCGAAAAGCTTCATTTTGGGAACTTTCCACGGAATTGGGAAAAAACACTTCCAAGCCTATCTCGATGAATTCTGTTATCGGTTTAATCGTCAAAACTGGGAACAACAACTTTTTGATAGATTGGTCACTGCCTGTGTTAACTTCAAGGGAATTTGCTATGCTGAGTTAACTCAATAGCCATTAAATAAAATTTAAAATTATCCACTTTGATCAGCAACATGAAACATATTGATCAACGATATTACAGTCAAATTGCCGCCATTAACAGATGAAGGATGTTGTTGGGGTGGCCCGGACGACTTGTCGTCCGGGGTGCGAAGCGACAAGAGGTTTGGCCCGGTGCACCCCGGGCCCGGGGAGCATTAAACGAGCCATGTACTGCCTCTTGCTGCTGCGCAGCCTGGACAATAAATTATCCGGGCCACCCCCCATTCAACCTGAATGCCATTAAGGTTTGGCCGGTATTGAATTACAGCTTTCGGTCAATGGTTGAGCAATATTTAATAAAAATCAGGCAATTAAAATTTTATTTGCTGAAATAATAGGATAATCCTATAAACTTTGAAGTCTTATCAGAACTTTTAAAACATTCCACGCGACCAGAACTCACTGATCACCGGTTATTTTTTTTCAAACACGATTTAAGAAGGAGATGCGATGAAAATTCTGGGAGAGAACATTGATAGGCTTTGTACAGTGGATATGAGATTGGAGGGACAAAGCCGCGGCATCATGGATCATTTTCTTATGGCTGCTGTGGAAAAAGTGGGCGGTCCCGTGGCCTTGAGTGCTGCTGAGCGGATCATGACAGAGGTGAAAAGAGGGGATGTGGTCGCCTTAACTACAGGGGCATTTGACACGCGCTACTTGCCTTTCGGCGAAACCGACGGTCCCCCGGGTGTTGCGGCCTTGGCTAGAATCATCAGCTACGGCTTGCATGCCAAGCCTTTGCTTCTCGGGGAAAAGGAAACGCTCGGGCCCGTGGAGGCGTGCCTGAAAGTAACCGGTCTAATGGTTCGTGATCCTGAAGACGCAATGATAGCTCCTTATACAGCCATGGTCGAGATTTATCCTCCCGGAGAGGAGGAAGGACAAGCCAAAGCCAGGGAGATCATGGATCGGTTCAAGCCCAAAGCCATTATTGCCGCAGAAAAGATCGGGCCCAATAAAAACGGAATTCTCCACAGCTCAACCGGTATACAGTGCTCCGCTCCTTACGCCCGCATTCATCATCTCTTTGATCTGGCCCGCGAGCAAAAGGTTCTGACTATAGGGATTGGAGACAACGGCAATGAAATCGGCTACGGCACCATTGCGGATACTGTCCGTCAGCACAAGCCATACGGCGATGTTTGCCAGTGCGAATGCAAAGGGGGCATCGCGGATACAACTGTTGTCGATGTCATCATCCCCGCCAATATCTCAAACTGGGGTGCATACGGAGTCGAAGCGTGCCTGGCAGCCCTGCTGAAAGATCCCGATCTGATGCACGGACCTGAGATGGAAAGGAGAATGGTCGAAGCATCGGTTAAGGCAGGGGCTTGTGATGGAGCTTTCGGCATGTTGCGCCTTATGGTGGACGGACTTCCCATGGAGTTCCACATGAGCTTCGTCCACCTGCTCCAGGCTATGGTACAGAACAAGTTTAAAGTGAGGAAGCGGGATTTCTAAACAACCTGAAGAGGAAGGATCAGATCAGGTCATATACTAAGTTGTGTTCGTTTCAGTAACTCAAGGTACTGAAACAAACTATTTGGTCGGCGCTGGTGGTCCCGACCGTGACTGATTCCCCGGAGTTTCACCCTACTGCGCAGTATACTCCGCAGGAGGCGGCGTATCCTCTGGTCGAGTCGTGGAAACGTGGTTTTATGGGTATGCTTGAAGTACTCGCACCACCCCCGAGCCGATCGATTCACCTGCTCAATGATCATTTCCATGCTATGACCAATGCAGCGCTTCGTCTTCCGGCGGATGGTCTCTTTGAACTTGTTCACGCTCTTCTTCCGCGGCCAGCGCATCCCACGCTCGACGTGACAGCCCGGAAAGTCAAACCCACCGCCGGGTTCCATGACATCCGCCCTTCGGATTCTCTCCGGGTGCAGGGCTAGCCCACGATCTTTTTCCAAATACTGGTGTTCGTATCAATTGGACATTGACCTGTGAGGTGTTGTATGTTCATGCTGAAGCTCTATACTGATGAGGAGGCCGAGAGATGGAAAGAAGCGAGTGTGAAAGGAAAATCCGATGGATTTTCTTTGATCTGGGCGGGGTGTTGTTCTTCTTCGACTTCTGGACCATTTGCGCTCGCTTCTCGAGGGCATCGGGGATAGGCCCAAGCCAGATCTTCCGGCATGGTTTTCAATCCGGCCTGGTCCATGGTTTTGACCGGGGGGAGATGGAGGCCGGGGAGTTTCACGAACGAATTTGCCGCCTGTTTGGCACACCAATACCTTATGAGGAGTTCCGCCTCATGTGGTGCGACATTTTTAAGCCCAATCCCGACATGATCAGCCTTTTCCAATCGCTCAAGGAACAGAAGTATCCGCTCCACCTCGTTTCCAACACCAATGAGTTGCATTTCGGTTTCTTGAAGAGGCGATATCCGTTCCTTTCGCTTTTCGATGGCGAGACCCTGTCTTATAAGGTGGGCCGACTCAAGCCAGACGAGGAGATTTTTCGGATCGCCCTGGCGCGTGCGGGAGCATCCCCTTCGGAAAGCGTGTTCATTGACGATATTGAGGTGTATGCTTCCGCTGCCCGCAGCCTGGGTATGCACGGGCTGAGATATATCCATTGCCCCGGAGTGGCAGCATCATTGGAATGCCTGGGGGTGCGGGTGACGCCTTAGGGAAAGAGGAAAGCGCATAAGTTCCTGGAAAAGCGAAAGGGAGAGGGTGTTAATAAAATCAAAGGTATTAATGCGTTAACTTTAACAAATCAACAAATGCGGATGTGGCTGTTATTAGAGAATCTCTAGGATAATTCCGGATGAACCTTTTTTTAATGTTATAGCCACTATGGAGCTCCGCTGCCTACCTGGACGTTGATGAGGAAAGCGTAGTCATCTGAAAGATCCGTGTTTGAGGGCTTGTCATCAAGTTCGGCAAAGAGGGTGAAATAATCAATAGGCGATGGAGAAGACCGGGCTGTCCTGAGCAATCTGATACGTCCAGAGGGGTGTGGAAGAGCTGCCGGACCAGAAGTGCACCCGGTTGTCACGCCCGCCTGCCGCAATTGCCCGGCCGTCAGCCGAAATCGCCACCGGCGTGTGCAAATCGTTTGGCCCCCAGCCGAGATCCTGCATGTTGTGGGTCCATATGATACCAAGATGATTCAGATAGAAAACCCTGGAGCCATTTCCTTCCGGCATTGTCCCCGCAACCAGGTGCGAACCGTCAGAAGAAATTGCCACAGTTGCAAGCGTACCTGAAGAAAAGTTTTGCTTGAGCAGGGGAATCGCCGAGTTGCGGCCAAACAGGTAAACATGGTAGCGGGAGACCGCCGCAATCCACCGGCCGTCCTTGCTGATGTCCACCCCTTCCACCACGGCCGTTTCCGAAGAAGATATATCCAGGGCAGTGTCGTAAGTCCAGGCCGGTGTGCTCTGATCGCATTCAAAAAAGTAAATGCGGCCATCTTGGCTTCCGGCTGCAAATGCTCGGCCATCGCGGCTGATGGCCACGGAGTTTACCTGGCCTCCCGTGGCGTAAGTGAAAACGGGAGATGCCCGCGATCGTTTGAAATAGTAAATTTTATTGTCCTGCCCTCCGGCCACTGCACGCCAGCCATTCTTGGCAATGGCCACCGCCCCCACCGAAGTCCCTGTGTCATGCTGTAAGGTCCGATAGTTCCCCTGAGCGGCCGCCTCAACCGGGATAGCAGCCGAGCAAGAGGCTTCCTTAACCACGGTGATATAAGTCCCCCAGAAATAAAAGCTGTTGGAATCACCTGCGGGGGTGACTGCAATAAAGAGATGATATATCCCTGAAGGAAGCCCCGAGGTAGGTATAGTTCCAAACGGAGTCTCATCAACCGATGCAGTCGTATTCGCTTTCCACGGCACAACTCCCATGGATTGCAGCTGAAAGGTATTGTCCGGTTTCAGGATATACAGATTTGCAGGGTCCACTGACGGTGCGGATATGGCGCAATAAATATCAACCGGTCCTGCGAATTGATAAAAGCCTATCCGCAAACTGAAGTTGCCGCCGCCTGTAGCCACAGAACCAACGCCGAGAGGTTTTACACTGGATGGATTTGCATCCTTTACAGGTAAAGAAGTTGGTGAGTATGCCCAATATTGCTGACTATCAGGCACAGGGACAGTTTGAGCCAGTGCAACGCCTGACACAATGAGCACTGCCGCTGTACAAAAGGTTATCCTTTTTATCACGTCCTTCCCCTCCTTTACTGCTTATCTTTTGTATCAGTACCGATACCAAAACGAGGACCTTGTTCTTCAGTAGGGAGAAAAGGCTTCATCAGTCATTCCTTTCATGAAATCCTGCCGATGAAAAGAAAATTATGCATTTGTTTGTTATTTTATTTTTACCATATAAAAATAATAAATAAATTTTTTTATCAAATATGAGATAGAGCGGGTTAATTTCGATTGACATTTAGAGACGTAAAATTTTAATATGGAGACAACCCATAAGCGATCACAACTGATGTGCCAAGGCAACATGGAAGTGAATCGTATATTTTCCCTGAAAGTCAGGTTGCCAAACCATAAAAGGTAATAGAGACTGTTACGAAAAAACGTACACCCTGTTGAAAAATAAGGATCGACATTCATTTTTTGATCAACGTAATATCGAGCTAAATCTATCTCTTTTTGCCTTAAACATTTTCTAGTAATATCGAGCTAAATCTATCTCTTTTTGCCTTAAACATTTTCTAATGTTTTGCTCCTAAGGAAGCGAAAGTAATGAATAAGTAAGCATCGCTTTGATTTCATTTAGGGCTTATTTTAGAAAATTTCTGAGTTTTTTTCGTAACAGTCTCTAATAACTTTTTCGATTTATGAACTTGTTGTTATTACCCCGCAGGACAAGAAAGTGGAAACTGCGTTAAATACGCCGGAAAAACATAGCCGTGCACCACCTGGCACCGTATTTTAAAGCACTTCTGTTACCCTAACCGGTAAGAATGTCCGTCCAAATGTAGTGAGGGAGGCCAAAAAATTCTTAACAACCAGACGAATCTGAATGTTAACGGCAACCAGCCAAAAAGGAGGCTATCATGCAAAAAAGGATAAAACATAAGATGGACAGACCAGCGCGCGCTGGAGGAGGCCGAGCAATCAGTCGGCGCAAATTCATTGGTCTGACGGCTGGCGCTACTGCGGCCCTCTCCTTCGGGACATTTATCCGGAGCGGGTTGGGGGCCACCAAGGTCAATATTCTCACCTGGTCGAATACTCTGCATGCCATGGACGACGTCCTGCGAGAGCAAGCCGCAACATACACGAAGGCCAAGGGAGTGGAGGTTACCTTTGAGTTCATCAACCAGACTGATCTCCCGACAAAGACCGCTGCCGCTGTTGAGGTCGGCGCCGGCCCCGATGTCATCACCCTGTGGAGCGACGGGCCGCACTTACACTCCCACGCCCTCATAGACATCAGCGATGTCAGCGAGAGCCTGGGCAAGGAGCTGAAAGGCTGGACCAACATCGCAAAGGACATTGCCAACGTTAAAGGGACCTGGAGGGCCGTACCCTGGGGGATAATCCCCATCGCCATCACGTATCGCACTGACTGGCTGAAGGAAGTGGGGTATGAAAAATTCCCCGACACCTATGAGGAAATGCTGGTGATGTCCAAAAAGCTCAACGACAAGGGTCATCCCGTGGGATTTGCCCTTGGCCGGTCGATCGGTGATGGTAACCAGTCTCACTACCCGATGCTCTGGGCTTTCGGTGGAAAGGAGTGCGAAGCGGATGGAAAGACGGTTGCCATCAATTCGCCCGAAACGGCCAAAGCGGTGGATTACCGGCGGAAGCTCCATAAAGATGGGGAGACTCAAGATGTTTTCTCATGGGACGACTCCAGCAATAACCGCGCCTTCTTGGCCGAGGCAATCTCGGTAACGGGCAATGCTTCCAGCATTTACTGGGCGGAGAAGAAAAATGCTCCGCATTTACGCGAGGTGACCAAGCATGCCCTGTGGCCCAAGGGGCCTGCGGGCCGCTTCGGTTACTCCACGGCCATCAGCCTGGGGATATTTAAATTCTCCAAGGCCCAGAAAGAGGCCAAGGAATTCATCAAGTGGTTGTTGCAGCCAGCGCAGTACTCTGCTTGGATGGGCATAGGTGAGGGCATGATGGCCGGGCTCCTGAACTATTACGAGAATGATCCGGTTTGGCGAAAAGATCCCAAACTGGAAATAATGCGGCAGATCCCCAAATATGTGCGGATGCCGGGATATCCGGCTCCACCGTCAAGGCCCGCGGCTGAGGCGATGATCAAGTTCGTCATTGTCAACATGTTCGCTCGCGCATGCAGGGGGATGTCCACCAGAGAGACCATTTCCATCGCCGAAAGGGAACTGAAGGATATTTACGCAAAGGCATAGTGAAACAGGAAGAGGGCGGCGAGAACGATGACTTCCCATCCGCAGGAATTGAGGGCCGCAGTGAGAGTTTGGGCAAGACGGTTTGTCAAGCATGAGACGCTCACCGGGTACTTCCTTATTTCACCGGCCCTCTTCCTCTTGATGGTGCTCCTCGCCTATCCCTTTTTCCTGGCCGTGTCCATTAGCCTCACCGATCGTGTTCTTGGGGCGCCGGGGACTTTTGTCGGGGCCGACAACTTTATCAAACTTCTCCGGGATCCTATATTTCGCGAGACAGCGCAAAATTCCTTTATTTACACGATTTCCACCGTATCATTGAAGCTGGCGCTTGGTGTGATTCTGGCCATGCTCCTTAATCAGGAATTTCGTTTCAGGAACATGGTGAGGGGGCTCATTCTGCTGCCGTGGATAGTCCCGACCTCTCTCAGCGTCCTCACCTGGCTCTGGATGTTCGACTCCCTGTTCAGCGTTATAAATTACATCCTTCTTGGTTTGGGGGTGATCTCCAGGAAGATCAGCTGGCTGGGCGATCCCTTCTGGGCCATGGTTTCTGTGATCATCGTAAACACCTGGCGGGGCCTGCCATTTTTTGCCATATCCATCCTGGCAGGCCTCATGACAATTCCCCGCGAACTTTACGAAGCAGCAGAGGTTGATGGAGCCTGGTGGTTTCGAAAGTTCTGGCACATCACCCTGCCCCTCTTGCAGCCAGTCATTGCTGTGATTGTTCTGTTCTCTACTATCTGGACTTTTGCCGATTTTCAGATTGTTTACATCTTGACCCACGGCGGGCCCATTAACGCAACTCAGATTTTCTCCACCATGGCCTATGATGTGGCCATGGTGGCAGGTCGGATCGGCGAAGGGGCGACCATCTCCCTGTTCTTATTCCCGATCCTGCTGGTTGTAATTATTTTTATGATGCGCTATCTTCGCCGGGCTTGAGGGACATTTATGAACCGTATATACATTAGACTAATTAAACGGATTTTCGGACTCTATCTTCCCCTCGCAGCATTCCTGTTTTTTGCATTGTTTCCCTTTTACTGGATGACGATCAGCAGCTTCAAAAGTAACCCGGAGCTTTACAACCTCCGCGCCAACCGACTCTGGATCGAGAAACCAACCCTGGTACAATTCCGCGAACTATTCAAAAAGACCGCGATCCTTCACTGGCTCAAAAACAGCTTCTTTGTTTCATTCCTCACTTCCCTGATCTCGCTGATCCTGGGGGTCATGGCTGGATACTCTCTGGCGCGACTGGAATTTCCTGGGGCCAAAGGGTTTGGCCTTGCCACGTTCATCACATACCTGGTGCCGGTCACGCTCCTGTTCATTCCACTTGCTCGCGTGGTCCATATGCTTGGACTGTCGAACTCCATCTGGTCTTTAATCATAACCTATCCAACGTTCTTGATCCCGTTCTGTACCTGGATGCTTATTGCCTACTTCAAGTCCATCCCCAGGGATATGGAAGAGTGTGCGATGATTGACGGCTGCAGTCGGATCCGGGCCATGATCCAGATTGCAGTGCCCATGGCTATTCCTGGAATCGTCTTCTCCGGCATGTTCAGCTTCACACTTTCCTGGAACGAGTTCGTATATGCCCTGACCTTCATCTCCAGCACCACACAAAAGACCATCTCAGTGGCTGTGCCCACAGAACTCATCAGGGGAGATGCATACTTCTGGGGCGAGCTTATGGCAGCTTCTCTGGTCGGCTCGGTTCCGGTGGCCCTGCTTTATTCATTTTTCATGGACTACTTCGTATCCGGGATGACCGCCGGGGCGTTAAAAGGCTGAGATATCCAGCCTGCAAAAAGGGGGGGAAACATACGACACGCATGCTATCGGACAGTATGGTGAACTCAAGTTTGACGAACCCATACGATTCGTTGTCTTCGAAGAAGAAATATTTATTTGCGGACATAAGGAGGTAAGGATATGTTAAGTATTAAGGCTCCTGGCGCGGTACGGACCATGATGATTTCCTTCCGCCGCGGCGACTATATTATCGAGGAACTACAGGAACTGCTCAAGAAAGAGGGCGTGGACGCCGCCCTCATTACATCAGGCATAGGCTCCTTTGACATTTGCAAAATGCACACCATTACCGGGACTGGCTTGCCCCCGAAGGATCGTTATTTCACCCTTGAAGGGCCCATAGAAGTGGGCTCGCTTCATGGGTCAGTGGCTGGGGGGGACCCACATATTCACGTGGTCGTGCACGACACAGCCATGGACAAGCTCTATGTCGGCCATTTGGAGCCAGGCACACGGTGCTGCTACCGCGTCGAGTTGGGCCTGATCGTGCTTGAAGGGGTCAAAACCAAGCGGGTAACAGATCCAGAAACCGGACTTATAGATATTATGGAGGCTTAAGATTGTCATGTCGGATTTGGACAAGATCATGGCCTTAGTACCGACCACCCTGGAACGTTTTCGTCTTGACGGCAAGGTGGCCCTGGCGGTGGGCGGCAATAGGGGCCTGGGGCAGGCTATGGCCCTGGCCCTGGCGGCCGCCGGCGCTGACGTCTGTGTCATCGGGCGGGGGCCTGAAGGGCTGCAAGAAACAGCCTCCGCCATCACCTCTCTGGGGCGAAAGGGGATGTCCATTGCGGCCGATGTAACCGATGAAGACCAGGTCGAGCACATGGTGGCCAAGATGGTGGAGACCTACGGCCGCATCGACATTCTGGTCAATAGCCAGGGTGCAGTGCATTTGCAGCCAACCATCGAATTCGACACCGAGGCCTGGCAGCGAGTGATCGACGTGAACCTCAAGTCCCTGTTTCTCTGCTGTAAGCACGTCGGCCGGGTGATGCTGACCCGGGGCAAGGGCAAGATCATTAACATATCCTCAGTACGGGGCTTCCAAGGACGTGCTGAAGACCCCGCATATGCTCCCAGCAAGGGAGCAGTGAACCAGCTTACCCATTCGCTCTCCATTGAGTGGGGGCCCAGGGGGATCAATGTCAACGCCATCGCGCCCGTATTCACCCGAACGGCCATGGCTGCCCCAATCCTGGATGACCCCGTTAAAAGGAATTGGGTGCTCAGCCGAATTCCCATGAAGCGCCTCGGCGAACTGGACGACCTTTTCGGCCCTGTGGTCTTTTTGGCCTCAGAAGCATCCAATTTTGTCAACGGCCACGTGCTCTTGGTTGATGGGGGATGGGTCGGCGCTTAAAATACTGTTCGGTGGACGCCTGGCTGGTTTCTATGTGATCGAAGGGACATTTCACGGTCTCTGTCCCCTAATCTCCACTACCCAGGGGCAAGAGGTTGTATAATGCAGCAACATGTATTATGATATTTTTTGGATATGCTCCCTTACGAAATGCTCAAGAGCCGAAAAACTCACAATTATTACACTGCTCGTAAAATGACTTCCAAAAAGATATTTTCCCCAGTACTCTTTAAATTCTTTCCGGGTGGAAAAATTGACGCCAAACTCATGGGGAGCACCCCTATCCTTTGACGCCCGCGCAGGGACTACCCGCATGTATTCCCAGAAAACAGAATCCCATCTATGGTTTTCAATAATCTCCCTGTATTCTTTAGTTTTGACGATTCTCTGTATTTTGGAAAACGGCAGCCCAATGGATAGCAGCTCAGTGATAAATGCGATTTCAATAATGTTGCTGTAAGAATAACGCCTGGCACTGCCTCTGCCTGATGCATTCTCAATGGAAGGTTGAACCAGCCCTCGCTCCACCCAATAGATCAAGGTCCGAGGACTGATCCAGGGGAAAATCCTTGTCAAATCCCGATGAAAAAACTCTGTCTGCATGATAACCTCCAAAGTTTTATGAATAATGTTACAATATGCATCACTTTATTTCTATGAAAATTATTTTTTTACGTATTATTTTGACTGCAGGTCATGGTCTTTCCGATTATTTTTCCAATTAATCGACCAGAATAAACCACTTGCCCGCATACTAAGGTTTGATGTATATAGGTATGGTGTGCCAGCGATCCGGGATCGACATTTCACCCTAAACGGCGCCCCGGCTCCCGAAAAACCATCATGAGCCGGCCTTCACCTATTTCGGATCGATTGACCGAATCAACCATGAGCGAGACCCAGCAGTTCCAAGTGGCCGCCGATTGTCCTCAGTGCGGCGGCGGCATCGAGTTTGAGGAAGAAGCAAGCGTCATCCGATGCAATTATTGCGGTTCCGCACTTCTACTCGGCAACCGCCAGGGGGTTGTCCGCTATACCGTAGAGCCCAGGATCCGGGTTGAAGATCTGAACCGCCTTGTCACCCGTGTTATTTACAAGCAAACCGGAAGGAGCATCACCCGTCTTCTGGAGCAGCGCTCTCTCAAAGCCCCTTTCTGGCGCATCAGGGGTAATGTGTTTCGATGGATTCTCGGCCGGCGCAAAACCTCGGGCTCTGAAGCTGCCCTGGGAGCAACGGCGCAGTACGAGAAGGATCTTAAGGCCCGCTGGCTGGACTTCACGTTCCCCGCCTATCAAAAGCCCGACGTGGGTTTGTATTCCCTTGGCGTCCGGGCATCCGTGATTCAGCTTCGGTATTTCAGCCCTTCTTCTCGGGATCATGAAGCGGAATTCATTAAGGTGGACGTGCCCGTCAAACAGGCCTTGCTCCGCGGGCTTCGCGCCATGCGTGCAGGGTTGGCCTCATCAAAGGTGAAACAGCCCGAGATGGAGCGCATCGAGCTCATCGGGGAGCGTGCCAGCCTGATTTACTTTCCCCTGTGGGTGGTAAGCTGTGCATACCCCCGGGGAAGCGCAACACTGATCATAGATGCCCTTGGGGGTGATGTGCTGAAAGCCTGGTGGGACGGTGTCGAGAAAGTGCAAGTGCATTCCGGTGCATGGCTGGATAAGGCCGCTGGCTTGGGGCCGGTGCAATTTCTTCCCTTCCGGTGTCCCGAATGCGGATGGGATTTGCCCTTCCATCCCTATAACACAATCCATGTTTGCCGTAACTGCCATCGAGCCTGGAACGAGAACCATGGCAGGCTGGTGGAAGTCGATTATTTCGCTGTAGATCCGCCGAAGGCAGCCAAGCACAAATGGGCGTTTCTTCCTTTCTGGACGTTTCGGGGAGTCATAGTGCACAGGAACCATCGGGTGGAGAACATGGCCCAGTTGCTGCGGTTGACCGTTCCCCCCAGGGTGGTGGACTTCCAGGCCGAAGCGCAGAATCCCATCCGCTTCTTCATCCCGGCGTTTAAAAGCCGCGGCCTCTCCCATCTGAATCGCATGGCCCATATATTGGTATTAAGGACCCCCTCGCGAAGTTACATTCCGCGGCACCGCCTGGAGGAAAAGAACTTGATGGGCGTATATCTGCCTCAAGAAGAGGCCAGACAGATGGCTCGTATTGTTGTTTTTTCGCTCATCCCCGCCGGCAATCGGCAGGCCCGGCAGGTGCTGGGAAGGGGAAAACTGGAGCTGTATGAGCCGTGCCTGGAGTGGTTCCCCTTCGCGGTAAGCAAACACAATTACACCGAAGCGCTCTCAGGGTTCGCTCTGGCGCGGAACTCGGTGGAGGTTTCATGAGGGTCCCGTGGCCCGTCACCCTGCTGCATTACTACATCCAGGTGCGGTTGCAAAAGCAGAGAAGGCCCATCCTGGGGGGGTTCAAAATCACCCACAGGTGCAACCTGCGCTGCATTCACTGCCCGTTCTGGAAGCGCCGTACGCAGCGGGAACTGGAATTCAATGCAGTGCGAGACATCATGCATCAACTTCATCGGATGGGCGTCAGGATCCTGATCCTGGAAGGGGGCGAGCCGTTTCTCTGGTGCGACGGGCCGTACACAATTTACGATGTGGTAGAAGAAGCTCGCAGGCTTTTCATGAGCGTGGGGCTGACCACCAATGGGACTTTCCCGCTGGACGTGCCCGCAAGTACCATCTGGGTGAGTATGGATGGGCTGGAGGCGACTCATGACGCTATCCGGGGCCCAACGTTCCACCGGGTGCTGGAGAACATCCGTCGCTCCAATCATACGAATATATATGCCAATATCACCATCAACCGGCTCAATGTCCACGAGATACCTGATCTTATTCATTTTCTTTCCCCCCTGGTCAGGGGCTGTACAATTCAATTCCACTATCCTTACACGGATGATGGGCTTTGTGTCGGAGCTGATGAGCGCCGCCGGGTGCTGGATCGCATAATGGATTTGAAGCGTCGGGGCGCCGCCGTCGCCGATTCGTTTCGCGCGCTTCGCTCATTGCGGGACGGAGGCTGGCGGTGCCACGACTGGATGCTGGCCAATGTTGACCCCAACGGCCAGGTGAACACGGGGTGTTATGTGCGTCATCGCGGGCCGATAGCATGCCGGACTTGCGGATTTGCCGCGCACGTCGAGATATCGCAGGCCTTCGAGCTTCATCTGCCCTCGATCCTGGTGGGAGCGCGGATATTTCATTACAACAAAACGGCTCTTTATACCGGAGTAAATACGAAGCAAATACAAAATTCAAATATCTAAATTCGAAACAACAAAATAAATTCGACGGGAACAAATCCGATTTTTCTGTAATGAGTAATGAATAAGGAGAATAGATGAACAGTCATCTACAGCGCCAGAATGGAGACACGCATGTTTTTAACTGGAACGGGAAGGAAGTATGCAGCCCCGTGGACGCCTTTTAACTGGCGAGGAAGATGGGATGTTATACGTAAACCTTATAAGACCCCGGCCGCAAGCAGGAACGGTTGATAATGCCTTGAAAAAAGGAGCTTTATGCATTGGTACTGTGAGGGGTGTTGTATGGATATTTGAAAAGGAGTGCAAGCAATGAAAGCTTTTACTGCTGTAATTCAAAAATGCCCAGATACGGGGCTGTATGTGGGTTTTGCGCCCGGTTTTACGGGGGCTCATTCTCAGGGTGAAACGCTCGATGAATTGAATAAGAACATAAGAACCTAAAAAAAGTCATTGAGATGTTACTGGAGGACGGAGATCCCGAACTCGAAGGAGAGTTCGTGGATATTCAGAATGTGGTGGTGGCTTAATCATGGGAAGAGTTCCTGTCCTGACGTCGAGGACAGTGATGGCCATACTTGAGGCCTTGGCTTTCAAGAGGTCCGCCAGAGGGGTTCTCACAGGCAATTTCAGCACACGGATGGCCGGTACACCACAATGCCCTTCCACTCCGGGAAAGACATTTCTCCAATATTGTTACGGCGAATCGCGGAGGACATCGTGTAAGATGTACCCCTTTGTCAAGACAATAATTAGGCATTTTTAAGGTGGACTCCCTCCCGGGTTGAGCGCCTCGCCCGGATCGGCGGCGCGTCGAGAATGGGCCTTCCAGAGAGTTCGTCGGAGGTGCGCCGCAGCAGCCGGGCGAGGCCTCTCGTCCTATCCAAATATATAATGGATGATGCGTTGTCAGTTTTAATTGATTTTTTGCCGCAAAATCTGGAATAATCCAAATACATGCATTTCCCAGTCTTTTTATAAGGAGTACTGCTTTTTTAGCACGTATGCCCGGAAAACGACCCTTTACTTCTCACATCCGTTTTGTTAAAAGATACGTATCATGGAACTCACTCCGGGAAATCCAGCAGGATCATCGGGCGTAGGGGGCCATCAATTCACAGAAAGGAGGAATCGAATGGACTTTAAGCTTTCTGAAAAACATCTGCTCTTGCAGCGTGCTATTCGCGAGTTCGCGGAAAAGTCCATCGCGCCGCGCGTTGCCGAAATGGAAGAGACGCAGGAATTCCCGGAGGATCTCATTTCCGAAATGGGGAAGTTGGGGTTACTTGGTCTTATAATCCCTACCCAATATGGCGGGACAGACATGGGGTTTCTGGCCCGGGTCCTGGCCCTGGAGCAGATTTCGCTGGTTTCGGCTGCCGCGGGTATGACACTCCAGACCCACCACACCGGGTTGGCCGCCATCCTGGATCACGGCTCTGAGGAACAAAAGCAGAAGTATCTGCCCCGGCTTAGCGGCGGTGAGAGCCTGGCAGCGCTGGCCGTGACGGAGCCCTCGGGCGGCTCAGACCTCATGGGTATGCAGTCCACTGCCCGGCCGGAAGGCGACCATTATGTCGCCAATGGCCGCAAGTGTTTCATCTCCAACTCCCACCTGGCCAAGATCCATTCGGTCGTCTTGAGAACCGGCGAGGGTTCCAAAGGGCTGAGCATATTCGTGGTGGAGGCTGGCACCCCCGGGTTCCGACCCGGCCGCAAGGAGCATAAATGCGGGTTGCTTGGGGTCAACACGGGCGAACTGATCCTGCAGGACTGCCGGATTCCCAAAGAGAACCTGATAGCCGGGGAGGGGGCGGGCCTGCGGGCTGTCCTGAAGACCATAAGCGAGGTGGGACGTTCCGGCATGGCGGCTACGGCCCTTGGTATCATCGGCGCCTCTCTGGAGAAAGCCGTCCAGTTTTCCAAGGATCGGGTTTTATATGGCAAACCCATCGCCAATCTCCAGGGAATCCAGTGGCTGGTGGCGGAGATATATTCGGACCTTGAGATAGCCCGGCTCCTCTGCTACCGCGCGGGATGGCTCAGGGACGAGGGCAAGAGATGCGACGTGGAAGCCACACTGGCAAAAGCCTTCACCTGTGAGGCGGCGGTCCGCGCTGCGCGCAACGCGGTTTCAATTTACGGAGGGTATGGCATTATGAAGGAGTACGACGTCCAGCGCTACCTGCGGGATGCACTCACATGCGTGCCAGCGGACGGCACCGCGGACATCTCCAAGGTCATCCTGGCCCGCCATGCGCTCTCGTAGCTCAAAATAACGGCTATTCCCCTCGGATTGACTGCCCATGGACTTTCGGATCATTGTCTGCGTCAAACCAGTGCCCGATCCCAAACACTGGGACAAAATGGCCCTTGATCCCGAAACCCGCATCCTGCGGCGGCAGGGAATTCCTATGGTCATTAACCCCCTGGACAAGCACGCACTGGAGATGGGCCTTCGCCTCCGGGAGGCGTGGGGCGGGCATTTAACCGTGGCGGCTATGGCCCCTCCGGAGTCTCGCCCTTTGTTGCTGGAGACACTGGCCATGGGTGCTGATGAGGCGCTGCTGCTGAGTGATCCTCATTTTCGGGGATCAGATACGCTGGTTACCGCCCGCATTTTGGCCGCGGGTATCCGTGCGGGAGGAGGAGCGGACTTTGTCCTGACGGGCCAGAATAGTATAGACGGCAGCACCGGCCAGGTGGGCCCGCAACTGGCTCATTTTCTGGAAATGGCCAGCATCGGTCACATCCGGGAAATCAAACCTGTGTCGCCTGGGATCATTCACGTGCGCGGCGGTCCGCCGGACTACCAGGCTCTCATGGAGATCAAAGCGCCTGTGCTCCTATCGGTCATGAAAGAGGTCGGTATCCCGAGGTTCATCAGCATGACGGGAATCCTTCAGGCGGAGGACAGGCCGATCCGGGTTCTTTCCGCACAAGACCTTGATCTCGCGAGAACCGCTCTGGGGCTGGAAGGATCGCCCACGCGGGTGTCGGACATCTTCATGCCGGAGATTAAGCGCCGCCGGGAAATCCTGAGGGGAGAACCGGATGAGGCGGTTCAAAACCTCTTGCAAAAGCTTCGTGAGGCCGGGATTCGGTTTGAATGAGAATGTGACTCTCAAAGACAAAGAGGCTTTGACATGATAACAGGATGGATTAGATTTTCTTAATCCTTTTCATCCTGGTATCTCGTCGAAATTTTTTCTCAAAGGAATACGGGATGGCCAAATCAGACTATCGCGGCGTGTGGACTTTTGCAGAGCAGCGAGGCGGCATCCTGGAACCTGTGAGCTTCGAGCTCCTGGGAGAGGGGAGACGTCTTGCCGATCAAGCGGGGGTGGAGCTGGCAGCGGTGCTTCTGGGCCACCAGGTTGAGGACCTTGCGCCCGTGCTCATGGCCAGGGGGGCCGACGTGGTATACCTGGCTGACGCGCCCTCACTTTGCTACTTTGTCTGCCACTGGTGGGCCCGGGTGGTGGCTGACATGATCCGGCGGCACAGGCCGGATATATTTATCCTCGGCTCAACACCCATCGGCTCTGAGCTGGCCGCCCGGGTTGCCGCCGCTGTGGAGACGGGGCTTTCGTCGCACTGCACGGCCTTGCGCCTGGGTGAGAACGGTGTGCTGGACCAAGTCGTCCCCGCTTTCGGCGGCAATGTCATGGCCACGGTGGTCTGCCCGTACAAAAGACCGCAGATGGTCACGGTGATGCCGGGAGTTTTGAAGGAAGGACCTTTACAGGCTGGCCGGAAAGGCCGACTGGAGCGCGTACCTGTGGAAGAACAGGCTAAAGCAGGAGAGCACAACCAGCCATCTTTCCCGCGCCTCCTGGAACAAATTCAATTCTGTCCCGATGCCCGCGGCGTGCCTCTGGAGAAAGCCGAGCGGGTCGTTGCCGGCGGGTTTGGCATCGGCGGATCAGAGGGGTGGAAGCTTCTGGAGCGGCTGGCCGAACTCCTTGGGGCCGAGGTGGGTGCAACGCGACCACCGGCCGATGAAGGCTGGACGACCATGGGCAGGATGATCGGGCAGAGCGGCAAAGTGGTTCGTCCCGGGCTGTATATCGGCGTAGGTATATCCGGTTACATGCAGCACACGGTGGGCATCCAGGAATCCGGCATCGTGATAGCCATCAATTCCGACCCGCGAGCTCCCATATTTGAGGCGGCGGATTACGGCATTGTGGGGGACTACAAAAAAATACTTCCGGCCCTCATTGCGGTTCTGGAAGAGGCTAAACGCCGGAAGGCTCCGCAATAGACTGGGATATAGCATGAGTATTTCATTGAAGTTGTTTCAATGGACTTTTTTTATTTTAACGCTCTTTATGATCCTGGGAGGCACCGAGGCCGGGGCCATGGAGGAATTTGCTCACCTCACGGGCCAGCAGTGTAGCGTCTGCCATCTTGAGGAAGGGGGGAGCGATTTGAGTTCATTTGGCCTGGCTTTTCGCGATGGTGACTTCAAATGGCCCGTTCCGCCCCAGGTCTTCCGGGTCACCACCTCAGGCCGTCTCCTCAAAATTCTGCTGTTCTTTTTTCACATTCTCGCTGCCGCGGCATGGGGAGGCGCCATCATTTATATCCACCTGGTGCTGACGCCCGCCGTGGGCAGCCGGGGGATTCCCCGCAAGGAGTTGATATATGCCTGGTGCTGGATTTGGATCATCGCTGGCACAGGATTCCTTCTGCTCTGGATCAACGGCTATTCCTGGACACAGTTCAGGGAGCTGGCGGTCAACCCCTTCCTGCTTCTCAAGCTGGCGGCTTTCGCGGTACTGGTGGTCATGGCCGCGATGGTAACTTTTGCGATAAGCCCCCGCCTGAGGGGTGTTCTCACCAGCGAAGCGGCCGTAACATCGAAACAGGGAAATGCCCGGACTACACGCGTTTTCACGCCTGAAACTCTGACCCTTTTTGACGGCAAGGAAGGAAACCCGGCATATGTTGGCTATCAGGGGAAAGTGTTCGATATGTCCAGCAGTCCCATGTGGCGCAACGGCCTCCACATGCGGCAACACCTGGCTGGCAGTGACTTGACGGCTTCGATGGACTCGGCACCGCATGACGCCGAGGTGCTTGAAAGGTTCCAGGAAGTGGGAACCATTTTGGCTCATCCGCCCAAACCTCATGAACGACCTCGCCGAAGGCCTCTCCTGGTCTTTTACATCATGGCCTATACCAACCTGGCCCTGCTGATCATGGTCTTTCTGTTCGTTGCGCTGTGGAAACGGGGATAAAGGTAACACTTTAGCTTTTTGAAAAAGCTCTTTGAAAAAAGAATAAGAAAAAGCTGGCGTCAGATTCGATACTGTTGTATAACGTTTTTCAAGAGCAAGGAGAGAGCGTTATG
>JAFDED010000102.1 GCA_019310535.1 Deltaproteobacteria bacterium
GTTCAACTCCAGCGACTGGGGCGGGGAGCGGCTGCGCGAGGACATCCGGTGGAAGTTCGGGATGCCCCCCGTCAGCAATGCCAACTTCGCCTGGGTCCAGCACTTCATCCATCATCTGGCTACCAACGGGATCGCGGGCTTCGTCCTGGCAAACGGCAGCATGTCCTCCAACACCAGCGGCGAGGGCGACATCCGCAGGGCGATCATCGAAGCTGATCTGGTGGATTGTATGGTGGCGCTGCCCGGGCAGCTCTTTTATTCAACTCAAATCCCCGCGTGCCTGTGGTTCCTGGCGCGCAGCAAGAAGAACAGCCGATTCCGGGACCGCCGCGGGGAGACGCTCTTTATCGACACCCGCAAGCTTGGGCACCTGTTGGACCGCACCCACCGCGAGTTCAGCCAGGAAGAGATCGCCCGCATCGCCGGGACCTACCATGCCTGGCGCGGAGACAAAGAAGCTGGCGAATATAAGGATGTGCCCGGCTTCTGCAAGAGCGTGAGAACAGAAGAGATCGCCGCCCATGGGTATGTCCTCACCCCGGGTAGATACGTCGGGGCTGAAGCTGTTGATGATGAGGGGGAGCCATTCCAGGAAAAGATGCAGCGGCTTGCCGCCCAGTTAGGGACGCAGTTTGCAGAATCAGCACGACTGGAGCAGGAAATCAGGAAGAACTTGAAAGGGCTGGGGTTCGAGGTCTGAGAAGCTGTGCCTCCAGACCCCGGCCACATCAGGACAAAATGGTGCATGACCCTTTTACAAGGATTGTCGGCTTGGCTCAGGGATACGCAGAATTCTTGTTTCACTTGGAAACCCGGATTCGCACGGCACAGGTAAAAAGCTACTCTATCCATTAACAGGGAGCTTATCCTCCTGTACTGGGAGATCGGGCGACATTGAACCAGAGGATATAGGAAGAAGCCTTTATGGAGGAAGTCGGTGCGGGAGGAGAAATGTTCCACCTCGTAGAATTCATCCCCGCGTGTGATGCGGCGGAAGGGCTTTTTGGGCGTCCGGCCGTGATCGGAAAGGCCCTCCATCGACTGTCTTGAATAGCGAAGATACTTTAGGTCTTTACTTTTTTCGCTGTCTTCATCCAGCGGCCGTTACGCAGGCCGGATCGGATTGATTACGGGTTATGTACCTTTAATGTATTTTTCTTGATAAAAGTATATTTGGTGTGTTATAATTCATTTATAATGAGAATTTTAGCTCCAAGGATATACCATGGAAACCATCTCCGGACTTGGGAAAATTGATAGACAGCGGTTATCCGAAACGATACGGGGGACTAAGGGAATCATTTCTGTTTCGGAAGCAGCTGAGATTTTAGGAGTTTCTGCTTCCGATGCGGCAAAAATGCTTGCCAGATGGGCGAGCAAAGGGTGGCTTTCGCGGGTAAAAAGAGGAATATATGTTCCTATCCCGTTGGAATCCCGGACGCCCGATATGCCATTAGAGGACGCTTGGCTAATAGCAGAAAGACTATTCTCGCCTTGTTATATCGGGGGGTGGAGTGCAGCAGAATATTGGGATCTCACAGAACAGATTTTCAGAACCATCGTGGTCATAACCACTCAAAAACCCAGAGACAGGAAACCGACTTTCAAAGGAACGAGTTTTCTGATAAGAACGATACCGGAAAAAGCGATGTTTGGCCTTAAGCCTGTTTGGAGAAAAGAAGCAAAGGTGTTGGTTTCCGATCCCGCACGAACCATAGTCGATATGCTGAGCAATCCCCAGCTTGGAGGGGGTATTCGCTCGGTAGTCGACATTTTTAAAAATTACCTGAAATCAGAAAACAACAATGCGAATTTATTAATCGAATATGCCAGCCGCCTGGGGAATGGCGCCGTATTTAAACGCCTTGGTTTCCTTCTGGAGAGATTTGGCCCAGATGAGGCGCCGGCCATTGAGGCCTGCAAATCTAATTTTACCAAGGGAAATTCTAAACTTGATCCAAAACTTAATGGCGAAAAATTAATCACTCGATGGAAGCTCTGGGTTCCTAAGAATTGGAAGGAGGAGCATTGATTTGATAAATCGCCGGGAAATAATGGACTTTTCAAGAGAGTTTGGAGCATGAAATTGTTTACTTTTTAATTCCTGACATCCTTCCGAATTTCCAAATTTGCGCAAACCCAATCAGAATCCAAGTGCAAACCATTTAATGCACTGCGTAATATTACTATATTTTAGAAGGTTGTTATGGTAGCAATAGATACTCAAAGCCAATCTGAAATACAATTTCGTTCTTGACTCAAAGGTGAGGGCCATATAATCACCGACAAAGCCGCTACTCAAATTTTTTTCTGAAACATGTCAATTTCTACTACTAAGCAAGCAGTTAGAGTAATAGGGCAATCAATCCACATTATATATTCTGAAGCAATGGATCGAGCTGGCTGTGTCGATAAAGGGATCATGATGATATTAAATGATTCGGGAGGTACTTCATGGAAAAGATTACAGAATTGAAAGTGTGTGGCAGGGAGATTTCTCTGTCCATAGATTTCCCTACATCATATAATCACTCCTTCAGGGAAGGCCAGGGGCGAATCACTCACCACGTCTTCGTGCGGCTGAATGCCGGCGAGCTAACTGGATACGGTGAGGGGACTGAGCTGACCATGTTCACTGGCGGAACCAGCCGGACCATGGAAGAAATCATTCGAGAACACTTCGCGGAGGTCATCCTAGGTTGTACCATTGGCGATGCGCTTCGCGCATTCCGGGAAATTATCATGCGTCATCCCCACAACCCTGGCGCCAAGCTTGGAGTGGAGATGGCTCTGTACGACTTACTGGGAAAGGCTCGGGGGGTACCGCTTTATGAACTGCTGGGTCGCCGGATGCGCGACGAGATTCCGCTATGCCACGCCATAGGAGCACTTTCCCCTGCCAGAGCGGCCGAGCAGGCTCAAGATGCTATCAAGGCCGGTTTCCACACTCTCAAGCTCAAGGCCAACGGCGACGTTCCTAAGGACTTAGAGCGAATCAATACCGTGCTGGAAGTGATGCCTCCGGATGGCAGGCTTCGAGTTGATGCCAATCAGGGATGGGAGAGTTTTCGCCGCGCAGGGGAGGCCTTACGAGAGTTGGCCTGGAACCACCGCATCGAGTACATCGAGCAGCCCGTGCGCCGAGAACGCATCACAGACATGCGTAAGCTCTCAGACCGATACGGCATCCCCATCTTTGCCGATGAGTCGATTCACACCCCTCAGGAAGCCATGCGGATGCTGCAGGAAGACCTGGTAGATGGTATCTGTATCAAGGTAGCAAAGTGCGGCAGCTTGGCCGATGGGAAGCTTATTGCCGACATGGCGGCTCTGCATGGAGTGCCGATCACGCCCGTTTGCGCCTTCGCAACCAGCCTGGGAGCTATGGCAGAGCTACACATGACTACCACCATCCCACTACTTTCATCGGCAATAGACATGGGACCTTGGAAGCTCAAGGAAGACTTCTCGCGACCACGCCTTCAGCGTGCGCCTATCCTTACGGTTCCCGAGGCCCATGGCATTGGAGCGGAGTTGGAGATAAAATTTTAGCCGTATGGAAAAAGTCTCGATTTGAAATTAGAGGCGCTTAAAGGTAAGGCTTTCTGAGCCATACTCCATGTGCTTGGCTATACCGAGATGATTGGATATGTCATTGGCTGTTAGAAGCCAAAATCGACATCTATGGAACTGTGAGGGGAATCATAGGATTTTGGTAAACTTCACAAAGTTTAATTCGGCTAAATGGGAGGACCATGGCATAAACAACACTTAGAAGGGTATAATGTAGTTCGGTTTTGTCAACATCCCTGCAAAGCTCTTTTTGACTACACTGTCCAGCTTTTAAGCTTTAATATAATTTAGTGTCCATCCGGAAACTCAAAAATTCATTCTCAACTCTTATGGTAAAAAGTTGAAGATGGATAATATGGCTTGTGATATCAATAAGTTATTTATAAAAGAATGCTTCTCTCCTCATATGAAAAAAGAAAAAGTGGAGTTTCCGGATGGACACTAGATTGACTACATGTCAATAAAAATTGATTGACGGATTGACGTTTTTGCCCTTGACTCAAAAATAACATTATATTATATCATGGATAAAGTAATAACATACACACGCAAATGCCCTCTATTGGGCATAAATTTATAAATATACAAGGAGGATTCACGAGAAAATTGACCATCTCCCGGCAGGAAAAGGGAGTAAGAGAAGAGGAAAAAAGGAACAGGAAGATGTGACTTCCACTGTTTCGAGTGCAACTCATTGATAATAAAGAAGTGAGTATTATCTTGGGAAAGGCTTTGGAGATTATATATAAACGATATCAACCAATTTTTGATAGCTTAAAGTTTTCCACCTATCTTCTCTGGAAGAGAAAAAGCCCAGTCTTCGGTTTTGCTATCATTATTGTTCTTATACTTTCGGCCATTTTTGCTCCCTATTTGGCACCCTATCAGACGGATGATTACATCGGCAAGCGGATATCCGGACCCAGCCGTGATCATCTTTTAGGCGTAGATCATCTGGGTCGTGATCTGTTCAGCCGAGTGATCTATGGATCGAGGATATCCATCAAAGTCGGAGTTCTCGCCGTTGGGTTATCCCTTTCCATCGGAACGTTTTTGGGGCTTATATCGGGATTTTATGGTAAGTTTTTGGATAACATAATAATGCGGGCCATGGACATAATGATGTCCCTGCCCTATATTTTACTGGCAATTTTAATTGCGACCGTCCTGGGACCTTCTCTTGAGAATGCTATTCTTGCTATCGGCATCGTGCGCATTCCAAGATTCGCAAGACTCGCCAGAGGAAGCTCCTTATCCGTAAAAGAGCTCCAATACATTGAAGCCTCGCATGCTGTGGGCGCATCCAACTTCAGGATCATAAGAAAGGATGTTCTTCCTAATATAATTGGTCCGGTTATCGTTTATGCTACTTTGAGCTTGGGAGACGCCATTTTGGGAGCTGCTGTTTTAAGCTTCCTTGGCCTGGGAGCACAACCTCCCATCCCGGAATGGGGAGCCATGCTCAATGAAGCACAAAAGTTCATCACCATAGCGCCTTACCTGTCCATATTCCCTGGAATCGCTATTTTTCTTACTGTACTGGGGTTTAATCTCTTTGGGGATGGGCTCAGGGACATACTGGACCCAAAGTCCAAACGATAGCAATATTGATGGAAACACTTTTAAATATTCAAGACTTGAGGGTCAATTTCTACACTTACCGGGGAGTGGTCAAAGCACTGAATGGGGTAAGCTTAATAATCAATAAAGGTGAATCGGTGGGACTCGTGGGTGAAACTGGATGCGGAAAGAGCGTTTCAGCCAGGGCCATTATAAAATTAATCGATTTTCCGGGTCGAATTGAAAGCGGTAAAATCTACTTGGATGGTAGGGATCTTTTGACCCTTTCAGAATCCCAAATGAAATATGTCCGCGGGAGACAGATCTCATTCATCTTTCAGGAGCCGAAAAAAGGCCTCGATCCCACCAGCAAAATCGGAGATCAGATAGAAGAAGCGATCCGAATCGCCAGGTCGATTTCCAAAAAGGAGGCCAGAGATATTGTCCCTGATATCCTTAAGCAGGTTGGGCTGGCCGATATTGACCGTATCATGAAAAGCTATTCCTTTGAACTTAGCGGGGGAATGGCGCAAAGGGCCATGATCGGTATGGCAATCTGTGGGAGGCCTAAGCTTATTATTGCCGATGAGCCTACATCTTCACTTGATGTTTCGGTGCAGGCACAAATTATTCGGTTACTGGATCAGCTTGCGGAAAAGTTTGATTCATCGCTTCTGCTGATCACTCATGACCTAGGACTTGCCGCTGAGAACTGCGAAAAAATTGCCGTCATGTATGCAGGAAATATTGTAGAATTTGGACCAGTGGAAAAAGTATTCAACAATCCGACCCACCCCTATACCAGGGGACTGCTCCGGGCTCTTCCAACCCCTGAAAGCGATACTCTCTTTTCCATTCCGGGGATGGTTCCCGATCTTATTTTTCCACCGCCTGGTTGTCGATTTTCAACACGCTGTGAGAGAAAAGGAGATGGATGCACCACGGAGTTTCCTCCTTTGGTTGAATTTGACAAGGATCACTTTGCTGCTTGTTTTTACCCCTGTTTTTAACCCTTCATCGAGAAAGGTTACTGATGGTATAAACTACTGAATTTAATACTGAAAAAAATTGAGTTCAATCGAATAGATACTTACTTACAAGATTATGGATATCAACGGATCGCGGAAAACCTTGGGACCTATCATCGAGATTCAAAACCTGAAAAAATATTTCCCTCTTAAACATTCCGGAATGTGGCCGTGGAGTTCAATGAATTTTGTCAAGGCCGTAGATGGAATCAGCTTCAGCATACAACTCAAGGAGATGTTTGGCCTGGCAGGAGAATCAGGATGCGGAAAGAGCACCGTGGGCCGGCTCATTTTAAGGTTGATCGAGGCAACATCTGGTATGGTTTTTTATAAGGGAAAAGAGATATGCAGTCTCCCGACCTCAGAGATTAGAGGTCTCCGTCCAAAGATGCAGATCGTATTTCAGGACCCCTATGCTTCCTTAAATCCCAGAAGAACTGTGGGAGATATTATATCAGATCCTCTGGTCGTGCATACTAAACTATCCCGGAGAGAAAGACAGGAAAAGGTCCTGGAAATGTTGGAGCATGTCGGACTGGCAAAAGATCATTATTATCGCTATCCCCATGAATTTTCCGGAGGCCAGCGGCAGCGTATTGCAATTGGCCGAGCCCTAATCCTAAATCCCGACTTTCTCGTACTAGACGAGCCAACTTCTGCGCTCGATGTCTCCGTGCAGGCTGTAATAATCAATCTGATATTGAAGCTTAAGTCCAAATTAAATCTGAGTTGCCTCTTTATCACCCATGATTTGAATCTCCTTCGATTTTTAAGCGATCGCTTGGCCATCATGTATCTTGGCGAAATTGTCGAGCTTGCTGAATCCAAAGAACTTTTTGAGGACCCATTACATCCATATTCCAGAGCTCTAATTGCCTCTATTCCACGGCCCAATCCCATTAAAAAGAGCTCCTCTAAATTTTTCCTTGAGGGAGAGATTCCATCAAACATCGATCTGCCTTCCGGGTGCAGGTTTCACACACGATGCCCTGAAAAGCTGGGGAAAAAATGCAAGACTGACCCTCCACAACTCATAGAAAAGGATGGCAGATGGATACGTTGCCATCTTTATGGAGGCTGAGAAAAAGATTTTCAATTTTCTTTCAAAGTTGAAGCGCCGCTCCCCTCTCGAAGAGTCAAACATCAATTTAAATACCAAACCTTGGGGAGAAAAAGTGGGAGTAAAAAGCTTGCTGGTTTTCATGCAAAGCAAGACTTCTTGAATCGGAATGGTAAAGCCTTTGGATAAGCATGAATACAAGGCGTTGCAAAAGCAAACTCAATTAAAGGAATTCCCTTTTAAAACCTAAAAAGAAGAAATTTTTATGGCTACTACAAAATCACAGGTTCTGATTTACATTCTGAAGCGTCTCCTCAACAGCATCTTCGTCCTTCTGATCTTATCCTTCATCATCTTTGTTTTCCTCAGGGCGATTCCAGGGGATCCTGTCCTTACTCTTCTTGGTGAGGAGGAGACAACACCAGAGCAGTATCAAGAACTGCGCCACGCATTAGGATTGGACCAACCCCTTGTCGTTCAATACCTCAAATGGATAGGCCGCATAACACGAGGAGAATTTGGGACTAGCATCCACACGAGTGACCCGGTACTCCCTCAAATGCTCGAAAAACTCAAGGCTACCATCGAGCTTGCATTTATGGCGGTTTTACTGGGCTCCCTCTTCGGTATGTTCGCTGGCACTATTTCCGCGGTTAAGCAAAACTCCATCTTTGACAACATTGTCATGTTCTTTGCTCTGTTTGGAATATCGATTCCGGTCTTCTGGATGGGCCTGATTTTGATCATCGTATTCAGCGTGCAGATGGATTGGCTTCCTATCAGCGGAATGTTATCCCATGACATAAGAATTCAGGCTATCACAGGTTTTGCGCTGTTGGATGCCATCATCACCGGAAATATAGCCGCCATAAAGGACATTCTGGGCCATCTCGTATTGCCCGCCATAACACTGGGAGTTGTCCCGGCGGCGCTTACTGCAAGAACTACCAGGGCCAGCATGCTGGACGTCATAAACGAAGACTATATCAAAGCAGGATTGGCAAGGGGTCTGTCCTTTTGGGAAGCTCTGAGAAAGCATGCTTTTCGAAATGCCCTAATCCCGGTGGTGACGGTCATTGGCCTTCAAATTGGTGTTTACCTCGGTGGCTCCATTGTCACTGAGACCGTATTTGCGTGGCCCGGTCTTGGAAGGCACGTGGTCAATGCTATTTATGATCGTGATTATACGGTAGTACAAGGAGCCGTTTTTATATATGCGTTCATCATTGTGTTGGTAAATCTTGTCGTCGATTTGCTTTACAGCTTCATCGATCCGAGGGTTAGGTTATAAATGGGCATACCATGGGAGGAACGCTTATGATCAAAATACCAGAAGAAACAAAGAATCTTGAGAAATCGGCAAGGGAAGAGGTATCTCAAGAAAATCTTCGGGCGCATGTCGAATACTTCTGTTCATTGGGACAGAAGCTGGCAGGAAACCCGGAGGAGCTCAAGGCATGCAATTACATCGTCTCGAAGCTGTCAGAGTACGGAATTGAGGCCCAAGTTTACAAATTCGAATCTTACGTAAGCCATCCGGTTCAGGCGGAATTCGAAACATTTTTTCCAGAAAAAAGGAGTTACGAGTGCCTGACTCCTTCCTTTTCATTAAGCACTCCGCCGTCAGGCTTGAGTGCCGATATTGTTTATGTGGGAGATGGAAGAGAAGAAGATTATAAGGGACGAGATGTCAGGGGTAAAATCGTCCTCGTCGATAAAGTGGCCGGTCCACAGGTAACGGTGGCAGCGGTGAGGAATGGAGCGAGTGGAATTATCTCCATGTCAGCGGGGCACGTGCGCCACATGATGATCGTGACGCCTGTATGGGGAACGCCCTCACTCGATCAGAAAGACAATATCCCTCGGATTCCCGTAATATCCATTAGCGGTGACGATGGGAAGCGCCTTCGCAGTCTCGCTCAAGCTGGAACCCTGAGGGGAACTATCAAGACAGAACTTTGGGAAGGCTGGAAGACCCTTCATATTCCCGTGGCGGAGATCAAGGGCTCGAAGCCGGAATTCCTCCTCGTTGGAGGACATTACTGCTCCTGGTTTGACGGTGCCACAGATAACGCCACTGGAGATAGCTCACTTCTTGAACTATCGAAGCTCCTGAAGAAATATGAAAACAAATTGAAACGGGGTGTCCGATTGGCCTGGTGGCCTGGTCATTCCCATGGCCGCTATTCAGGGTCCACCTGGTATGCCGATACGTTCTGGCAGGATCTTTACGACCACTGCATTGTCTATTTCAATATCGATTCTCCAGGGGTAAAAGGCGCAACAGTCTATGCACCAAGACATCAGATGGCGGAAGTGGCCGAATTCAATGAGGGAAATGTAAAGGAACTGACTGACTGGTCCGCTGTTACGAGTGCTGATGTTCAATTGGCCCATGGAAGGCGAAAGGGAAAATACACCAACGCCACCCGTCCGAGTCGGGCTGCGGACCAGTCTTTCTGGGGCATAGGCCTCACTTCCATTGGAGTCTACAGCATGCTTCCACCAAACCACAAGGATAGGCGCGAAGTGGGAGGCTCAGGGGGAGCATGGTGGTGGCACTCTATCGACGATACCTTTGATAAGGCAGATTTCGCTGTGCTGGCTCAGGACACCCGACTCTATCTTTCAAGCATATTGAGGCTCGCAACTATGCCAATATTGCCATTTAATTTTGCAATGGCGGCTCAGGATTATTTGGATGCGCTCAGGGAATACCATGAAGAGGCTGGCGATTATGTGCCGTTGAAACCACTCATGGAGAATACAATGATCCTGAAGGAGAAAGCAGAAGTACTCGATAAGAAAATTGCGAACTTACCCGAAGATGATGCCTCAGCAGATAAAACAAACCGCATTTTGTTGAGCCTTTCCCGAATCCTGAACCCCACGCTATATACATCTGTGCAACCTTTCGATCATCAGCCGGCTCTTGGTACACGCTTTCTTCCAGATATTGCGCCCGCACTCGAACTGAAACACATGAACCCTGATTCAGGAGAATTCAAATTCTTGGTAACCGGGCTGAAAAGAAAGATCAATAAGGTCAATTTTTGTGTGCTCAAGGCCATTCGAACAATAGATTCATGGCCCGATTAATGTCCAATTAACAATTAAACTAAAGGGAGGTAGAAGATGAGTAGAAGAATTTTCTTCACGGTTTTTGCCTTGGCAGCATTTTTGCTGGCCTCCGGAGCGATGATCCCATGCCCGGCCAGTGCAGGGGGAACGATTATCGTCGGAAGAGGAGCGGACGCAAATTCATTGGATCCCCCGGAAGGTCAATCCTTCGAGGCCATCAAATGTTCGGACTGGTCATTTGATGGACTTGTCCGGTTTGACGGCAACACGCAAAAAATTGTTCCAGCCCTTGCCACATCCTGGGATATCTCAGATGATGGCCTTGTATGGACCTTCAAGCTTCGCAAGGGTGTGAAATTCCACGATGGAACCCCCTTTAATGCCGATGCGGTTGTCTTTTCTTTTGAACGCCAGAGGAACAAATCTCATCCTTATTATCAGAAAACGTTTGCCCGGTGGGGCGCAAAATTCGCCCAGGTCAAGCTTACTAAGAAGATAGACGATTACACCGTTCAGATAATCCTCAAAAAGCCCGCACCGGCCATGCTCGTCAATCTTCCTTTCTACATAGGTTACATCGTCAGCCCCACCGCCGTGAAGAAAGATAAGGAGGGGTTCAGGAACCATCCTGTGGGAACAGGGTATTTCAAGTTCGTCAAGTGGGTAAAAGATGATTATATCGAATACGAGGCAAACAAGGATTATTGGGACGGCCCTCCAAAGGTTGACAGGCTTATCGTCAAGGTCATCCCGGACAACGAGGTCAGACTTCTTGCATTAAAAAAGGGAGAGATCCACTTTGCTTACGGCATTGATTATACACATTTTGCCGATATTGAAAAAAACCCTAACATTAAACTCTATAATACAACTACCCTTGGAATTCAATGTATCGCGATGAACGCCCAGAAAAAGCCATTTGACGATGTCCGTGTACGCAGGGCCTTGAACTATGCCATCAACACAAAGAGGATCTTCCAGACAGTTTTTTACGGATATGGGCTCAAAGCCAAGCAGGTCATACCTCCAGGCTGGCTCGGGCACAACCCTGATATTCCGGATTACGAGTATAATCCCGAGAAGGCCAAAAAACTTCTTGCCGAGGCCGGGTACCCGAATGGGTTCAAGACAGACATTATTTCTTGGACGAACCCTAGGCCATACTGCCCTGCGCCGCGGGATGAGGTCACGCTGGTGAAATCTGACCTCAAGAAGATAGGAATCGATGTGGACATTAAGATGATGCGATGGAATACGTTCCGAGCCACGAGGGGAAAAGGAGAATATGGAATGACGATGGGAGGATGGATTTCAGGAACCCTGGATCCTGACGGTATCCTCTACCCATTGTATCACAGCAAGTTCATCCGGAAGCTGGATGCCATCAATTGGGCCAGATGGTCGACCAAGGAATCAGATAAATCCCTTGAGAAAGCGAGAGCAACTTATGATGAAAAGGTACGCGATGAGCTTTATAAAAAAGTAGCTATGGAGATTTACAAGGGAGCGCCTGATGTGTTTATTGCCCATCCAATCGCTTCCATTGCTGCGAGGAGTGATCTCAAGAACATATTCATTCATCCCTCTCACTGGGTTCCACTACACAATGTCTACTTTGAATGATAAAAGCACATAATCGGGCCAAGAAAGGGACCCGGCTCTTATAAGCCTGGTTCCTTTCTCTTGTTTCTCAATTGGAGTGGCTGTTACAGAGCATTACATCTTCACGTGTAGTAAAAAATGGAGGATCGATTATTTAACAAAAGCGCGGATGCGGAACCTGACATGAGTTTATAGGAACATGTCTGAGATCTTTAATTTCATGCAATGCATCATAGGGAACCTAAAGTCACTGGTTTACCATCAAAGCGAGGCACATGATATATGGAGGGAGGTAGATGAGGATAGGGATACTCAGTGCGGTCCGAAGATCGCCTGAAGAGAAAGAAAAACGAACCAGGATTCTATCCAAAATGGTTGCTGGCAGTGCCAAGTTAGATATAATCCCGTCGGACTCTCCGCTGGAGCAACTCCAAACTCTTGATGACCACAAAATCGCCACTCCCTACATGGTGGAAGCGGCCAAAAGGGAGGAAGGAAGATATGGTGCTTACATAATTGGATGCTTGGGCGATGCTGGGCTGCAGGAACTGAGACGCTCTACCCGCACACCCATTATTCCCCCTTCACGCAGCGCCTATATGATGGCTGCTACATTGTTCGATCGTTTTGCGATTTTGGTAAATAACGAGGAAGGCGTTGAGCTTAGGAAGACTGTTCTTCAAGAGATGGGAATCGACCAGTGCCTGGCCCGCATGGTGGTGACGGACATGGCTCCCTTAGATTACGTCCACAAGCCCGATCAGGCCATGGAAAGGCTTAAAAACCTGCTGAAAGATGGTGCTGATGGAGCCCTTGCCATCATCCCCACCTGTGCCAGCTTGGTCATGTTGTTGGAAGAAAGGGGCATTCACAATATGGCCGGAATGCGGGTGCTTAATCCTTTGTGTGTTTCGATTCGGCTGGCCGAAACGATTTGCGGCTCTTAAGGCTCCGGGTTAAACGCCTAGGAAAATGGTTGTTGATTGTTTTGTATATACCACATTTATTCACCTGAGTCCTCTAAGCGATCTGCTATTCCTTAGGAGGCATAGATGAAGCCATTGATCAAATTGAAACAAATGCTCCAGCGATAACAAAGTCATTGAAAGGGATATTATTGATCTGGCCGATCGGATTCACGCGAACCCCGAGATCGCCTGCACCGAAGCGCATACACGGGGCCACGTTCTTGTGGTGATGCTGGACTACCTGCTGAGGCGGGACTATTATCACCGGCCAAAAAGTAAGCCATTTTCAACGGTGAGAAAGCCTATTGAGGTGTACCCCTTTGTCAAGACAAAAATTAGGCATTTTTAAGGTGGACTCCCTCCCGGGTTGAGCGCCTCGCCCGGATCGGCGGCGCGTCGAGAATGGGCCTTCCAGAAAGCTCGTCGGAGGTGCGCCGCCGCAGCCGGGCGGAGCGCTCCTTCACCGACGTTTCTTGCTCGACTCGTGGAATTTGTCCTCATCGGCCCGATCCGGCATAAACAATGGCCGGCGTCGCATATCCCAGCGCTTGATGTGGTCTTTGCTCATTGTAAAATCTGAAATAGGCTCTCAGCCCCATGGTGGCCTCTTTAACGCTCTCGTAGTCCTTTAAATACACCTCCTCGTATT
>JAFDED010000103.1 GCA_019310535.1 Deltaproteobacteria bacterium
GAGCAAATCCTCTCTTATTGTTGCCTCTGCACCCATTGCTGTATTTCCTTCCATCCTTCCTTACCCATAACTTTTATCCTGACCAGGGGGATACCATGTTCGTTCCGTTTCCAACAATCACTTGAAAAAATTGCTTGACACGTAAAAAACGATTCTATACCATGAATTTTATCCCTTATCCTGTATCCAATCTTTATAGTAATAATTCTCCGAATGTCAAGCGAAAAGAAGGAGGTATCACGTGAATAACCATGAAGGAGGTATCACATGAGGAACCAGTCGATATTGTTACAGAACGCATATGGCTCGGCCGATATGCGCCGGATTTTCCACGAGCGCAACATGGTGCAGAAGTGGATGGACTTCGAGTCGGCCATCTCTCAGGTGCAGGCCGAGCTGGGCCTTATTCCCCAGGAAGCCGCTGACGAGATCACCCGCAAGTCCACCCTGGAGCATCTGACTCCCGAGATGATCAACGAGTTCAAGGTGGACGCAGGGCACCTTATCGTCTCTCTCATTAAGGCATTTGCCAAGATGTGCGGCCCTTCCGGCGAGCACTACCACGTGGGCCCCACCACACAGGACATCCTGGACACGGGCCTTACCCTCCAGATCCGGGAAGCATATGATATCATTTTTCAGAAAATGATCAAGCTGGAGGACATCCTGCTGGGGCTGGCGGAAAAACACAAGCACACCGTCATGATGGGCCGCACCCACGGCCAGCACGCGGTCCCCATCACCTTCGGCTTCAAGGTGGCGGTCTGGGCCTATGAGCTGAGGGATTGCATTGAGCGCTTCAAGGAGATGAAAAAGCGGCTGTTTGTGATGAAACTATCGGCCGCCTGCGGGACCCGCAACACCTTCGTCTACCTCATGGGCAAGGAGAAGACGCACGAGATGGTGAAGCGGGTGGCCGAGCGCTTGGGCCTAGGCAACCCGCCCGCAGATTTGGCGCTGCGCACTGACCGCTTCGCCGAGTGCGTCAACAACCTGGCACTGCTGAGCACTCTTCTGGGCAAAGCGGGTCTGGAGGTGCGAGACCTCCAGAGAACGGAGTTTGGAGAGGTGGAGGAGCCGTGGGATTCGGCCAAGCAGTACTCCAGCTCCACCATGCCCAACAAGCGCAACCCCGAACCCAGCGAATGGCAGCACGGCCTGTCCAAGCTGGCCCGGGCGAATGCCCTGGTGATGATGGATATTTCTATGTCCGGCGAACGGGACGCCACCCGTATGGGGCCGGAGATGGCCTGCATCCCGGACACGTTTGGCTACGCAGATGCGGCTCTCAACCAGGCCGTACGCATATTCGGCGGACTGGTGGTTCATGCAGACCGAATGAAGCAGAACCTCTACCTGCAGAAAGGCATTGCCATGTCCGAGGTGCTCATGCTGAAACTGTGGCAGAAGACGGGCAAGAAGGTCACCTCCCATACTCTGGTTCACGACATTTCCATGAAGGCATTTGACGAGAACAAATCGCTCAAGGAGGCGATCCTGGAGAACGAGGAAGCCCGCACGCACCTCACCGACGCTGAGATCGAAGAGATTACCAATCCGGAGGTCTATTACGGCGACGCCGCGGAACAGGTGGACTTTATCAAAGCCTATGTCAAGGAGCGGCGCAAGAGCGACTGATTATTTCGGCCATCGGCGGTTTCCCGGGGATCGAGACCCTAAGGTCCGGCCGTTTGCACTGGGGGGGGGCGTGCAGCCGCACGCTCCTCGGGATTTGTTTCACCGCCGCCGCTACGGAAGCTACGGAAGTAGGTCATTTCATCCTGCAAATATTTCAATTTTTTCTTGACTTTACAATCAGAAAGAAATAAGAGAGTAAACTCTCATTAACGAGGTTTTGATGGCCGGGAAAACCATTGCGGAAAAAATCCTCTCAATCAAGAGCGGCACCGAAGCCGAGGCGGGTCGGGTTGCAGTGGCAACAATAGATGTATTAATGGGAAACGATACAAAAATGCCTTCCGCCTTGTCTGTGCTCCGTTCCATGGACTGGAAGGGACACATGCATACAGAACGGCTGGTCATCGTTGTGGACCATTTTGTGCCCCCGGCGGAAGAGCGGCGCTCCAACGAGCAGATGGCCATGCGGGAGTTCGCCAGAAAGCACGACATCCCTTTTTATGATGCCGGAGCCGGTATCGCCCACCAGGTGCTCATGGAGAAGGGATACGTCCTGCCGGGGACCATTGTCCTCGGAACCGACTCCCACTGTACCACATACGGTGCGCTCAACGCCTTTGGCACCGGAATCAGCTCCACAGAACTGGTGGGAGCTTTGATCAACGGTTACATCTGGCTTAAAGTGCCCGAGACCATCAAGGTTGAGCTCAAAGGCAGCCTTCCCGCAGGGGTTTACGCTAAAGACGTCATTCTCGAGATCATCGGCCTCATCGGCCTGACCGGACCCGCCGAGTATCGGGCCATTGAATTTACCGGCGCAGGGCTCCAATCCCTTGAACTCGAAGAGCGGTTCACGCTTTGCAATATGGCAGTGGAGATGGGAGTGAAAGTCGGTTTGATGGAGGCTGACGATAAGGCAATCAACTGGTTGCGCGGCAGAGCACGGGGGCCCTTCGAGCCTGTCGCCCCTGACCCGGATGCCGCTTACAAGGCAGTATACCAATTGGATCTCGGGAGCATGGTTCCCCTCGTCGCGGCCCACCCATCCATTGATAACCTGAAGCCTGCGTCTGAGCTGGGAGCTATATCAATTCACCAGGCCTTTATCGGCACGTGCTGCAATGGAAGGCTCTCAGACCTGCGGGCGGCCTCTCAAATCCTGAAAGGCCGAGAAATCCATCCCGATGTCCGACTCTATGTGGGACCAGCATCAAGAGAAGTTTATCTTGCTGCTTTGAAGGAGGGGATAGTGGAGAGTCTGTCCCGGGCTGGGGCGATAATCCTGCCGCCGGGCTGCGGCCCTTGCGCCGGACTTACCGGCTCCTCCATCCCGGCCTCCGGCCAGCGGATGATCTCTACTTCCAACCGGAATTTCCCCGGCCGGGCAGGGGCGGAAGGGGTGGAGGTGTATCTCGCATCCCCCGCCACGGTGACAGCCTCGGCCATTCGGGGTGCCATAACAGACCCAAGGGAGCTTTAGTCCATGGCTGTCAAATCCTGAACCAGCCTTCACCTGCACAGGAGGGCAGTGATGATTTTAAAGGGAAAAGCTCGCTTGCTTCCTGATAACGTGAACACCGACATCCATTGTTCCAGCAAATATGACAAAGCGCAGAGATCACTGGAGGAGTATGCCGACATCATGTTCGAAAAAATCTCCCCGGGATTTGCTGCACGGATAGAAAAGGGAGACATCATCGCTGCGGGCGAAAACTTCGGCTCGATCTCCTCCAGGGAGGATGCCATTGAGATCATGAAAAAGAAAGGCGTAGCCGCAATCCTGGCTAAATCCTTTTTCCGCCTGATTTACCGCAATGCAGTCAACCTGGGAATGCCCGCCATAGTGTGCGACACCTCTCGCATCCAGGAGGGTGATGAATTGGAACTGGATATTGACGCAGGAGTGGTGAGGGATGTCTCCCAAAAGATAGAGATTCACTTCGAGCCATTTCCCGCGGTGGTTCTGGAGCTGTTGCGCGACGGTGGGATCGTTCCACAGATTTTGAAACAAAAAGGGAGGGCGGCAGGGTGAGCTTTTTCTTCCCTCTCGATCACGAGAGAAAGTTTTCATGCGGAACGTGATGTTCGGGAAAGCCGTTTTCGATGACTTTGCCGGATTACTGTCATAAAGCAATGTTTCCTTGTATTATTACTGAAATTTATCTATATATTTACCTTTAAACGTGAAAAACCCTCGTTAATAAAAAAAGTAATCTTATAATCCTGTGACAGCCCGCTTTGGCTAAAAGGAGAAGTAAATGCTCAATTACGAGAATGTGGTGAATCCCATGGATATGCTCCTGTACCGGAGCAAACTCTCAACTCCAAAGATGCGCGAGATATGGTGCGAGGAGAACATCATCCGACAGCGGCTTCGGGTAGAGGCGGTCCTGGCGGAGGTCCAGGCTGAGATGGGCATGATTCCCGCGGAGGCTGCCCGTGAAATTCAGAAAAAGGCCACCCTGGAGTATGTCAAGCCGGAAAAGTATGTGGAAATGTACGATTACAAGGGGCATGACATTGTGGCGTTGATCTGGACCCTCGCGCCCTTATGCGAAAAAGGGTTGGGCGAATACGTGCATTGGCGTTCCACGACACAGGACATATTATGGACGTCCACGGCCCTGATGTTCAAGGATGCGGTTTCCGTGCTCCTGGAGGACCTTCGAGATGTAGAGGAAGTGATGGTTGATCTGGCAGAGAAGCACAAGTTGACGCTCATGGCGGGACGAACCCATGGGCAGCACTGCCCTCCCATCACCTTCGGCTTTTACATCGCTGTCCTGGCCCTGGCTGTCCGCCGTCATATCGAACGACTGAAAGAGTGTGCAGAGCGCCTCCTGGTGGGCAAGATCACCAGCGCTGTGGGCACGGGATCCAGTTATGGAACGCCCGAGCAGTCTCTGGAGCTTCAAAAGCGGGTTTGCGAGAAGCTGGGGCTTGGGGTCCCGCCCATTACCGAAAGTGAGATCACCCGCGACCGGGTGGCCGAGGTGGGAAACGTCTGCTCCCTCATAGCCACCACGTTTGAAAAACTGGGCAGCGACATCTCGACCTACCAGCGACCCGAGATCGGAGAGGTGGAGGAGCCGTTCCGTACTGGCGAGCAGGTGGGCTCGAGTACCCTGGCCCATAAACGGAACCCCTTCGGCGTGGAATGGGTACAGGGAGCGGCCAAAATGGTTCGGGCTCATGCGTATGCCCTGAACGAGCTCTATTGCAACGATGTGCGCGACGGAGTCCGCCTGGCCGTTGAATACATGGGCATGCCGGCGGTGTTCTGCATGACTTCGGCGTTTCTTCAGGGGGCACGGCGAATCCTTGCGGGACTCACGGTTAACGCCGAACGGATGCGGCGCAACATGGAGATACAGCAGGGCCTGTACATGGACGAGCCGGTGATGCTGGAGCTGGCCGACCACATAGGACGTCAGAGCGCTCATGACCTTGTCTATGACTGCTCAATGCGGGCATTTCAGGAAGGGCGGCCCTTCCTGGACGTGCTGCTGGAAAACGAGACCGTGAATAAATACCTGAGCGAAAAACAGATAAGGGAAGTGATGAATCCGGAAAACTACCTTGGGACCATACCTCAGCAGGTGGAAGCCACCGTCCGCACAATCCGCGAGGCCCGAGAAAAGGATCAGAGTGGATGACCTCGATGTGCACTATCATCGGCAGACTGTTGAAGCTGGATCGATCAGCAACACAATCTCAAGCATGTCCGCCGTGCGTGAGCGGAAAGATAGTTATCTTTATGGGGTAATCCCGGCGCAGATAGCCCGTCGGGATGGACAAGGCATCAACCATTCAGCGAGGAGGTAAAAGTGATGAAAAGAATGACATTTGGCCTGTGCTTGGCCGCGGCAGCCTGCATGATGCTTTCCATCATGGCGGCACCGGCGGCGGCCGAGTATCCGGAAAAGCCTATCAACATTCTCTGCTGGTCCAAGCCCGGCTCATCGGTGGACCTGATGGCCAGGGGCATCGCCAAATTGGCTGAAAAATACGTGGGCCAGCCCATGAGCGTGGTGACCAAGGCAGGGGGCGGAGGCACGGTTGCCATGGCACACTTGTTGAAACAAAAGCCCGACGGTTACACCCTCCTGGCCGCCACGCGCAGCTTCGCATTCCAGATGGCCTGGGCCAAGACGAAAATGAAGCCCTCCGACTTTGCACTCATTTCCCGCCTTATCGTGGAAGCACCAATCTTTGCGGTGCATGCCAATCGGCCGTACGACACGTGGGAGAAATTCGTGGCAGCCGCAAAGAAAAACCCCAACACCATCAAGGTGGCCAACTCGGGCTCCGGAATGCTGCACCATACCATCTGGCTGAGGATCAAGAAGGCGGCCGGGATCGAAACGATAGATGTCCCATACTCCGGTGGACGTCCCGCCATCACCTCCGCCATGGGCGGACACGACGATGCCGTGGTCAACAACCCCAGCGTCATGAAAACCCCCATCAAAGAGGGCAAATTGAAAGGGCTCTTCACGTTCGGAGAAAAACGGATTGACGCCCTTCCGGACATCCCCACCCTTAAGGAACTGGGTATAGACATTGTGGAATATCAGTGGCGCGGCATGATGACACTGGCCGGAGTGCCCAGAGATCGGATCGAGTTTATTGCCCGGGCACTTAAGAAGATGACTAAGGAGCCTGAGTGGATTGAGTTCATTAAAAATCGCGTCTGGATGCACGGATACATGAGGCCTGATGAGTTCAAACCGTATGTTGATCAACAGATCAAGGAAATCCGGGAGACTCTGATAGGAGCGGGGCTCATCAAAAAGTAAGGAAAAGTCCGATGCCGCCTTGCCGCAGAATCTTTTACGGCAAGGCGGCGATCCTTGACCGGTTTCCATAATCCATACCTTCCCGGCCCTTAGAAAGGATGATAATTTTTGGGGGTGTCATGCTATGCTGATAGGAAGCGTCATAGCGGCGATTATCTTCATATGTTTAGGAGGCTTCTTATATTATATTACCCTGGGGTTTCCTCCACCATACGAAGGGCAACAAAACATACCCGGGCCTGCATATTTCCCTCAAATGCTCATTTATTGCCTCTGGGCCCTCACTCTCCTGTTATTGTTCCGGCTCTGGCAGGGTAAAGAGGTCATACGAGCGGAATGGAAAAACGTCCACCTGATGGTCATATCCGCCCTCGCCATGATTCTGTGCGCATTCATTATCGAACGTGTTGGATTTCTTGTTGTCATGCCCATATACCTGGTCTTCCATATGCGTCTCTTATTTTACAAGCAATGGAAGCACATCATAATTCTTTCGGCCGCAGCAACTCTCTTTGTGTACGTGGTTTTTTACAAAATTTTAAATGTGCCCTTACCTCTGGGAGTTTTAGAGAACTTTAAATAATCATTTTATCTCGGGGCTCGACTATGCTGGAGAACTACATCATAGGATTTAACGTTGTATTGGCTTGGCAAAATTTGCTCGTTATACCCGTTGGGGTGGTGGTGGGCATCCTGGTGGGGGCCATGCCCGGCCTGAGCGCTTCCATCGGTGTCGCCCTTCTGGTTCCGTTCACTTACGGCATGGACCCGGCGCCAAGCCTGCTGTTGTTGGTATCTCTCTATTGCGGGGGCGAATACGGTGGGTCCATCACCGCCATCAGCATCAACACTCCCGGAACGCCCGCGGCGGCGGCGACGGCCATCGATGGTTACGCCTGCACGAAAAAAGGCATACCGGGCAAGGCCCTGGGTACATCAATTATCGCCTCCACCTGCGGCGGCCTGGTCAGCACCATTTTTCTGATGCTTCTGGCCTTTCCCATCGCGGAAATGGCTTTGAAATTCGGCCCGCCTGAGTATTTCGCCCTGGGAGTCTTCGGATTGACTACAATCGCCAGCCTTTCGGGAAAACTTTGGATCAAGGGATTCATCGCCGCCCTCCTGGGCCTGATACTGCGCACCGTTGGTATAGATGTTGTAACCGGCTATGAGCGGTTCACTTTCGGGGTTCTGGAGTTGATGGACGGCATCTCATTCATCCCTGCTCTGATCGGGTGCTTCGCCATGAGCGAGGTATTCATGATGATCGAGGAGATATCTCCCCTCAAACAGACCTTCGAGCGTTTCTCCAGCAAACTTCCCAGCCTGGCCGAGTTGAAAGATATGGTCTCAACCATCGTGGCGGGTTCGTTCATAGGCACGTTCATCGGCGCAATCCCCGGGGCGGGCGCCTCCATCGCCTGCTGGATATCCCTGGATCAGGTCAAGCGTTTTTCCAAAGAAGGGCACAAATTCGGAACAGGAATCCTGAAGGGCGTGGCGGCGCCGGAATCGGCCAACAACGCCACGATAGGGGGAGCGCTGATACCGCTGCTGACGCTGGGGATTCCGGGGTCTGCGACGACCGCGGTGCTGATTGGAGCTTTTATGCTTCAGGGCCTGGAGCCCGGACCCAGACTCTTCGTCAATAACCCGGACCTGGTCTACGGTATGTTCGTGGGTCTCATGGTGGCCAACCTCTGGATGCTGCTGTTCGGCCTGCTGGGGACCAAGCTCTGGGTTCGGGTCATCGAAACGCCCAAAAGTCTGCTGGCGCCGATGATCGTTCTCATCTCTTTCATCGGCTCCTATGCGGTCTCAAATAACGTGTTTGATGTGGGACTCATGCTGGCTTTTGGCATAGGAGGCTACTTATTGAGGAAGCTGGGGTTCCCGGTGGTTACCATTGTGCTGGCCCTGGTTCTCGGCATGATGGTGGAGCAGAATTTCCGGCGATCCTTGCTGCAGTCCCGCGGAAGTTACGACATTTTTTTCACACATCCTATAAGCCTGGTTCTTCTTATACTCGCCGTTGCATTCTTTTTCTACCCGTTCATTCAGGAATGGCTCGCAGACAAGAGGCGGATGTCTTTGCGTCAATCATAGCACAATATCGCAGGACGAGATTTATGCCCGAGTCCTTCTGCCTGTGCAAATACACATATTCAGCCAGAGAGGAGGGTTGAAAGTGAGAAGCATGGAGCTGATCCGCTATGCCAGCATTCCGCTGGAGCTCAATGGAAAAGCTGGTGACGAGGTGATGATCCTGGCCGACAGCCGGACCGAGCCCGGTGTGTACGAATCTTTCGCAGCGGCTGCCTTCGGGATGGGAATGTCGCCCAATGTCATATTGATGGCGGCGCGTGCCGCTCATGGGCACGAGCCGACACGGGTGGCGGCCAGGGGCATGCTGGATGCGGACCTGCTGCTGAGCGTGGCCTCCACCGCCATGACCCACACCGATGCCGTGCGTGCAGCGCTTGGGGAGGGGGTGCGCTACGTATCCATGCCGGGCATTACTGTGGATATGATGACCAACGGCGCCGCCACAGCGGATTACCGTGAAGTGAGCCGGGTAAGCGAGGCAGTGGCCCATATCCTCACACAGGGACAAGAATTACACCTCACATGCGCCCATGGCTCGGATCTCACGCTGGGCATCAGCGGACGGAGGGCGTTTCCCCTGGACGGGAAGTACAGACCGGGAGCAGTGGCCGCCTTCCCCGATGGTGAAGTGGCCATGGCAGTAATGGAGGGAACCAGCAGGGGGAGAGTGATCTTCGATCTCACTATGCATATGTTAGGAAGACTGAACGAACCCGTGGTCCTCACCGTGAAAGATGGCAGGGCGGTGAAGATTGAGGGAGGCCGACAGGCAGAGCGGCTCAGTGAGATATTTGCTACTCAGGGCGACGAGAACTCCAACAACATCGGTGAATTCGCCGTGGGGACCAATGCCTGGGCACGTGCCATCGGCAACGCATCTGAAGATAAAAAGCGTATAGGGACCGTTCATATCGGCCTGGGGGACAACTGCACTCTGAGTGGCCGCGTGCGCAGTGCAACCCACCTGGACGGCATTATGGCGGCCCCCACCCTCACGGTCGACGGCCGAACCATCATCGATGCGGGGAAACTCATGATCGATTGAAAGGATGATAAATAATTAGAATTATCCACTTTGATCAGCAACATATTGATCAACGATATTACAGTCAAATTGCCGCCAATAATAGATGAAGGATGTTGTTAGGGTGGCCCGGACGACAAGTCGTCCGGGTCGCGAAGCGACAAGAGGTTTTGCCCGGTGCACCCGCGCCCGGGAACCATTAAACGAGCCATGTACTGCCTTTTGCTGCTGCGCAGCCAGGACAATACATTGTCCGGGCCACCCCTCATGAAACATGAATGTCATTGCGGTTTGGCCGGTATTGCATCACAGCTTTCTGTCCAATGGTTAAGCAATAAGAATTTAATAAAAATCAAGCAATTAAAGTTTTATTTGCTGACCTGATATGATAGTCCTTTCAATAATTGTCTACGTACAACGAGCCTATGCGCGAAACCCACCGAATGGATGGCATCGCTTTTTTTAACAACCGGAATCAGGTTGCGCTCCTTGCTCAGGCCGTATGGCAGTAAATTGGACCCTGAGAAGCGTGACCCTCTAAAAGATAGACCGTGCGATGGGAGTGAACAATGAAAATTACTAAAGTGGAAGTCTATCCGATTTTAATCCCTTACATGCGAAAGTATGAAATGGCGGTGGGAAGTGCTGAGATGGGACAGCGAGTCGTCATCAAGATATTCACTGATGAGGACGTTGTAGGTCTTGGAGAGGCGTCGGTAGTGATACCTGATCGGACCGGAGAAAATATTGAGACCATCACCTTTGCCTTGAAAAAGTATTTCGCTCCTCTGATGATCGGAGAGGACCCTTTTAATATTCAAGGGATCATGCGAAAGTTGGATCAGATCGTCTGGAGCCGTTACGGTTTTCTTTACTCGAAGGCGGCCATTGACATCGCCCTGCACGACATTATGGGAAAAGTTGCCGGGCAGCCCATCTACAATCTTTTAGGTGGACTCTACCGCCGCACCATCGGAGTGAGCCGAAGCCTGCCCATCACGTCGCCTGAAGAGACTGCCCAAAATGCCTTGAAGCTCAAGGAACAAGGATATAAGCAAATAACCGTAAAGGTGGGTTTCGATCCCGACTTGGATATAAAACGAGTGGCGGCAGTTCGGGAAGCGGTGGGGGACGGCTTCCCGGTGGAAGTGGACCCCAATCAGGGCTACCGGGTGCCGGTGGCTATCCCTACGCTACGAAAAATGGAGGCTTACGGGATTCTCAACGTGGAGCAACCGTGCCCCTGGTGGGATCTGGACGGCATGGCCGAAGTGGCAAGGGCACTGGATACCCCTGTTACAGCCGACGAGAGTGTACTGACCCCCATTGATGCGATGCGGGTTATCGAGAAGCGGGCTGCGGATGCCATCACCATTAAGTTAGCCAAGTCAGGGGGATTTCTGGAATCCCGGAAAATCGCCATTCTTACAGACCTCGCTGGCATATGTTGCAATATGGGCTCCCAGCATCCTGCCGGCGTTGGAACGGCCGCGATTTTACACTTTGCCGCGGCCACACCGGAAGTGATTGAACCCATCGGATACGGCGTTCCTGCCGAGCGCTTCGCGGACGATATACTGGTGGAACCATTACAGATGAAAGATGGTACAGTGGAGGTCCCCCACAAACCGGGCCTCGGTGTGGAGGTGGATGATAAGAAACTCCGGAAATACGCGGCAAAGATCAGTATCGATTAAGCTGTGAGGCAGGATACAAAGCCCACCGAAGCGAGGGATGGAATTCCTGAAATTGTTCAGGTTTTGAGAACCGACCAAGTCTCCTGGGGTGCAAATTTTAAGGGGATACCTTATTTATTTTGAGGACAAAGACTATCCATTTCCTAATAGGAGCGGATAAACATGGCGCAAGAGATTCGAATCATGGAACTGATGCGGGCGGCCAAATGGCATGCTGAACACAACATCAAAAAGGGCGACCAGGTGGCGGTCATTACTTCAACTACAGTGCAGAAGGAAATTCCAATGGCCTTTGCCACTGCGGCCTTTGCCCAGGGTGCAGAGGTGGTTACAGCCGTGATGCGCCCTCCCAAGGTGGCCGGCGAAGAACCTCCGGAGACTATCCGTGCGTTGATGAAAGCGGCCGATGTCGCCATTACCGCTTCCTCTGAAACGTTGAGTTTTTCGGACGCCATGATTGACTGTATCCAATCGGGCGGCAGGCACCTCTCCGTCCCAGGGGCTTCACTCGAGACCTTCATGCATGGGATTGTGGAGGTCTACTTTGATGAGAAGGAATTCCAGAAAATGCGGGATGTTACCCGCAAATACGCTGACGCGCTTACGAAGGCAAGTGAAGTGAGAATTACCTCCCCCGGAGGAACCGACATTCGGGGAAGCATCAAAGGGAGGCTGCCTCTTCCCAGTTATGGTATTGCTGAGGAGACGTATAACCATACCTCATTCCCGACGGGAGAGGTGATGCTCGCCCCTGTTGAGGGCACTGCGGAAGGCAAGATGGTGATCGACATCAGCATGAGCTACGTCGGCAGGATCACTCATCCCGTGACCATTCATATTGAAGGCGGGAAAGCGGTAAAATTTGAGGGAGGCGATCAGGCCCGCGCACTGCAGGGACTGGTGGAACGATTGGGGAACAGTGCCGATAATTTTGCTGAGTTCGGTTTCGGTACCAATCAATTCGGCGCAATATCCGGGAACAAGAACCAGGACAAGAAAATCCGCGGCACCGCCCACGTGGCCCTCGGCAATAACTACGCCTTCGGGGGGCGTTTAGTGGAAGGAATCGGGGGAAAGGTGAAGGCCCCCTGTCATCTGGATGGGATCATGGGCAGCGTGACAGTTTACTTTGATGGAGAGAAAGTAACCGAGCATGGCCGGTTGCTTCTTTGATAGAGATGAAAGGAGAGACAATCCCATCTTCCCTTTTGAATTGACATCACTGATCGTTGTGTGATGACCAAATTTCTCCCGGGGGTTACTCAGAAAATAGAAATTAGAGCTATTATGAATAATCATTAAAAAGTAATATAAATTAAATGGTTATGCAGTTAATCCGTGCAGCCACCTGATCATTTTCATGCTCAGCGGGTGCAGCCCCTGAATGACAATTACGTAGATAAGATCTCTCTCTGTGCTCATAACAGCCCCTTTCCGTACTCATCCAGGAATCGAAACGCGGTCAGAATCGCCGTTGCAGCAGTCCAGTTCGGGCTCCATTCAAAATCCTTCAGATAGCAGATACTCCCGTCAGCAAGCTTGTGGCATGTGTCGATATCCGGTTCAACAAATATTCTCATGGGCAAAAAAAGATGCGCGCTGTCATATTTGGCGATTACCGTGTGCCCGGTTGGAGACCTTCCTCTCCAGAGGTATCGATCCCAGCTTTCCCTCTCTCTGGAGGTATCCTCGTAGAGCTGGAAATGCCCCAAGCCAGGCATGACGAGAACTTCTTTGATTTCAAGTATCCGAAGGTGATTAGATGTCATTGAAGTACCAGGTTGTTTTTGGCGGCTCGATCTCGTTCCCCCTGAGATCTGCCAGCCTGTGTCCATTACCGCCATCGAAAACCATTCCCGTATGCGGGTCGATATAGACCCTATCTATCGGAAGCTCATCGCGGTGCTCTCCTTCCAAAAAGATGCTGCCGTGCCTCGGGTCTGCAACCGTCTCCACCATTAGTCGCTTGATTGCCATTTTTTGTACCTCCTTTATCCTAACCCAAGTTTATCAAATTTTTTGTGATAATCAGTCAAAATACGATGATTTTGACCCTTTGCTGTTTATAAGTCATTGAAATAATTAAGAGCTGTATCTGAAATAGTCTATGTAGTGCCCCATGATTAAGATTATGCTTGCCGTGAGGTTCATCATGTGGTATCCTCACCTGTGTCTTCATTCGTGAGATCAAAAAGAAGAATCCTGATCCTGATCGTGTTTTTATGTACCACCGATTGAT
>JAFDED010000104.1 GCA_019310535.1 Deltaproteobacteria bacterium
GGTCTTGATGGTCAAAATTGCCCAATGGGAGTGTTTACGCCGTTAAAACATCTTTGATTGACAGCTTATCAACCCTACACCGATACAAAAATCACTCACAGCGCAAATGGCTCTGTCAAAAAAACTCTTGACAGAGGGATGTGCATTTCTGTAAAGTAAAATAAAATCAAAAAGGAAAAGGAAAGAGATTAGGAAGAGATGGACGTCAGGATGCTGAATCTGAGCCTTATCCTCGCCCTACTAGGGTTAAAGGCTCGATCTGCGTACGCCTGACAAGTCTTATTCCTTCTTTATTTATTGTTCAGACGGCCGCGGGTCAAGGGTGCTCGTGGCTTTTTTTATGCGCCGCGACAAAATGATACATTCGAGTATGTCCAATCGCACAACTCTATTGCAAGGAGGTGAGACACATGGGGCTGGAAAGCGATCTTCCCCCCGGGGGCGAGGATGATCTATTGCAAACCGACACATCTCAATTCAAGAAGGAGAGACATGCCATGCCAACAAATATTATGATATTCGACACCACACTCCGGGACGGTGAGCAGGTTCCCGGGGCCAAGCTCAACCCCCAGCAGAAGCTGGAGATCGCCCACCAGCTCGCCCGTCTGGGAGTGGACATTATTGAGGCGGGCTTCCCGGCCTCGTCTCCGGGCGACAAGGCCGCCGTGGCCCAGATTGCCAAAGAGGTCAGGGGATGCACTGTCGCCGGCCTAGCCCGCATCATCAAGCAGGACATCGACGATGTGTGGGATGCGGTCCAGTTTGCCGAACGCCCCAGGATTCACGTTTTCCTCGGCTCCTCGGACATCCATCTGCAGAGCAAGCTGCGCATGGATCGAGAAAAGGGGATCGAGATGGCCGTTGAGGCGGTCCGCTACTCCCGCAATCTGTGCCCGGACGTGGAGTACTCTACGGAGGACGCGTCGCGCAGCGACTTTGAATACATGTGCCGGGTCATCGAGGCGGTGATTGAGGCCGGCGCCGCGGTGGTCAACATTCCCGACACCGTGGGATACGCCTTCCCGGATCAGTTCGGGGATATGATCCGCCGCATCCGCAGCACTGTGCCCAACATTGACAAAGTCATACTCAGCGTTCACTGCCACAACGACCTGGGGCTGGGCACGGCCAATACTCTTGCCGCCATTCAAAACGGCGCCCGGCAGGTGGAGGTCACCGTCAACGGCATCGGTGAGCGGGCCGGCAACACGGCCATGGAAGAGATCGTCATGGCGCTCAGGACGCGCAGGGACATATTCGATGCCACCACAAGAATACAAACAAAGGAGATTTTCAAGACCAGCCGTATGATCAGCCGGCTGATGAACATCCCCGTTCAACCCAATAAGGCTATCGTTGGCTCCAACGCCTTCGCCCATTCCTCGGGCATCCACCAGGACGGGATACTCAAGGACCGGGCGACCTATGAGATTATGCGGCCGGAAGACGTGGGGATTAAAGAGCACGCCTTCGTCCTGACCGCGCGTTCGGGACGACACGCGGTGCGCCACCACCTGGAGCAGAAGGGATACCACCTGGCGGAACCGCTGTTCGAAAAGGTCTTCACCCGCTTTCTTGATGTGGCCGACAGGAAAAAGGAGATATCCGACGACGACTTGGAGTCCATTGTTGACATCGAAATATCCAAAGCCCCCGAGGTCTATCGTTTCGTAAAGCTCCAGGTGATCAGCGGGAGCGGTGTGACGCCCATTTCAGCGGTGACCCTCCAGAAGAACGGGGAAACCCTGACGGATTCGGCCTCGGGCAACGGCCCCGTTGATGCAACCTTCAATTGCATAGACCGCATCACGGGCTTTAAGTGCACCCTGCTGGAATTTGATCTCCGGGCGGTGACCAAGGGGAAAGACGCTATCGGTGAGGCCATGGTTCGGGTGGAGCATAACGGAAAGACCATCACTGGACGGGGCGCCAGCCCGGATGTCATAGATGCCAGCGCCCGCGCTTATCTCAACGCCATCAACCGCTCTTTCGTCAACAACATGCACTAGCCCGGACGAAAAGAGAAAGGAAAGATTTCAGACAGGATAATGGGATGTGGAGGATATATTATATATGGTTCAAAAAATCCGGTTCATTCTGTTATCCTGCCAAAAGTTCAAAATAAAAGATGAACCCTGAATTGAGGGGAAGTATCATCGAGGTGGCTAAAAAAGGCGGCATATACTGGAATCTGATCTGGTGTTGGCCAATAATTACCGTCGTGCTGGCAGCTGGCTGTGCTCACCTGAGGGAGCGTCTGCGGCCCCCGGCCTATTCGGTAGTGCTCCTGACGCTGGACAGCATTAATGTGCGTCACGTGGGCGCCTATGGATACGGGCGGGATACCACTCCACATCTGGATCGCCTGGCGCGCGAGGGTGCCCTGTTCATGCGTGCGTACAGCACCTCGGCGTGGACATCTCCGGGTCTGGTATCCATCCTCACCGGCCTGTACCCCACGGCCCACGGTGTGAGGGAGCGGGGCAAAAGCGTCCCCCATGGGCTCACCACGCTGCCCCGTGCGCTGGCCCGGAGGGGCTACCAGTCGCCGGGGCTCTCCTATTTGCTCTCCATCCCCAACTATGCCTACCTGGGATTCTCGCCAACGCCCACGGACCTCGGCGTCGCCCCTGACGAAGCGGACGACGCGGCCTTAAGGCTCTGGCTTGCAGCCCGCCCTCAGGAGCCTTTTTTCCTCTGGTACCATTATGCCATCTCCCACCTGCCTTACCGCCCCCCGGAACCCTGGCGGAGTCGCTTTTATCGCGAGGGTGAAGCTGAGACGGAATTTGTCCGAAAAGTCAATACATTGCCGGTTTACCGGAAATCAGAACATGAAATGGAGGTTACACCCGGCGAGCGCAAGGCGGTGGAAGACCTCTACGATGCCGAATTGGCGTACCAAGATCATCTGCTTGGGAAAACTCTGGATTACATGCGGAAGCTTGAACTGCTGGACAGGGCGATTCTGATCATCACCGCAGACCACGGGGAGGAGGTTCTGGAGCGCGGTTTCGTGGGGCACGCTTCAACTTCGCTAGCGGGGACTCTCCACGGCGAGCTCACAAATATCCCCCTGATCATGCGGTTCCCTGGCGGGCGATACCGTGGCGTTATCGACCAGCCGGTCAGCCAGGTGGACATAATGCCCACCATACTGGACTTTCTGGATATCAAGCCCCCTGCCGGCCTGCAGGGGCGCACATTGATGCCCTTGATTCGGGGAGAGAAGACCGTAGTGCGGCCTCTCTTTCAGGAGACGACCACATGCGGCTACCAGTGCCCCGAGGGGGAGAATTCGGACCATCTCACGAGCATCGTCATGGGCTCCTGGAAGCTCATTTCCACCCGCAAAGGATCGAAGGTGGGGTTTGAGCTGTACGACCTGGAGCGGGACCCCGACGAAAGGCATAACCTGATCCTCTCTGAGAGCCGACAGGCGGAGATTATGAAGCAGGTTTTAGCACGGCAGATCCTGCTGAACCAGAGCCTCGCATCGGATCTCCAGAGAGGCCCTCAGGGTAAGCTTACGTCAAGAGCCGGCTCCCCTGATTTGGCGCCCATCATACTTCTCCCGCACAGCGGTGATACCCTGCGCTTCTCGCCCGGTGAAACGCGGATAGTGCTGGAGTGGGTGGGAAGTGAGGCCGCTGACTATACAATCGAGTACCGGGTAGGCTCAGGCGATAAATTACTTTCCGGCCGTTTCGGGGTGAGGGGTAACCGGAAAAAGTTCGGTCCCATCCCCCTTTCCACTTGGGAAATGCTGCCGAATTATAATCCTTTTCGATTCCGCATCCGCCAGGAGCCCGATGGTCCCTGGAGCCCGTGGCGGGAATTCACCATCTCAGCCGGGTGATATCCCCAAATTAATTCCTAACGTATGAGCTGTTGCTGGAATGAAGCTAATACATGGAGCAGGCGAAAACAAAAGGACCCAGGGGGCCGGAGGGAGTGGTGCGCACTGACCACGGCTTTTGGTTGCTTTTGAAAGGCGATTCGGTGTCATTAAACATGTAACAAGGTACAACTGGAATAAAATATCTATCCCCAGGAGTTAAAAACCCTCAAAAGGGATGAAAAAGAGGCTGTGCCAGGTTCAATGTCTATTTTTGGGTGGAAAAAACCTCTTGACTTGAGGTTAAAATAACGTTATGGTTGACATCATAATAGATTGAAATAACTTCTTTAATTTCAAAAAGGTGGCAAAAGGTGGCAAAATGAACAAATCAGAATTAATCGCGGTGTTCAGTGAGCACATGGGATATACTCAGCGAAAAGCTGAGTTGGTCGTCAATACCATTTTCGACTCAATGGCAGATGCTCTCGTGAATTCCGATCGAATCGAGATCCGTGGGTTTGGAAGTTTCGTGGTAAAGCATTATCAGCCATACACCGGGCGAAATCCGAAGACAGGTGATAAAATAGCAGTTAATTCTAAGAAACTACCTTTTTTCAAGGTGGGAAAAGATTTGAAAAACAGAATTAATTCCGGTTAGAGGGATTAATTGATTCGGGTATTTTCCGGGTGGATTTGGTTACTCCGCATTAAAAACCCTGCCATATAAAAGAAAAAAAGAAAAATCGATAAAACCTGAAATTTAGTGTCCTGTGCTGTCGCATCTCAATTTGTAAAAAGTTGGAAGGGGAAGATGTGCCAGTTTAAACAGGAGAGATTAGTTTACATAATATATATTATCGGAAGCAAAATAGAACAAAAAACCCACCATGCGTGTTGTTTAGAAAATTCTCTTAGCCCGTGCTTATCACAATGAGAGGGCTGCCGCGTTTCATATCCAGTTTTTGAGCAGCGTTGTCCTGGTTGGCCGCTATTTCCAGAGCGCCGGAGCTTCCGAAAATGGCCAGGACCTCACCCTTGGGAACTGCCGAATATGAATTCTCCACGCGTCGTAACCGTTTTTTGCCGGCAAGGATCTCATAGGAACCTTTTTGCGTGATGGCTTCCAGGTGTTTTCGCCGGATGTTGGTGATAAGATTGCCGAACCGATCAATATAAATGATCTTTCCGGTAATCTGATTTTCACGCACTCCCGGCTCATTTTCCTCCAACATAACAATCTGTTCGATCTCAGGCCCTAATCTTTCGGGCGGTATACCCAGGGTGAGATAAGCCGTGCAGGAGGCAAAAATATCCCGTCCATGAAAAGTATCGCTAACCGATTGAAGGAAATAATCCTTATTGGTAAGCGCAACCACCTTTTGGATAGTATCGTGGCAAGGAACGAAACAAAAAATTCCATTATCCGGACCTACAAAAAAATAGCGATCAGTCACGATCAAAATGGGCTTTCGGGGCCCGCCCACTCCAGGATCAACTACCGCAACATGAATGCTCTTTGCAGGAAAAAAGGAGTACGTCCTTTCTAATACATAGCGAGCTTCAAGGATATCATGATGGGAAATTTCATGGGATATATCAATAATAGTGCAATTCGGGTTGATTGATAAAATAACACCTTTCATGGCTGCCACGTATCCATCTGCCATGCCAAAGTCAGTGGTGAGCGTCACAATCGGGCGATCAGCTTTGCGTTCATGATCTGCTTGCACCGAACCCCTCCTTACTCCGCAATGCAAACGGATGTTGCCGGGCACCCTGGGCCAGCCTTATAAGAATTGGCTGACATCACCTTTTCCCTTGCGTATTACCTCCGGGTAATCATTGGACAGGTCGATGATACTGGAATGCTCCGCTACAATCACCCCGCCATCGATAACCAAGTCCAATTGATGACTATGTCGCTCCCATATGTCTTCGGGATTATTGAAAAGTTCTTCGTTCTCCTTATAGACGCTCGTGCTGATAATGGGATGGCCTATTTCACGAATGATGGCCAAACAGATTGCATTATCGGGCACCCGAATCCCAACGGTATTCCGCGGCGTCAACATAATTTTTGGAACTAATCGAGAGGCCCGTAAAATGAATGTATAAGGCCCTGGCAACAAGCGCTTCATTGTTTTATACGCATAATCGGAAATGTGGGCGTAGGTGCTGATATCTTTAAGATCGGAACAGATGAAACTGAGGGGTTTGTTTTTTTGGAATTTCTTTATTTTGTAAATGCGCTCTATTGCGTTTTTATTAAAAAGGTCGCATCCTATTCCATAAATAGTGTCAGTCGGATAGCCGATAAGCCCGCCAGCTTGAAGCACCTCAACAGCTTGTCTGATCAGTCGTCGCTGGGGATTTTGGCCATTAATCTTCAACAAGGGGCAACGCTTCTTTACTTCTAGCATCTTTCCCGAATCCCCCCACATCCATTCCAATGGTGGATACAGTTTCTAAGTGATTAATAATAGATTTCATTGGAAATGTCAAGAAAATGGATAAATAAATAACCTATCATTATTGCCCAATAATCTTAAAGCAAGATAAAAGTGACTTACATAAATTATTTGCAAATTTTGATTGGGAGTTTTTAATTGACATGTCCCAAGTGATATGATAAATTTTGTTAAATTAATAATAAATAATGTGTTTGATTATTGGACTATTGGACATTTTCCAATGGATTTTCCGTTAATGGATGAAGGGATTTTCTTTTGAATCCTGCATCTCGTGTATTTTAACTATGAAAATGATAACTGGGCGGCTTTCTGATTTTATGATTGGTCTTTTGCTGACCATTATACTTGGCATATTGCTGACTACCCAATTCGATTTTTTAGAGACGATTGAACTGAAGGCATACGACATACGCGCCGGACTGCGGCAGGACCCCAATCCCGCCCAAGAAATCTCCCTCGTAGTCATCGACGACGACAGTATCACCAAAATCGGAAGATGGCCTTGGTCAAGGCGGAAATTCGCCGAGATCATCGAAAAACTGAGCAAGGCTGGGGCCAAAATAATTGCTCTGTCCGTTATTTTTAGCGAACCCGAAAGAAATACCGGACTCACCGTTGCCAAAGATCTCAAGAAACGATATGAAGAACTCGGATTGAACAAGATCAAAAGGGCAGAAAACCGGGATTTCCACCAAAGTCTCACGAATATCATCGAAGAGATGAACAGCGATGCTGAATTGGCTCAGGCCATTCAAAAAGCCCATAACGTCATTTTACCCATGTATTTTACAATCGGTCGTAAGCTTCAAGGCAACTCTGAAGAAGAGGTAAACATCATCCCCGATTACATAGTGAATCAGGCTTATTTATCCATTGGAAACACGGAACATCTGAGCTTCACGAACTTACCTCCAACCAAAGACCTTACCACCCCTATTCCTGAATTCAGTCAGGCCGCCCGCGGCATTGGTCATATCAACATCAATATCGATCCAGACGGCACTACACGGTCAGAAAGACTGGTGATGGGGTATCTGAAGGATTACTACCCCCCCCTTTCGGTCCAGATCGCTCGACAGTATACCGGGCTGGAAATGGATGAAATTCGCGTCATGTTCGGCAAGGGCATCCGGCTGGGCAAAACATTCATCCCTACTGACAGCGATATGAAAATGCTCATTTCATACAACGGCCCAAACCGGACTTTCCCTTATTTTTCTTTCTACGATGTAATTACAGAAAAGATCGATATGTCTAAATTTAAAAACAAGATTGTGATTATCGGACCAACTGCTTCAGGTATTTACCATGCCCTGGCTACACCTGCCTCTACAAACTTTCCGCGCGTTGAGTACGAGGCCAACGTGGTCCAAAACTTGCTTCACCAAAATTACATATGGCGTCCATCATGGATGGGTATTGTTGAGCTGGGATTCCTGATTTTCTTCGGAATTTTCTCTTCCGTGGCACTGCCTAAGCTGGGAGTCAAGTGGGGAGCTATCCTTTCCCTCGTCATACTGGTATCATTTATTACGGGAGCAGCGATTTTATTTGTGGCGCAAGGCATCTGGTTAAAAATCGTCTACCCTTCCCTGCTTTTGATCCTCAGTTATACTATTATTACAACCCGACATTTCTTTGTCTCCGAGCACGTGAAAGAAAAGGTTGAGGCAGAGAGCGCGGAGACCAATAAAATGCTGGGGCTTAGCTTTCAAGGGCAGGGAATGTTGGACATGGCTTTCGAGAAGTTTCGAAAATGCCCTGTGGACGCCCCCATGAAGAATCTTTTGTATAATCTCGCGCTGAATTATGAACGAAAAAGGCAATTCAATAAGGCTCAGGCGGTCTATGAATATATTTTAGCCCATGATAATTACTTCAAAGATATTCAGGCACGCATTGAACGGTTGAAAGTGGCGGGCAAGGCCATAATCCTTGCTCCTGGAGGAAAAACAGGAGTTCCTGCCGATCAAACGGTCATGACAGATTCAGCCGATAAGCCGACCCTGGGCCGATACGAGGTGGTTGAAGAACTCGGCAAGGGAGCAATGGGCGTTGTGTATAAGGGGATGGATCCAAAAATAGGCAGAATCGTTGCCATTAAAACCATTCGATTCGACCAGGACTTCGAGCCTGATCAAGTGGAGGAGATGAAAGAGAGGTTCTTTGCCGAGGCCAAGGCGGCCGGGCGGCTCAACCACCCCAACATCATAACTATTTACGATACGGGTGAGGATTATGACCTGTCCTGGATCGCGATGGAATTTTTAGAGGGCGAAAATCTCGAACCCTATACTAAAAAAGAGAAGTTGCTGCCATTACGGCGGGTGGTAGAAATTATCGCCCACGTTTGCGATGCCCTGGAATATGCTCACCAACACAATATCATACACCGGGACATCAAGCCCGCCAATATCATGCTGTTGAAAAATGGGGATATCAAGGTGACCGACTTTGGAATCGCTCGTATCACCTCAGCATCCAAAACGCAAACCGGCATTATCCTGGGTACACCAAGCTATATGTCCCCGGAACAGGTGGCGGGAAAGAAGGTCGATGGAAGATCTGACATTTTTTCTCTGGGTGTGTTTTTTTATGAACTGCTAACAGGCGAAAAACCATTTCAAGGAGAAAGTATTGCCACACTGATGTACCAAATAGCGAACGAGAGACACTCTAATCCGAAGCTTAAAAATGAGCGTATCCCGGATGTTTTCGTCAAGATCATTGATAAGGCTTTGGAAAAGAACCTGGAGAAACGTTATCAAAAAGCCGGTGAACTGGGAAAGCATTGTAAAGCTATCATTCAAAAGATCGACCAGATGAGAGCTGTTAGATTGCAATCTTCATCATAGGCTGATTACTTAGAGTTGGTGATTTCAGGAGAGCTGGATTTGAAATTGCGTTTTAGCGTGAAGACCGATGTGGGACGTAAACGCAAAAACAACGAAGATAATTATTGTGTCGATGAGTCTTTGGGCCTTTTTGTTGTACTGGACGGTTTGGGAGGCCATCGTTCCGGCGAAATCGCCAGCAAGTTAGCAGCGGACTCCGTTCTCCAGGGAACTCGCGATGTTAAAAAATTTGGAATTTCTGCGCTTATTGGAGAATATGACGATAATCTTTCTCTGGAGGCAAATCAACTGGCCAGTAGCATAAAGCTGGCTAACCAGGCCATTTATCAGGTCGCCAATGAGCGGCCTGAATGCAAAGGGATGAGTTCCACACTGGCCGGTTTGCTCGTATTAAGCGGTCGGATAGTAACCGCCCATGTGGGAGACAGCCGGATATATTTGCTTAGAGACACATCCATCGAGCAGATTTCTGAGGATCATTCTTTCGTGCAAGAACAGATCCAAAGAGGAATTCTGACGCCAGAGGAGGCTTCTCAATCGGAACTGAAGAACATAGTTACAAGAGCACTGGGAGCCAATGAAACTGTGGAGGTGAGTGTAGATGAATTTGCTGTGTTGGAAAATGACTCCCTCCTGTTGTGCTCAGACGGCCTGACCGATATGCTGAGTGATGAAGACATCCTTCAAGTTTATCTTCAGGAAGGGAAAGACACGGAACGCACCTGCACCAAGTTGGTGGATTTGGCCAATGAAAGGGGCGGGCGTGATAATATTACGGTATTGATCGTCAACTTTAAAGGTGTAACAAAGAAGCGTTGGTCTTCCAGGTTTTTTAAGTGTTTTTGAGCCGGAAATAGGCGGTGAAAGATTATTGCAGAGTAAAAATATAACTAAATTTTGGAGCAAGGATGTATCTTTAGGCGAAGGGGGAATAGGAGATGGTGAAATTAATATTAAAGTTTAATGAGGCCGTCATCAAGGAGATCCCCATCGAAACGGAAGCTGTGACGATCGGCAGAAGTGAAGAGAACGATATCACCATTGATAACATGGCGGTATCCGGCAAACACGCTAAACTTATCCACGAGGGAGATGCCTATATCCTTTATGACCTCAACAGCCTCAATGGAACCTTTGTTAACGGCGCAAAGACTTCCAAGACGAGTTTAAAAAACAACGACCAAATTATCATAGGCAAGCATACGCTGATCTTCAAAGACGATTCGTTCCCAGAGAAAAAAGCGCCCATTACCTCGTCCGACATGTCTGCTACGGGCGAGACAATAATTTTGGATACCCGCAAACAGCGGGAGTTGCTTTCCCAAGCGGCACCTGAACAAGTCGTACCGTCAAAACCAGCTCCAGCAAGTGCTCCCTTGGCGCCACCGTCTAAGCCAAGGCCTCAGGAAAAAATCGGCGTAATAGCCGTTATCACGGGACATAGCGCCCCGCGGGAGCTAGACCTAACAAAAAGATTGACCATTTTGGGGAAAAGTAGTGATGCTGATATACGGGTGGGTGGATTATTCGTCGGCAAGACCGCCGCATTAATTAATCGTAGACCACAAGGTTATTTTCTATCCTATTCTGAAGGGATTTCCAAACCCAAGGTCAATGGTAAATCAGTGACGAGCCAGGTTCAGCTTAATGACGGTGATCAGATCGAACTGGGTGATAGCAAAATGCAGTTTTACATACGTTGAAACAGTTCTTCTCCAAGGAAAGATATCCTCCACCATGTTCAGTCCCATTTCGCCTAAAACAGTCCTTCATATTGAAACACTTACCTGGCCGCCTGAGGAAAATCCGGGGTTGTTTTAGGCAACGTTTAATTCCCGCGTTGTTTTTAAGCAAATCATCCCGCTAGACTTAAAACTCAATCCTGAGTGCCCATGAGCATCAAATTATGCGCCAATTATCCTGCTCTAAGAAAGGATTTTTAATAGACAAGTCTGCGTTTAAATGATATGATACTATAAAACACTGGATGAGAGTGAATATAATAATTAGCTGACAGGGGGTGCATTCATGTCTGTGGAGATCGAATACTTGGGGTGGGTAACGTTTCGCTTCATAACGGAAAACGGAACGCGGATCGTGATGGACCCTTTTCTCGAGGGGGATGAATCAAGAGGTGTTTCACCCTGTGTTGCCGCTGTGAAAGATTTATCCGACACCCACGTTGTCATGGTAACCCATGCTGCACAGGACCACTCGGCTCAAGCACTGGAATTGATGAAAATGAGCGATGCCGTCCTTTTCTCCCCTCCAGATGTAGGCATAAAAATTATCAGGGCAGGTATCCCCTCGGAACGTGTGTTCAGAATGATCCCAGGCGTCCAATTCCGTATCCGAGATATCAATATAAAGGCGCTCGAAGCCTCCCATATCTCCATGTCAGAGTTCGAGGGTTATTGGCTTACAGGGGTTCCGCTCAGCTTCATTGTTGATTTTGAACCGGACGGAAAGATCTTTTTCAGCGGGGACAATGCTCTGGGAATGCACTACCGTTTTTTTGGAGAGTTTTACCAGCCCGATCTCGCTATCCTGGGAATCGGCGGGGTGGATGTGCACGGACAGTCGCTCACTGAGCTGTACCCGCACGAGGCTGCAGTTGCTGCAAGCTGGCTTAATGTAAAGGCGGTCATACCCATGCACTTTCGCGGCAACGAGCCCCAGGAACTCAAGCAAGAGCTCACCAGACGGGCTCCCGGGGTGGAACTGGCGGTCATGAAACCCGGAGAACGGCTGCATTTTGCCCGCTCACAAGGCTTGATGAGATAATATACAGGGCCAAATTTCCCGAGAGACTCTTTCAATATCCCACCGCTTTTGCCAGTAAGCCACAGGGGCTTTGATCACAGTTAATGGAGAGTGAATAGACGTGTCAGCGCCTTATCTGATCTATGCAGACGATAAAGGCCAGATCCTCGAGTATCCCGAACTCGAGATGGCCGGGTCCAGCGGAAAATCTTTTGTCCGGCTCTCAGAACATGATCTGATTCCATTGCCCCCGGGAAGCGAGCTATTCCTCATGCCGGGCCGTCTTCCTGTAGGTTTCGATCCCATTAAAAAACGCTTTTTGCCGCTGGAAAAGGACCCCTGGAACCCCGGTGTCACTCCCAGGGCTGTGGCAGCATTCCTTGCCCCCGCCTACACACAAACCATTACCGCTGCTTTTCATAAGATGGCCGAAGCTTCTGTGCTCCCCCTTTTCTCATACACAGCAGTTGGTTGGAAAGACCGCGGCTTTTTGGCCGCGGCCTTCCGCGTCGATCCCCTCCAACGACAGGACTTGAATCAGTTTGACCAAGCAATTATACAGAAAAGAACCAAGCAAGCAACCTCACGTAGCGTCAATAACCGCTTGTTGCACCACCTGGCGAATTGCGCGTTGATAAACTGTTGCCCTGCTGCCAGAAATCTTATGCTGGGGAGATGGGAGGCACCTATACCTACCTCGCCGTCTTGCAATTCGCGATGCATCGGATGCATCTCATACCAACCCGACGGGATCGTCCCGGCGACCCAGGAGAGGATAAAATTTGTACCTGAGCCCGGCGAGATCGCTGATGTGGCTGTCCCCCACCTTGAATCAGCCCCCGAAGGGATGATCAGCTTCGGACAGGGATGCGAAGGGGAGCCTCTGCTTCAGGGAATGGTTCTGGAGAAGGCTATACACCTCATTCGGAAACAAACCTCGCGAGGTACTATTAACCTTAACACCAACGGCAGCCTTCCAGGCGTGGTGCGACGCTTGTGCGACGCCGGCCTTGACAGCGTCAGGATAAGCCTTAACAGCTTCCGAGAGCCCTATTACCTCCGTTATTATCGGCCGCTGAATTATACCTTCAGCGATGTGATGGAAAGCATACGCACCGTCTCCGATACCGGCCGATTCCTCTCCCTTAATCTCCTCACCTTTCCCGGACTTACTGACCAGGAAGAGGAATTGGAGGCAATCAAGCGCGTCATGTCGGAATCCAGGATCCATCTCATCCAGATGCGCAATCTCAACATCGACCCGGAAATCTATCTGAAGGCCATGAAGCTCCACCCCGGACGTCCGACTATGGGCATTCGCGAGGTTATGGTGAGAATTCAATTGTGGTTTCCATATGTTAAATTTGGTTACTTCAACCCATTTCTAGGAAATTCTACCTCATCCTAACCAAAGTTTACCATAGCAAAAAATAAAATTCTATTATTACAAGCAGTTAACCGGCAGAGCGTAAATTTATGGGCACTACATCTTTACCCGTTTGCTTCTGAGACACT
>JAFDED010000181.1 GCA_019310535.1 Deltaproteobacteria bacterium
ATGTATTTCGGCCGCTTGTCCGGCGGCAGCTCCTCGGTGACGAGCTCCCCGGCCCGGGCTTCGAGGGCCTCGAAGTCCAGATCCAGGGCGGCGTCGGTTTCCAGCAGGAACGCCAGCCGGTCACGGTCGGTGGCAAACAGATCCATTCGATTCTCCGGTCATGTCGCGACAATCCGGTTTATGCCGGGGGGCGCTCCTTCCGCCCGCGGATCGAAGTCCGCGGGACAGGCGGAGAGCCCTGTCGCTGTGATATCTACCGGAGCCCGCCTGAAAGTGTCGGAAACCAATTCCCAGGTCCGCCCAAATTTCACTTGACGAAATGAAATCGGTTTTGATAAATTATTTGATATTATTCGATATTATTTTGAGACCCTTCTTTACTGAACAGGTGCCAAGGATGTATTGATGCAATCAAAATGGCTTATAGTCGCTGAGACGGCGGAATATTTAAAGATGGGCAGGTCGACGGTTTACAAGTTGCTCAAGGATGGAAAATTGCCGGCCCACAAGGCTGGGAAACTGGCTCCCCATGAGGAGCGCAGACAATGATTTAAAGCGCCACAAGAACAAAATGAAGAAGCAAACATATCATGCGGGTCAGTCAATTTATTGTTATGTCACCAAATTTAGGAACAAGGTAATGTTTAGCACAGAGTTTTTACTTACTTCGCTGGTGGTGGTTTTAATACCTGGAACGGGTGTAATCTATACAGTCTCAACGGGTCTTTTTAAAGGTTGGCAAGCAAGTATCGCTGCCGCGTTTGGCTGTACTATCGGTATTATCCCACACTTAACAGCAAGCATTCTTGGGCTTTCTGCTATTCTTCACATGAGCGCTCTCGCTTTCCAACTGGTTAAATATGCCGGTGTTATTTATCTACTGTATCTCGCATGGTCTATGTGGCGTGAAACAGGAGCATTGCAAATTAATCAGCAGGACTCAGCTAAAAATCTACGCCAAATTGCCGTAAAAGGATTTCTAATCAACATTCTCAATCCCAAACTATCAATATTCTTTTTGGCCTTCTTACCACAATTTGTCTCAACTGCTTCAACATCACCTCTGTTCCAAATGTTAATTCTTAGTGCGGTATTTATGGCAATGACTTTAGCCATTTTCATTCTTTACGGTATATCGGCAAATTATGTGCGAATATATATCGTAAATTCTCCAACACTTACGACTTGGTTGCAAAGAGCATTTGCAGTTATTTTTGCGGCACTTGCTGCTAAACTTGCTATGGCAGAGGAATAAACAAAACAATCATGTAAAAAGACATAATCGGGTAGCCGGGGGTTTTTCTCCCCCGACCCCCACACCACCTATCATGCGGGTCCGCACTAGGCGGTTCATGAAGATAATCAGACCGTAGTCAGATAAAGTATCAACCCATAGTTCTTTGAAAACGGCAGTTACTGCAGATTGACCTCAGCGGCAGATCATTCCGCGACGCGTCCGAAGAATGGCTCCCCCGTTCGGGTTCATCGCCTTTCGGAGCTCGTGGAGCCTGACACATTCTTCATATTTGGTCCTTCGGCGGGGTGAGACCTCCCTCTTTCGGGCTCGTTTCCAGTCGCCACACTACCCATGGTGACGTCCTTCGCCCGTAAGCTTCCCCGTCAAGAGGACAGTTCAAAAGTAGAGTTTTCAGCTTCGATCCTGTCCCTGAAGACCGCCGGCGGCACCTTGCCCAGGGCGTCGTGGGGACGTTGTTCGTTATACTCGATCATCCACTGCCATACGATTTCACGGACCTGATCCAGGTCCTCAAACAGATAGGCACTCAGCACCTCTTCCCGGAAAGTGCGGTTGAAGCGCTCAATGAAAGCGTTTTGGTTAGGCTTCCCTGGCTGTATGTAGCGTATCTCCACGCCGTTGCCCTTGCACCACCCCACGAAGGCCTCACTCAGCAGTTCCGGACCGTTATCACAGCGGATCGCCTGGGGGGAGACCTCGCCAAGCCTTCAATTGCTCCATCACCCTCACCACGCGCTCCCCGGGCAGGGAAGTGTCCACCTCGATAGCCAGAATCTCGCGTACTCCCTCGTCCAGCACGTTCAAGGTCCGAAAGCGGCGGCCCACGTACAGCGTGTCGTGCATAAAATCGATCGACCAGACCACGTTCGGCTCCGCCGGCACCTGCAGCGGCTGGGCTGGCCGGTCGGTAATCCGCTTCTCCGTCCGTCGCCGCTGGTTCAAGCCCAGCTCTTTGTACACGCGGTAGATTCGCTTGTGATTCCACGGCCGACCGTCCAGGCGAAGGCGGTCCCGGCATTTCCAGAATCCCCAACGACCGTGCCGCTCCACCAAGGCCTGCAATGCGTCGATGACCTCGCGGTCGCGCAGGAGGCGATTCTGGGGCTTGCGATACCAGGCCGAACGCGACAGACCAACCGCAGCGCAAGCACGGCGAACAGATAAACGCTGTTCGGCCACCAGATATCCCACGGCTTCCCTGCGCTCCGACGGCCTCAGAGTTTTTTTCGATCAGATTCTTCAACGCATCGTTCTCCAAGCTCAATTCGGCGTGCATCCGCTTCAGCTTCGCGTTCTCAGCCTCAAGCTCCTTGATCCGCTTCAACTCCGAGGCCGACAGGCCACCGTACTTCGACTTCCACTTGTAGTAGGTCGCAGGACTGATGCCATGCTTGCGGCAGACCTCCTGGACCTTCAGCCCAGCGTCAGCCTCGCTGAGGATCGAGACTATCTGCGTCTCGGTAAATCGTGACTTCTTCATTAGAACCTCCTGACCCCTAGAATGCCAGAAAGCTCTACTTTTCGCTGGTCCTCTTTTGGGGGAAGCTTACAATATAACATCCGTGTAGAGTAGACGGCGGAAAAATCGCGGATTAATGTAAACATCTTAAAAGCTTGACCTGCTTTGGGCCGCTGCTCAGGCGGGTTATGTGGTTCTCGTTTTTTCCTGCTATTGTTTCAGAAGTTTCAGCGCCTCGCGCTTAACCGTCTCAGCTACCTCTTTCCGCACCACCTTCTCAATCGACTTAATAAGCTGCTGCTTGCTCTTGAGAACGCCGATATGATGTCGCCTCCTGGCCTCGATCAGTGACTGGCCACTGAGTTCTGAGTGGTCCAATCCCGGTTCCAGCCGGTCGAGCAGGTCGATCACGTCCTGCTTCGTCATGTAGATGGACACACCTTTTGACCGAGCCATCTCTTTCAACTCGTCCGTTGTTAACAGCTGTAGCCCTTCCCCTTTTTTCAAACGCTCCGATATCTCCTGGGCCTTTTGCAGTGCTCTCTGTTTCTTGGCCACCAGTTTGGCCAGTTCGTCCTTGGTCCGCAGCAGGCCGATCTTGTGTTCTTTCAGCTTCGCCTTCAGTGCGGCCCCGGTGAGATTCGTATGGTCGAACCCCGGTTCGGCCTGGTCCAGCAGCTTGATGAAGTCTGCCTTGGTGCGGGCGATGGAAACGCCGTTCTGCTTGGCCAGCGTCTGGAGCTGCTTCACGGTG
>JAFDED010000105.1 GCA_019310535.1 Deltaproteobacteria bacterium
GGTTGATGCCGAGCGAGCAGATCGCCCTCAGGGAAACCGATTGGAACCGCAGGGAGAACATTCTCAAGATACGGCGGGGCATAACCCCGTGGGGGATCACGCCTCTCAAGAACAAGTACCGGAGAAGGGACCTGAGGCTTAACCGTCATATGACGGAGACCCTGGAGAAGCAGCTCAGCCAAAAAAAGAATACGAGAGTCGATAACGAATGTATCTTTGTAAACCCCGACGGTTCCCTGTTGAATCGTCATTCCCTTTATCACCTTCTTTGGGTGCCCGCCCTTAAAAAGTCGGGACTGGCTCACAGGAAAATGTACAACACACGGCATACCTGGGCGTGCTGGGCGCTGGCGGCCGGGGAGGACATCAACTGGGTCGCCAGGTGGATGGGGCACAGGGATATAACGATGGTTATACGGAATTACGCAAACTGGATACCGAATCTAACGGGAAGAGACGGCTCCCGGCTTGCCGAAATCCATAAAACTGTTTTTGAATGAGGAGGGATAGAGGGCGGACTTCAAAATGGTCAACATAAAGAAAAAAGACCGCCCTCAAGGATGTAAGTTGCTGATATCATTTGGCGTCCCCAAGGAGATTTGAACCCCTGGCCCCGGCCTCTCCGGCTGGGGCGCCCTATCACGTTACATAATTCCTCGAATTATCTTGCTTGTTTGACCGCACTTTCGCATGAGTGCTCATTCAGAAGAAACACTTACCGTGTATATAATGTTTTCATATCCTCCAGGCTAGCGGGGGTGTAGTCCCCGGCGTGGCCCGCGGTGCCGAAATCCTGCATCTTGCGTTCAACCCAGGACTTGATGGCTTCCCGCCCGGCAGCCAGGTACTTGCGCTGGTCGAACACGGCGGGATTCTCCACCATATATCGGCGTATGGCACCGGTGAAGGCCAGTCTGCCGTCGGTATCGATGTTGATCTTCCGAATCCCCAGCCCGATGGCTTCCTGGATCATGGGGATGGGGACCCCCATGGCGCCGGGAACCTTGCCCCCGTAAGCATTTACCTCGTCCACCAGTTCCCTTGGAACGCTGGAAGAGCCGTGCATGACAAGGAAGGTTTCGGGCAGTAGCTTCTTGACCTCCCGAATGATGTCCATGCGGAGCACGGGCTGTTTCTTGAATTTGTAAGCGCCGTGGGACGTACCGATGGCCAGTGCCAGGGCGTCCACTCCTGTCTCCGCCACAAACCGCCCGGCCTGCCGGGGGTCTGTGAGAATCACCTCACTGGCGGCGATATCCTCCTCGATTCCGCCCAGGGTTCCCAATTCCCCCTCCACCGTTACTCCGCGGGGGTGAGCGTACTGCACCACCTCGCGGGTAAGCCGCACGTTGCTTTCAAAGGAACGGGGCGTTTTGCCGTCCTCCTCCAGGGAGCCGTCGATCATTACAGAGGTGAACCCCAGATCGATGACCTCTTTGACAAGCTCCAGGCTGGACCCATGATCCAGGTGCATGGCAATGGGGATTTCGGGGTTCTTTTGGGCGGCCACGCGGATCATGGCCACCAGGTATTCCTTTTCGCTGTATTCCAGGGCCCCGCGGCTTACCTGGAGTATCACCGGCGCCTTTTGTCCCGCGGCGGCGTTGACGATGGCCTGGAGTTGCTCCATATTGTTGACGTTGAAAGCGCCGACGCCATAGTTCCCCTTCTCAGCTTCCGCCAGGATTTGTCTCATTGGTACCAGCGGCATTTTTCCCTCCTCTCCGGGCAGCCGAATATTCTATAACTTTCTATTACAACAGGCGGTGGAAACCGCTATTTTTACGGGAAATCTTTCTACCAGTGTAATGTTTTTCATAGCATCAATGCCCACCCCTGTCAAATCCAACCATGAAAAAAGAAAGAGTTTTTGAAAGGGTAACAGATCGCACGATTCAAGAGGAAAAGAACGAGGCGGCGATGAGGAGCACGGTGCCGATCCCCAACAGGAAGGCCGAGTATCCAATGAACTTGTATATGGACAGGATGTCCGGGGTGGGCTCGGGAGCCAGGTGCCTCTCCACATCGCCGGATCGCATAACTTTCTCGTACTCCAGGGGGTGTTCCTCCCGGAAGTATTCCTCGCTCATTTTCCCGGAGAAGATCACCAGGTCTATGGGGAATTTGTTGGGCCGCAGGTGCGTGTTGAAGAAGTGGATTGTAAATATAAACCCCATGGCCAAAAGGGCTTCCTCGCTGTGTATAATGGCGGCCAGGTTGAATATCCATCCGGGGAACCATCGGGCAAAAAACGAGGGAAACCATAGCACCAGCCCCGATAAACCGATCACGGTAACGCCCCAGAATACGGCCCAGTAGTCGAACTTCTCCCAGTAGGTCCATCGGCCGAACTTCGGCTTCGGCCCCTTGAAGAAGTACCAGCGAAACTGCTCGTAGATATTGATCAGGTCCCGCGGCTGGGGCACCATTGAGTCAGGACCCCAGAACATCCCCCGGCCGCGACCGGTAACGATCCGCCAGAAGAGGTGGCCGAGGTGCGTGAAAAAATAGCCGAACGTTACGAGAGCGCAGACACGGTGGATCAGCCCGAAGCCGCGAACGGGAAGGTACTGGGCAATCCGGGCCACCAACTCTTTTTCGCTGAACTTCAGGGGAAGTCCCGTTAAAACCAGCCCCAGAAAGCTGATCATCACTACCGTGTGCATGATCCGGTTCATCCGGCTGAATCGCACAAAGTTGGGCTTGCGGTGGGGCCAGGGGTAGCGGATTTCATCCAGCATCAAGCCGAACTCTTTTGACTCCTCAGTATGTGCGCTGGCATTTTCCTTCGGTCGTAAGCCGTTCTCTATGGACTCATCCGCATCCGCCCCCCGTGAACTTTCATGTTCCATGTTCTTTTCTTTCGAGGTCATGCATGCCCTCCGGCGGCTGGATTGTATTTTTCTCCCGCTCGTTCCATGCTCTTGCTCATTTGCGTTTCCTGAAGAAATATCTGGATGCCCAGTCCACCGTCAAACGATTTAACCATAGAATGCTGTGAATGCCGAAAAAGGAAAAGGTACCTATCAACAGGGCAACCATCGCGATATTGGTGTAGTACAGGACCGGGAAGCGGGGGCTGTGAATATCGGCATGAGTGATATACGTGATAAGATTCTCCGGCGCGTCCTGGTGACACTTGCGGCATGTGTTCAGTAAGTTTTGCTTGTGGATGGTGGAGCGGATGTCGCGGACGGGAAAGATGTTGTGGGAGCCGTGGCAGTCGAAGCATTTGGCCCCGATTACCTCTCCCAGGGCGGTCATCTTTCCATGAAAGGTATCACTGAAAGTCTCATAGTATTTCTTGTGGCAGTGGCCGCACTGGTTGACAACGCCAATCCTGTAAGGTTTGCCCTCCACCAGCATGATTCGGTGGGAGTAGTGGCAGTCATAGCAGGTAGGGGCCTTCTTGTTTCCACCGGCCACAAGCCAGCCGTGGTAGCTCTTTTCGTATTGCTCCCGGATACCCTCGTGGCAGGCACCGCAGACATTCAGCACATTGCCCCGGAATGTCCGTGAATTGGGGTCTTTATGGGAAAGGATTGCGTGTTTCCCGTGGCAGTCCTTGCAATCAGGGGCAAAGACATCCCCGCGCCGCAAAGAGCGCTGATGGATGCTGTCCAGAAATTGGGTGGCCTCCTCCAGGTGGCAACTGCTGCATCGAACTGTGCGCAAACCCTCCTCACTGTGCGGCAGATCCAGAATGTCGCTGTGGCACAAGACACATTGCAAACGACTATGCACCGATGCCTCATACGACTTCTCGTCCACGTACATTGAGATTTCTTTTCCACCGGGGTCATCTTTTACCAGGTCGGGGTCCGCATGGCAATCGAAGCACTCCTGGCTGGTCTGCGCAATTCCTGTTGCAGTCCACTGCGGCGCCAGAAGGGTGGACAGCACAGTCGCTGCCAGTACAATGATTTTCGAAATCGACGGCTTCATGGATAAGTTATGAGAAGGGGCGAACATCTCCGCGTGTGTGAGATTGACAGGCACAACCGGATGTCTGACTCTTCATCAGTCAATGAGCTTTTTGGCCTCCCGGGCATACTGAACCGCTTTTTTTATGTGCACTTCCGTATTGTTGAGGTTAAAGAGATGCCACTGCTTTTTGCTCTTGGAAAGCTCGATTTCGGCCGCCACCAGTTTGCTCCGTGCCCAGGCTTTTTTCTTGTTATCCTTACCTTTCAGTATGATGAACTCCTGGACCCAGGACACGATAAAACTCGTCTGACTCATAGAATCAAGGAGCATCCGGACGATCTGGGGGATGTGCTCGAAGCCCTTGAGCTTCTCGTTGTGGCAATCCACACATGATGTCACGATCTCTTTGACGCTGAATGTGTGGCCCGTCTTGGGATGATGACACGTGATGCAGCTGGGGCCGTTGCCCTGCTGAAGAAACTTGTAGTGGGTGCTTGTGGAAAAGTCCTCATATTCGCCGGCGTGGCACTGGCCGCACTGACTGTCCATCTTGAGATAGTATGAGGCGGTCTTTTTGCCCTCGCTCTCCAGCATTCCCGCATGGGCCTTGGCCGGAATGGTCTCTCCGGGCTTTCCGCCGTGACACTTGTCGCACGTAACGAGCTTTTCCGCATGCCATGAATCCTTCCACTGGAAATAGTTCCTATCCACCAACTGGTTCCCTGTGGTTTCCTGGTGGCAGTTAACACATGAGTTCATCCCCAAGGCTTGCGCAAAGGCTGACCCGGGAATCACCAGGACTGCACAAAAGGTAATGATCGACAAACGGTTCATGAAAATCCTCCCGGCCTTCCGGCTGCTTGTCCGGTTTCCTCATATTGTCGGCTTTTGCCCAAGTTTCAACGCCCCGTGTCTTAAATGAATTTTACTCCTTTGACTGCAACCACGTATTATAGGTCACTCATGGCGGAGATATCACCCTGCCCGTGCAAAATATACATAGTTGTCAGTATTATGAAGGTTCCTGGAATTGTCAAGGATAATGAACCAGGAGTTACCCCAAAAGTTTCAAAGGGAAACGTGTTAATTGTGGATCTTGAGGGACCGCCTCCCGTTCCGGGGTGGAGTAACGAAGCCCATGCGCGGCCCGGACAACTTATTGTCCGGGCCGCTCTCCCTTTTTGAAAAGTCTCTCCAAAATTCCTTTTTTACGTACTGATGAATGCAAGAGATTAACATTCAAAGCATTTTGATAAATCCATGTGAATTATCGGGGAAAATCCTGTAATGAACGCAGTGGAGAGGTATGTCCGCCCGGAGGCGCATGTGGGGTGCCGCTCCGCCCCTGCTTAATCGACGAGCTTTTTGGCCTCCAGGGCGAATTCAATGGCCTTTTTGATGTGCGCCTCGGTGTCGTTGAGGTTGAAGAGGTGCCACTGCTTTTTGCTCTTGAAAAGCTCGATCTCGGCGTCCACCAGCTTGCTTCGGGCCCAGGCTTTTTCCTTGGTCGCCTTGCCTTTGAGGAAAATGAATTCCTGAGCCCACTGCACAAAAAAGTCCGCGTAGCTTAGAGTATCCAGGAGCAACCGGGCAACTCGGGGGATGTGCTCGTAGCCCTTGAGCTTTTCATTATGACAGTTGACGCATGACGCCACGATCTCCTGGACACTCAGGGTGTGGCCCGTCTTGGGATTATGGCATGTGATACAGCTTGGGCCCTCGCCTTCCTCCAGGAACCGGTAATGAGAGCTCATGGAGAAATCTACGTATTCTTCTGAATGGCACTGACCGCACTTTGTGTCCATTTTGAGATAGTAAGAGGCGGTCTTTTTGCCCTCGCTCTCCAGTATGTCAGCGTGCGCCACGGCGGGCAGAGTCTCATCCGGCTTCCCCCCATGGCACTTGTCGCACGTAACATGCTTGGCTGCATGCCACGAATCCTCCCACTGGAAATAGTGCCGATCCACCTCCGGGTTTCCTGTGCTTTGCTTGTGGCACTCGACGCACGAGTTCTTTACCTTCTTTCTATCAGCTTGAGCGTCCGCCCGCCCGGAGATCATGAGCACCAGGATCGTTAAGAAAAGAATGACCCATCCGTGGTGATGCGAGACCCGCACAGAGGAAAAAATCAATGAGGAGGGAATGGAAAATGCCGGTTGTTTTCTCATCTTATTAACCATGTTCAGTTTTGTGGCGTTAAATTCGATCGGGGATTGAGCCGGGGTTCGAGTATCGAACACATCTTTCGGATTATCTGGATCAACGCTCCGTGTCTGTCCCACTCCCATAGGACGTGAGTTCGGCCTCCATTTTCTCTTTCTGGATGCGCTCGTATTCCAGGGGATGCTCGTGTTTCATCTCCTCTTCGGTGAGGGTACCTGTAAGCCACACCATGCTCATGGGCGATACGTCAGGGTTGAAGTGCACCGCGTAAAAATGCCAGATGATGATGGCGCCCGTGGCCAGGATGGCCTCGTAGAAGTGGACCAGCCCGGCCACGTCAAGAATCCACTTGGGGAGATACCGAAGAGTCTCTGTCTCAAACCAGAGCATGAACCCTGTCACCACCATGATGATGCTTCCCCAGAGCAGAGCCAAGTACTCCATCTTCTCCACATAATTGTAACGGTCGAACCGTGCTCTCTTCTCGAAGATGCCCAGGTAGAATAGGAGCTGTTCCAGCATGTCTCCCAGGTCTTTCCATCGAGGCATAAGTGCCAGGAATTTCTCTCGCCCCCTGGCGGTAAAGAAGATATAGTAAGCATGGCACATTGCAAGAAGGGTAAACGCTACGGCTGCCAGGCGATGGCCCCAGCGGCGGATCAGTTCCATGGAATCCCCGGAAATGCCGGGGATGGAAAACTTGAGCCAGAGAGCAAAGCCCGTAACGATCAGCAGTGTGAAGCTGATCATCAAGACCATGTGCTGGAGCACTTCGTTGCGGGTCATCCGGAGGTACAGGGGATTTTTCTTATGCCTCCGGTAGGCCGCCCGGACCTTGGTAAGGTAATCCAGGCCGTTGTGCAAAAGCATGAATCCCAGGGTCAGCGGGATCAGGATGTAGTAAAAGATTCTGACGGCCAGTATCACCTTATCGCTGAATGCCAACTGTTCGAATCTCTTGACCTGTTCCAGCGTGGTGGCGGCCGTGGTGACGGTAGGGACGTGAATCCGTCCCCTTGCAAAGTTCTCTGTGGCTCCGGGGTGGCACTTTCCGCATGTCGCCTTAAGGTTGTCCGGGTAAACGGTTGATCGGGGGTCGGATGAGGGGAAGATGTTGTGCACCCCATGGCAACTGGCACAGTTTGCGGTGGTGGTGCTCCCTATCTGGTCAATGAGTCCGTGGTAGCTGTCAAGATAGCTTTTGACCTGCCCGCTGGGCATACCGTATTTACGCACGATGCGCTCGGCCTCGTGGCAGCGGGGGCAGCCGGTTTTGGATATGAGCGTGGCGTAGACCGGTGAGGTGGGCTCGGTGTGGGGCAGGATGTCGTGCTCGCCGTGGCAGCCGGTGCAGGTGGGCGAGTCTATGCTGCCCCGGGCCACCGACTGTCCGTGAATGCTGGCATCATACACTTCCGTAACTTCTTGGTGGCATTTGCCGCAGGTGGTGGATATGTTGAGGCGGTAGATGCGCGAACGTTGATCGGTGAGCGGTTTCAGGCTGTGGGATTCATGGCAGTCGCTGCATGCGGCAGACTTTTTTCCCTCCAGAAGGGATTTGCTGTGGATGCTGCGGCGGTATGCCCGGATGATCCCGGGCAGCAGGATTCCATGCTTCTTGACGAGCTTCTCGTCGGCGTGGCAGGCGCCGCAGGTATCGACCTGGTTGACAGGGTTGACCCACGATTCCGGGTCATCCATCGGCCGGATGTTATGGGCACCGTGGCAGTCCTGACACAGGGGCACATCCATGTCTCCGGCCTGCAGCTTCTTGAAGTGATAGTCGTCCTTTATCTCCTCGCCGGTTTCTTCATGGCACGTGGCGCAATCAACGGGCTCAAGAATGCTGAGGTGAGGCGTTTCCTCGATGTCCGCATGGCAGTCGGTGCAGGCCATGTCCTGATGGGCCGACTTTTTGAATCCCTCCAGGTCAAAGGACAGTGTAAGGTCGGCGCGGCGATTCTCGTATTTTTTCTTTTCGATGGTCCCCTCAGGCGCCGGCTCCACGCTGCTTTCGCGCTCTTCCTTGCTCCATTTCAAGATTTCCGGGTTGTGGCAGGAGAGGCACTCCTCGTTGTCCACTGCCCGGGCTGAGTTCGGCGTCCAGAAAATGAAAAAAAGGGTTGCAGCAAAGAACATCCCCACAGTGCCTAAAACCACGCGAAATGAACAACGGTAGCTGAGTATCATGTCTCCATTTCCTCTGGCATGATTGAATCAGGTGTTCCTCCGTATTGGGGAGTAAAAACCGTCCATTCCTTTGTGCAGTCGAATCGTCGCCCTCTTTGCCCCTTTGAGGGACAGGGATGTAATTGGGGCAGTTCACCACACTGACTCAGAAAATTATAAGACAGAAATTTTAACCAATGCAGTGTACGCAAGATAACCAGCTGATGAATCGACATATCTATCCGAGAGGAATTTCAACCAAAATTGTCATCATCATATTGATCGTCTAGCTAAATGTCAAGCAAATTACCATAATTTTTTAATGAAATAAATAGAAATTAATTGTTAAATATGCTTGATTTTTAACAGTTCCACCACAATACGCGTATGAAGAACGCCTGTAGGGATGTCCCTCACAAAGGGGAGAAGTTGCCGCAGGCAAAGATTTTTTTACCGGAAGGGAAACCGTGGATAATCGGAGGAAAATGGGCCCATTGACACATGATAAGGGCTGAAGTAGCATCACCAGTGTCAGAGGGGATAGAGTGTCCCGGTCCAGAGGAAATGCTTGAAATTGCGAATTTCGATTTTTTTGACACGATCTGTGAAGTTTTTATCGGTATTGGACCAACAGACCAACCATTTCCTGCCTGTATTTGGGGCAGGGGCATCTTGCCCTTGATTAAATTTCGCCAATATCCAAACAAGAGGAGCCATGAAGCCGAAACAGACACAAAATCGACATGGCGATGCAAGTGAGGCCGGCAGCGCGAAACAGACCTCCCTGTCTATTCAGGATGTATCCCCGCAGGAAGCTGACCCGCCTGATCCGCGGATGAAAGCGCGGGAACGACTGATCCGGGCGCTGGCCAACCCGCTGGAGGTTCGACTGGATGCCGACCTGATCAGGGGTCTGGGGGTCTCTGAGGAGGATGTTCGGGCCTGGATGGATGAGCCCGACTTCCAGACGGAAGTCGATGCCGAGCTTGTGAGGCGGCGGGGAGAGGCGCGCGCCGCGGTCTGGCGCGCCCTGATCCGGGAGGCCCTGAAGGGAAGCTTCCAGCACATCAAGCTGTATCTTGAGCTGGCCGGGGATATCCGGCCCCGGGGTGATGAGCCCGAAGGCCCGGGCAGCCCGGTGGTAATAATACGACCCGGTCGTATTGAGACGTAATGTTACGTTCCTTAAAAACAGAGAGAGTTTCGAAGGGATAACAGGGTCAACTTGATTTTCTCACTCCTGTCATCTTATCAAGAGTGCGAACTTCAATTACGAAATGCAATACGAGGTCATGGAAATTCGACTGCTTCCGCAACAGGATGAGTTCGTCTTCAGCAATGCCCGGTTTTGCGCTTTTTTCGGGGGCTTCGGAAACGGCAAGACCCTGGCGGGGTGCATCAAGGCGTTGCGGTTAAGCATGGAGTATCCGGGCAACGTGGGGGTCATGGGTCGTCTATCCCAGCCGCAGTTGAGGGCGACAACCCGGAAAACATTCTTCGAACTGCTCGGGTGCAATGAGGACATCGTCGCCGCACACCCCCTCGTGAGCAAGTTCAATAAAGTTGAGAACCTGCTGCGCTTTTCCAATGGATCCGAGATTCTCTTCCGCCATCTGGACACGCCCTCGGACCTGCTCAGCCTGAACTTAGGGTGGTTTTATGTGGATCAGGCGGAGGAGATCTCAGAGAATATGTTTTTGATCCTTCAGAGCCGTTTGCGTCTGGAGGGCGTACCAGTGCGTCAGGGCTTTTTGACGGGCAATCCCGAGGGCCACAACTGGATCTGGCGGCGCTTCATAAAAGAAGGCAACCCGGAGTACCATATGGTGCAGGCCGCCAGCCTTGAGAATCCCCATCTGCCCCCGGACTATGTGCCCATGCTTATGCGCAGTTACCCGGAGGTCTGGGTCCGGCGCTATGTGTACGGCTCCTGGGATGTGTTCGAGGGACAGATTTACGGCGGGTTCGACCCCGGGGTCCATGTGATCCAGCCGTTCCGCATCCCTGAGGGATGGCCGCGATATCGATCCATCGATCCCGGCCGGACCAACCCTACATGCTGTCTCTGGTTTGCGCTGGATACCGACGGGAACGTATTCGTGTACCGGGAATATTACCGGGCCGGACGAATTGTCAGCGAAAACGCCCGTGCCGTCTCTGAAATGTCCGGAGCCGAACGCTACGTCTATACCGTGATCGACCCGTCCGCCAGGCAATCCTCCGCCCTTGGATACAGCTCTGTGGTGGCCGAGTACCTGGATCACGGGATCGATACCGTGCCCGCCGCCAACGGACTCAGGGCTGGAATCAACCGTGTGGGTGAATACCTGCGGGTGGACCCGGAGCGCATTCATCCCCTGACGGGGGAGAAGGGATCTCCGAGGCTTTTCGTTTTCGGCTCATGCGAGAACCTTATCCGAGAGTTTCCCCGGTATCGGTGGAGGCAACTCAAGAGTGCGGAGATGGGGGCCAGGAACCAGCCGGAGGAGCCTCTGGGCGTGGACGACCACGCGCTGGATGCTCTTCGGTATTTTTTGGCGAGCCGACCCGGCCACCTGGAAAAGGAAAAACCCGAATATCTTACTCTGCAGCAAAAAGCTAGAGGGCACCCCGATGAGCTTGCCGCTCAGAAAGTCGGGGTGATGGATGATCATATGGGAGGGATTATCTAATGCAGGAAGCTATGATTGTGGCGATTGGCTCATTGTCTGTTATCGGGCTGTGTCTTCTGGGCCTTCTGGTCCGCGAGCGGGAGCGAGCCGCCGGGGAGCGCAGGGGATGGGCCCGGGAACGCGCCCGGCTGCTGGATCGCATCATGGCGGTGGATTATACCCGTTTCTGCCTGTCAACGCCGGGTCAGCAGACGCCAGAGGCTGCGGTAGAGGAGGAGTATGACCCCCTGGAAGATGACGGCATAGCCGGAACGGTGCAACATATCCCGGCCGAGTAAAAGTAGGATTAAGCTGTGATCTGAAACCCTGGCATGGCCATCATGGTCATGATGCAACATGGGCATGATGACCGTGCCGCGTAAAAAGAGAAATTAAAATGATGAAAAGCAAAGAAGGCACACCCACGGAAAAAGAGCTGGTGGCACTGGTGGAGGAGCGATTCCACCGGGCCAGGCAAGAGCGGCTTCCCTATGAACAGCAGTGGCATCTGAACCTGGCCTTTCTGGAGGGGCATCACTACGCATTCTGGAACCGGGCCACCCAGCGGCTGGAGGAGCTGCGGCCGGTGCCCCACCGGGTTCGCCATGTGAGCAACATTATCCTGCCGTACTGGAACCGCGAGGTGGCCAGACTGGGCCGCAACGACCCTATTTTCAACGTGGTGCAGAACACCAACGACGACGAGGATGTCTCGGCGGCCCGTGTGGCTGAGATGGTGCTCCAGTACCTGTGGAGGTCCCTGGACATGGGACGCAAATACCTGGAGGCCCGGGAGTGGCTGGCAGGGGTGGGCACGGTTTTCTTCCAGGTGGGGTGGGATCCCCGCGCCGGGGAGCGCATCCGGAAACCCCGGATGGAAACGGTGAGCATCCCGGTATTGGACGAGCAGGGGAACCGGACGGGTGAGGAATTGGTGGAGCGCCCGATGTTGGATGAGACGGGACTGCCGGCGGTGGACGAATTCAACCTGGGAGAGGTGAACTGCCAGGTGCTGAGCCCCTTCGAGGTTTTTCCTGCCAGTGCCCGTTGTGTTGATCTGGAGGGGCAGCCCTGGATAATCAATGCCAGGGTGCGCACGCTGGAAGATATCCGCACGGATTATCCCGCGGCCGGAGAAAAGGTCGGCGCAGAGGACGTTACACCAGGCCCCGCCACAGGGCACCCGGGGTATCTGTTGGGCCGGGAACGGCTCTCCGGCGCAACCACCAACGACGCGGCACAATACGCGGTGGTGAAGGAAATGCGGGAGCGCCCCTCGGCCCGGTACCCCGGAGGCCGTTTGATCACCGCGGCCAACGGCGTGCTTTTAAGGAATGCCTCCCTGCCCTTCGGCCGATACGACCTGGTGCGCATCCGCCGCATTCGCCTCCCAGGGCGGTTCTGGGGGGAGTCGCCCATCGTGAGCGCCATTCCCCTGCAGAAAGAATGGAACAAGATACTCTCCCAGGTCATAGAGCATAGAGAGACCATGAAAAAGGGGAAGATCCTCATCCCCACCACGGCAGAGGTGCGCAAGAGCGCGTTCACCTCGGAGCACGCCGAGATTATCCAGTACAACCCGGTGGGTGGGCCGCCGTTCCAGATGCAGTTGCACCCGCTGCCCTCTGACGTGTGGAAAGAACTGGAAAATATCCGCGAGACAATGATGGACATCTGGAGCCAGCACGAGGTCTCCCAGGCTTTCGCACCGGTGGGAGTGCGCTCCGGGATCGCCATCGAGCAGCTCATCGAGCAGGACGAGACCACCCTGGGGGCGATCTTTACCGATATCACCCACGCCCTCTCCCAGGTGGGAAAGCGGATGCTGGAGATCGTGGAGCAGCACTACACCGAGACGCGGACCCTCAAAGTGGCGGGCAACGAGCGGCGGCCCGACGTGCGGGACTTCATCGGAGCCGACCTCAGGGGAAACCACGATGTGTTCGTCAACATCGGCTCCGCCCTGCCCCAACTCAAGGTCACGCGGCACCAGGAGATCAAGGACCGCTATCGCCTCGGGCTCTACGGCCCGCCCTCAGAGCCTGATGTGCGGAAAAAGGTTCTCAAGATGCTGGAGGACACCATCGTGGAGGACATCTACAGCGACGACAGGCTGGATGAGTCCAACGCCCAGCGCGAGAACAAGGCCATGGTGGAGGGGAGGCTGGTGCGCGTGCGTCCCTTCGACAACCACGAGGTGCACCTGAGACTCCACAATCACCACCGCAAGCTCTACGAGGTGGAGCAGATCGCGGCCCGGTACCCGGAGGTGGAACTGCTGCTCGAGCGGCACGTGCAGGAGCACCTGGAGTACATGGCCAGGTCAGGGAAGGCTTTTGCATCCCCTCAGCCCGATTATGCCGGGAATGCCGGGGTTGCGGGGGTGTGACATTCCGCAGGGGCACAGCGCGCTGTGCCCCAATACAGCCATGAAAGAAAGAGTGAATGGTAATGTCAATGAAGCAGATCATAAAGCTC
>JAFDED010000106.1 GCA_019310535.1 Deltaproteobacteria bacterium
TCCAACTGTCTCACCGGATATTGTAAACTTGCCCCCGGTGTTTCTAGATGAACTCCTCATCCAACACATAGACAAAAAAAGACAAGGGGGGTATGATGTTATTCCGTATCCCTTCCTTGCAAAGGACTTTCACCAATAGAATTATCCTATTAGGTCAGCAAATAAAACTCTAATTGCTTGATTTTTATTAAATTCTTATTGCCTGACCTTTGGACCGAGAGCTGTGATTCAATACCGGCCAAACTGTAATGGCATTCAGGCTCCATGAGGGGTGGCCTATAAAATTTATTGTCTGGGCTGCAGCAGCAAGAGGCAGCACATGGCTCGTTTAATGGTTCCCGGGGGCGGGGTGCACCGGGCAGAACCTCTTATCGCTTCGCGAGCTGGACGACAAATCGTTCGGGCCACCCCTGGCACATTATTCATCTTATTGGCGGCCGGCAGTTTGACTCTAATATCGTTGATCAATATGTTGCTGATCAAAGTGGATAATTCTATTACTTTAACTTGAATATATGTAATTGGGTTTCCACTAAACCGATATTGCTTAATATCTATTAGGTATATCACCGATCTAATTTGTCATTTTTAGGTATGAATCATAATTTTCTTGACGAATACACCGGCGGATACTATAAACTTTACATATCACTATTGCTGGTTTTAAATACCTGTTGTTCGACCTCTTCCGCGTTGAAGCCGCGGCTGCTATAAATATCCACAAATGCGTCTCTAATTGAGGCGGGCGCCATGAAAAAGCCGGAGCAGGGTTTTGGTATGACAATCCACGAAGAAGAGTTGAGGTTGAAGAAAGCAGAGAGCCGGCTGCATCCATCACCATCCCTTTTGGTGGATCGCATTCTGGAATGGGAGCCGGGTGTTCGGGCCAGTGGCAGTAAAAATGTCTCTTACGGCGAGCGTTGGTTTCTTGGGCATTTTCCGGCTATGCCCGTTATGCCGGGAATGCTTCTGGTGGAGGCAATCGTCCAGATGGCGCGGGTTCTGGCGCGTGAGAGGGAAGGCGAGGGTACCTGGATGTTGGCCTCCTTGAGTGACGTGAAATTTTCTCGTATTGTTCGTCCGGGAGACCGGGTGGTGCTGGAAGTGAAAATGACCGAATCAAGAGATGGCGGTTATGTTTTTCAGGGGACAGGGCTTGTCAATAGTGAACGCGCTCTCCAGGTTGGGCGGATGGTACTGGTTCCTCGGGAGTGATTACTATGCAGATGTTGGAGTTCCAGGGAAAAGTCGCGTTGGTGACGGGTTCTTCCAGGGGGATCGGGAAAGCGGTGGCATTGGATTTAGCGCGAAAAGGAGCCAGGGTGGCCCTCAATTATGCAACCAATGACGAAGCGGCCCGGGATACCCTGACCGAATTGCGCCGACAAAGCCCCGGATCCGGTCTCTTCAAAGCGGATGTCTCGTCCTTGGAACAGGTGCAGGAGATGATCAGGCAGGTTACCGAACAGATGGGCCGCATTGACATAATGGTGAATAATGCCGCCATCACCCGTGACAAACTGCTGGCCATGATGCCCGAAAAGGACTGGGATGCCGTGGTGAATGTCAATCTCAAGGGAGTGTACAATTGCGCCAAGGTGGTCTTGCGGCCAATGATTCAGCAAAGATGGGGGCGCATCGTCAATATGACTTCACTGAGCGCCATCTTAGGCCTCGGCGGTCAGGCCAATTACGCCGCCTCCAAGGGCGGGATCATCGGGTTTACCAAATCCCTGTGCAAAGAAGTTGCCCGCTTCAATATCACCGTAAACGCCGTCTGTCCCGGCATTATTGATACGGACATGACCCGTCGAATGCCAAAGGCCAAGCTGGAAAATTTCCTTAAGTTCATTCCTATGGAGAAATTTGGCCAACCGGAGGACGTGGCTGAGGCCGTATCTTTTTTGACGTCTGAACGTGCCCGATATATCACCGGTCAAGTCCTCTGCGTGGATGGCGGGTTGACATGACTCTCACATGCTCACCGGAATGAGCGCTCCTTCCATCTCATCGCATTAATCGGAGAGGGAACAATCAGTATGGATTTGGTTGTAATCAATGATGGAGAACAAAAAGACTGACCTCTATGGACCAACCCATCTCTCAGAGGGTTTTGTGGATTCCCCGCATCTGCTTGCCCACCGGTATCCTTTCCTTCTGGTGGACAGGATCCGGGTGATAACCTCGGGCGAGGAGGGGATTGGCGTTAAGAATGTAACCTCAACAGAGGATGTCCTGGCTTTGGGGCTTGAAGGCGATGATAGGCGATTGCCAGCCACTCTGGTAGTTGAGGCTTTGGCGCAGACTTCGGCGGCGGTGATGGGCCGCTTGATGCTGGATGAGGGCCACCCCGGCGTGAGCGAGGGATTCCTTGTCAGAGTGGGTGAATTCACGTTCATGAGGGAGGGACCCGCCCCGGGCGACGTGATGTTCATGCACGTAAAACTCATATTCCGTCGCGGGAAATTTTTTCGTTTTTCAACACGCGCCGAGATTAACGGGGAGACAACAGCCAAAGGTGATTTGACCTTTGCTTTGAAATGATGACATCCTTCTATCGGTGGATTAAGCGGCGAACCTTCAAGTATTCAACCACCATATGTTGGCTCCTCAGAGGAGACCGAACGACAACGTCCCCGCGAGAGAGTCCAACCGGAAGAGGAATGAATGATTCTTAAAAAATCACTGAGTACTTTCCTCATCGCTTTATGGTATATAACCGGCTGCCAGACCACCGGAGATATCCAGAGGCAGCCTTCCATGCCTGCGGCGGCTGAAAAATCCACCTCCCCAAGCGGGGAAATACCACTACGCCAGGAAGCGAAAGGTGCAAAGGGTTTTATTCAGCTCCTGGAGGAGCGCGCGAAGAATATTCATTCTTTTCGGGCGCCCATAGTCCTGTCGGTGTCGGGAAGGGGTATTCCCGTATACGAGAAACTGTCAGGAATCCTGCTGGCGAGCGTACCCGGAAGATATCGGATAACCGCCTACTCCGCTCGAAAAGACGCCGTCTTCGATTTCCTCACGGTTCCCGGCGGTACCGGTCTCCGATGGGCGCCACCTGAGGGCGGTGATTTGAGAATTGCAGCCGAAGCCCGCCAGCGCCCTCACCCGGGGCTCATGGAGAATCTCTCGGTGGTGATGGGGGCCGGGCCTTTTCCAAAACCCGGGTTTACGGTGCTCAACCGGATCGACAGGTTCCTCGTGCTCTATCTTCTTGAGCAGGTACAGGCTGATGGGGCTCTCGCGCGGAAGCGTAAGATATGGCTCCGTGGAAGGGAGGTGCTGGTGACCCGGATTGACGAGATGGGCTTCAACAAAGAGTTGTGGAGAGTGGATATGGAGGATTACCGCCTCGTGGACTCCCATTGGATCCCTCATCGCCTCTCATTCTCAATCCCGGATTCTCTCTCGATGCAGATCAATCTCAAGGGCATATTCCTGAATGTTCCCTTGAGCGAGGAACTCTTCGAGCCGAATGCCGTCCCAACGTGGACTAATGCCGGCTTATGAATATCTCCAACAGGTCAAACCATCCTTCTACGCCATTGACACCATATTTTCCGTTGTGCCGAAGGGTGAGTGCCGGATGCGGGGAAGTTCGGTGAGGAGGCCGGGGTATGAGCCTGGTTGACAGTGTATACGTTGATGGACGGGGCGGACCGGGGTCTTTGAAGAGACGGGAAACATGGAGAAAAGATGCCCGGACCGGCCAACCTCATACAAAAGCATGGGGGCTATCGCAAGCTCAAGAGCTTTCAGGTGGCGCAACTGGTTTACGACGTGACGGTGCGGTTCGTGGCCGGTACATCGACCGGCGAAGCCGCACCCATGATCAGATGGTTCAGGCCGCCCGCTCCGGGGTGCAGAACATCGCGGAAGGCAGCCAGGCATCGGGAACACCGAAAAAGATGGAATTGAAGCTGACCAATGTTGCGAGAGCCAGTCTGGAGGAACTTTGTCTGGATTATGAGGATTTTTTGCGGCAACGGAACCTGCCGCTGTGGGAGCGAGACGACCCGCGGCGGGTGGAGCTCATCGCACAGCGGCCGTCTTGCGCCGATGATATGGCGACGTGGGCGCGGAAGGTGCATGACAGGACTGGCCGCCCTGTCCGTTCAGTCCATGCCGGCAAGTCCACGGTGTCCACCCCGTCCACAAAGTCCACGTACCCCGAAATCGCGGCGAATGCCGCGCTGACGCTGTTGGCGGTTGCCTGCAGCCTGCTCGATCGTCAACTGGCGGCGCAAGCGAGGGCCTTCGAGCAGGAAGGCGGTTTCACGGAAAGGCTGTACCGCAAGCGGCAACAGGCGCGGAGACGCCAGTTAGCATCATAGAAGAAAGTTGCATCCCGAGGATTGATGATTGCCAAGAGAAAACGCCGAGGAAAGCATCAAAGCACCCTACGAGCGTACCATCCACCACGTCGTGGCGCCTGAAGAGGAGGGGGAGCGCCTGGACACCGTAGTGGCTTCAGTAGTGCCGGGTCTGACGCGCTCCCAGGTCAAACGCATGGCCGATGGTGGTTGGATCAGCGTGGATGAGAGGCGTGGCCGGGCCGGAGGCAGGCTGCGTCCCGGCCAGCGCCTGGAGATTCACCTCCCGCCGCCGGTCCAGGCCCGTGCTGTTCCCGAGGCGATCCCTCTTACTATCCTGCATGAAGACAGCCACCTGCTGGTGGTGGACAAACCCGCCGGGATGGTGGTGCATCCGGGGGCGGGGGTTGCATCGGGGACGCTGGTCAACGCCCTGCTCCATCACTGCGGTGACCTGTCGGGGATAGGGGGGGTTCTGCGTCCGGGCATTGTGCACCGTCTGGACAAGAACACATCGGGTCTCCTGGTGGTGGCCAAAAACGACGAAACCCATCGTGCCCTCCAGGCCCAATTCATGAACAGACAGGTCGCCAAAACCTATGTGGCCGTGGTTTTTGGCGTGCCGGGCTCTGAAACGGGGAGCATGTCCATGCCCATCGGGCGTCATCCCGTGGACCGCAAGCGCATGTCCACGCGCTCGCCCGGGGGAAGAACCGCGGTGACACACTGGCGGGTGATCCGTCGGTTCTTCCATTTCTCCATACTGGAGGTAGATCTCATTACAGGCCGGACCCACCAGGTGCGCGTGCATCTTCAAGGAACGGGGCATCCCGTGGTCGGCGACCGGGTGTACGGCGGTCGCCACAGAAGCCAGGAACTGTCCAACCCCCTCCTTCGATCCCGAATAAGGGGTTTCGGCCGCCAAGCGCTGCACGCCCATCGGCTGGGGTTCATCCACCCGATCACGAGTCGCGATATGAGTTTCACGTCCCCCTTGCCGCCCGATATGCAGGAACTTGTATCTGTGCTGGAGGAACACGATGCCCCCTGAGGCCACACAGTACGAATTTCCCATTTTCCGCACCGAAATACTGGAGAGGGATGGTGTATGCCACGGCTTTTTCGGGCGGCCTCGGCCACCCCTTGATGGGGACCGCGACGCGGCATTGAGAGCCTGCGCCTATCATCTGGGGATTCCGCCGGAGGGACTCTATATTCTCCGGCAGGTTCACGGCGACCATGTCCATATCCTCCGAAAAAAAGAAGATGTCACGGCGCCCTGCGCTCCGCCCTGCGCTGATATTGCGATTACGGATAAACGCGGCGTTTATTTATGCATCCGCACCGCGGATTGCGTCCCCATTCTTTTCTTTGATCCCGAACGCCGAGCGGTGGCCGCCGCCCATGCGGGGTGGCGCGGCACGGTGCTGAATGTAGCGGGGCGCGCCATACGGGCCATGAACGAGTTGTTCGGGAGCCGACCCCGGGATATTTGCGCCGCACTGGGTCCCGCCGTGGGCCCGTGTTGCTACGAGGTGGACGAACCCGTCGCCGGGCCGCTGTTGAGGGCTGACCCGGAGGGACGACGATTCCTTCATCCAGCGCGTAAGGGACACTGGATGCTTGACCTTCAGGCGTTGAACGTGCACCAGATCGTGCAAGCAGGCGTGCGGGAAAAGAATGTCCGGCAAATCCCCGCGTGCACCGCATGCCGAACGGACCTCTTTTACTCTCGCAGAGCGGAAGGCGGCATACGCGGGGAACAGATCAGCCTGATAGGCCTTAATCCATGAATTCGGGCTTTGGTTGAGGATCGGACACCCCTGTATCGCTTACATGAAAAATATATCCCATACGAATCGTCGGTTTGAGAAAAGTGGGCAAAAGAACGAATCTCATTCCCTTTGACACCGCGGATATTCCATGCGAATCATCGGCCTGACAGGGGGAATTTGCAGCGGAAAAAGCACGGTCTCGCGAATGTTCCGGAGGCGGGGTGCCCGCATCGTGGACGCTGATGAGATCGCCAGGCGCGTGGTGGAGCCGGGCCGGCCCGCCCTGGCCGAGATCGCCCGGGCTTTCGGGGATGAAATGATTCGGCCCGACGGGTCGCTGGACCGGCAACGGCTGGCCGCGCTGATCTTCAGCAATGCGGAACAACGCCGCCGCCTCAACAGCATCGTCCACCCCAGGGTGGCCGAGGAGCAGGCCCGGATTATCGCGCGCATCGCCCGGGAAGATCCGGATGCGCTGGTGGTCATTGATGCAGCGCTCCTCATAGAGGTCGGCGGCCATAAGGATGTGGAGAAACTGATCGTGGCATACGTACCCCTGGAAATCCAGGCCGAGAGACTGATGCGGAGGGACAGACTTTCCAGGGAGGAAGCCCTGCTGAGGATCCGATCCCAGATGCCCCTGGAAGAGAAAGCGGAGATGGCGGATTTTGTCGTGGATAACAGTGGATCACTGGATGAGACGGAACGACAGGTGAAAGCCGTATATCGGGTATTAGAGCGCAGCGGCTGATACTATCGCACACACCAATTCGTCCCCAAAATTCCTTGACTTTTCCATCTTTCGCTGTTAGGAAAATATCGTTTTGCCATGAAATCTGATGACGGTTGAATAAAGATCCCGATGTCCCGGGAAACACAAGGGGTTCCCGGATTAAATTCCTGTTCATCATTACACAGTACACCCGCGAAGGAGGAACAAGCGTATGGCCAACGTTATAGTGGTCGGGACGCAATGGGGCGACGAGGGGAAGGGAAAGGTGGTGGATCTTCTCGCCAAGGATGCTCAGGTGGTGGTGCGGTTCCAGGGGGGGAACAACGCGGGCCACACCATTGTCCTGAAAGATCGGAAAGTCATCCTTCACCTCGTCCCTTCCGGAATTCTCCATCCTGGCAAGAAGTGCATAATCGGCAGAGGCGTGGTGGTGGATCCCGGTGTCCTGCTGGAAGAGATCCGTCAACTGCGGGAACTGGGGTACTTTACCCTGGATACCCTTCTTTACATCAGCGAGGCGGCCCACCTGATCCTTCCTTACCATCGCGAGATCGACATAGGGCGGGAGCGCCTGCTCGGTAAAGGGAAGATCGGCACCACGGGGCGGGGAATCGGGCCGGTTTACGAGGATAAAGCCGCCCGCTCCGGCATCCGCTTTGTCGATCTGCTGGAAGAGTCCGTGTTCCGCGACAAACTGAAGGCTAACCTGGAAGAGAAGAATTTTTACCTCAAGCACCGCCTCCGGGCGGAGCCTCTGGAGTTCCAGCCAATCGTCGATCAGTACCTGTCATTTGGCGAAGAGCTTCGTGCCTTTGCCTGCGACGAATCCCTCACACTGTATGAGGAAATGGCCAAAGGCAGCCACATCCTGTTCGAGGGAGCCCAGGGAATGTTTTTGGATCAGGACTTTGGGACCTACCCTTACGTTACTTCATCCAACACCACGGCGGGCGGCGCATGCACGGGTGCGGGCGTGGGACCCACGAAGATCGACCTCGTCATGGGCATCTGCAAAGCGTATACCACCCGGGTGGGTGCGGGTCCCTTCCCCACCGAACTGGAGGACGAATTGGGACTGCACCTGAGGCAGCGCGGTTCAGAGTACGGCGCAACCACCGGTCGACCGCGGCGTTGCGGCTGGCTGGACGCGGTATTATTGCGCCAGGCCGTCAGGGTGAACGGCATTGGGAGCCTTGCCATGACCAAGGTCGATGTGCTTCAGGGATTGGACGGGATTAAAATTTGTGTTGCTTACGAGTGTGATGGAAAGCGGCTGGAAACAGTACCCGACAGCCTGCTGCGGTTGACTCGCTGTCGTCCCATCTACGAGGAGATGCCGAGTTGGAATCAGGAAGTGCATTGTAAAGGAGGATTTGACAGTCTCCCCCCGCAGCTTACGAATTATGTTCGCCGGGTGGAAGAGCTGGCAGGGGTCCCTGTGGACATCATATCCCTGGGCGCCGACCGTGAGGAGACGGTGGTGAGGAGAAACCCTTTTATAAGCTGACAGGGTATTTCATTGTATTTTTAAATGACTTCTCATAATAGCTCAAATTTTTATTTTCCACCTACGTATTGTCTTCACAATATTATGTCTGTTTTCCTGGTTGCTGGGATTTGGCGAAAATCACAATGAAAAGGAGAAGACTATGTTAAGAGCATTTCAATTCACGTTATTCACCAGGCTACATTTCCGCCCGGGAGGAATTCAACGGCTCGGGGAAGAAGTCAAAAACATCGGTGGCCGCAAGATTCTACTGGTTACCGATAAGGGCGTAAAAGGATCAGGGCTTTTGGAGAGGGCTGTCAAGCCGCTGGAGAAGGAGAAGATACCATATGTGATTTTTGATGAAGTAGAGCCGAACCCCAGCGTGGAAACCGTTGAAAAGGGATTCGAGCTGTTGAAAGGCGAGGGGTGCGACTCCCTGGTGGCTGTCGGTGGAGGAAGCCCCATTGACGCGGCCAAAGGCATGGGCGTCCTGGCCACCAACCCCGATCCCCTGATCAAATACGAAGGAGCCAACAAAATACCCAATGCTCCCCTGCCCCTGGTGGCCGTTCCCACCACCGCGGGGACGGGAAGCGAAGTAACCGGAGCCGCGGTGATCACCGACAAATCCCGGAAGTACAAATGTTCCATCCGCAGCCCGCTGCTGCTTCCCAGGGTGGCCTTGCTGGATCCCGAGCTGCTGTGTACTCTCCCGCCGGCCGTTCTGGCCTCCACCAGCATGGATGCCCTGACCCATGCCTATGAAGCTTTCGTATCCTCTGTAACCAATCCGGTGTCTCAGGCCTTGGCATACGACTCGATCCGGCTTATCGGCCTGAATGTTCGGCGCTTCTATGCCAACCCCGACGACCTGGAGGCTGCGGGATTCATGATGCTGGCCAGCACCATGGCGGGCACGGCCTTCTTCAACGGCCGGGTGGGCGTGGTGCATGCCATGGCTCATCCCCTGGGAGGTTTCTTCAATATTCCTCACGGCGTGGCCAATGCAATCCTGCTGCCTCACTGCATGGATTTCTCCCGAATGGGAGTGCCGGAGAAATTCGCCCGGATCGCTGAAGCACTGGGTGAAGACATCAGGGGGATGTCTGTGGATCACGCATCCAGGAAGGCGGTTGAGGCCGTGCGGGAGATGATGGCTGACATCCGTATTCCCGCGGGGCTGAGAGAGGTCGGAGCCAAGCGGGAGGCCTTCGAAGCTCTGGCCAAGGACGCTGTGGAAAGCGGCATCCACCTGACCACCCCCCGGAAAACCACCTATGATGATATCATGGCCCTCTACGAGGCGGCCTATTGATCGGGGCGCCCTTTAGCATGAGGGGCATGAGGAGTTACTCATGGCCTTTCAGGCCACAACGAATGATGAAAATTAAAATTTTTCGAGGGAGGTGATTGGATGTTTGAAGGGAAAAAAGCAATCGTGCTGGGCGAGCGGGATGGTGTGCAAGGGCCCGCCATAGTCGATTGCTTGAAAGAGGCAGGAGTGGACGTGGTCTATTCGGCCACCGAATGCTTTGTCTGAACAGCGGCCGGAGCCATGGACCTCGAGAATCAGACCAACATCAAGCGGCTCGTGGATGAGCACGGTGCTGAAAATCTGGTGGTGGTTCTGGGGGGAGCCGACCCGGAAGGCATAGAGATTACAGCCGAGACGGTCACAGCAGGCGACCCCAGCTATGCAGGTCCACTGGCAGGAGTCCAGTTGGGACTCCCTGTCTATCATATTCTCGATCCTGAGGTCAAAAAAGAGATTCCGCCTGAGGTTTACGGGGATAAAGTGGGAATTATGGAGATGGTTGTGGATGTGAACGCCATCTCCGAGGTTTTCAAGAAAATACGCGGTTAATACTTCGGCCGCACCTTGCGATGGGACTGGAGGAAATTGTGGCCGCGGGGCACGGAGAAGACTGGGTCTTGGGCGTGCGCCCCGTCCGGGAGGTTGTATTGGGCTCGCGCACCGGGCTGCAGGGGCAAACCATGTCTGTGGAGCCGGAAGAGCTCAAGGCCCTGGCATGCGAGGACCCCCGCATCGGCTCGGTGGTCGTGGATCTGGCGCATCCCGGCCTTCCCCACCGCCTGGTGAACATTCTGGACGTTGTGGAGCCGCGGTCGCCCGCGGATGGATCGCCGGCCTTTCCGGGTGTCCTTGGTTCCGTCATGGGAGGAGGAAGGGGCGAGGTTGCGGTCCTGGAATCCGTGGCCGTAATGTCCAGCGGATTGATCCCCGGCGTACAGGGCGGGCTTATCGAAATGGGAGGGGAAGGGGCGCTGTTCAGTCCTTTTTCCCGCCTGTGGGGCATTGTCCTCACATTCACTTCTGCCCCTGGTTTGCCGGCCCGGGAAACCGAGGAGGCCTTCCGGCTGGCTACCCTGAAGATAGCCGCGCACATGGCCCGAACGGCGACATCCCAGGCCCCCGTCCGGATGGAATCCCTTCATCCGCCGGATGACCGACCCACGGGGGATTTGCCCCGGCTGGCGGCCGTCATCCCCCTGCAGGCCCAGGGGGTGTTAAGGGAGACGTTCGTGTTCGGCCTCAGTGCCGAAGGCATACTCCCCACCGCGCTGCACCCGGGCTGGTTTGATGCAGGAGGGGTAACCAGCGGCAATTACGTGGTTCCAGCCAACCGAACCCCAACCTATGTTTATCAGAATCATCCGGTGATCCGGGCCTTGAGGCGGGGCCACGGCGCGACCCACCGGTTCGTAGGCGTTGCGGTGGCGTGTGAGCCGTCCAGCCTGGAGGGCAAACGGCGGTCTGCCCGGCATGCAGGCTACATACTGAAAAGCCTTCACGCCCACGGTGCGGTGGTGACCCGGGAAGGTGGAGGAAACACCGACACCGACCTCATGTTGCTGGCCGAAGCGCTTGAAGACGCAGGAATACGGGCGGTCCTGGTGGCCAACGAACTGGCGGGCTCCGACGGGACCCAACCCTCTCTGACGGACTTCAATTCACGGGCCGATGCCATGATCAGCACGGGCAACAACGATTACCGGGTGCGCATAGGGCCTGCCGATCGGCTCATGGGGGCGCTTCCCTTTGAACCCCTGGGACCCGCCCCTCTGGAGGGGGGCGAGGCGCCTCTGGCTCTGTTTCTTGCCTCCACCAGCCCGCAGGGATTCCATACCCTGAGATGCATGACCAGATGAAAAAATTGTTCGGCAATGTTCTGTGGAAAAAAGCTTTTCCTCTTTTCATGTTTCGTTGCGCCTGGGAGGGCTTGGTTGTTCCGACGTCGGATTGATTCCACAAGGCTCACCGCTCGAAATGCATTTCCATAAAGAGGTGGATTTTTCCTTGAAAGTGGCGCATTACCTCAATCAGTTTTTCGGCGGGCTGGGCGGTGAAGAGGCGGCGGGCCTCCCGCCCCGTGTGGTTGAAGGCCCCGTGGGGCCGGGGTTGGCCCTGAAGGGGTTGCTGGGTGACAGGGGAGTCATCGCGGCCACCCTTATCGCCGGCGACAACTTCATGGCCGAGGGCGGTGAGAAAGCCGCCCTGGAGGCCGTTGAGCTGTTGCGTCCCTTCCGGCTGGACGTCCTGATCGCCGGCCCGGCTTTTCGGTCAGGCCGCTACGGCATGGCCTGCGGCGCCGTGGGCAAAGCTGCCCGGGAGCTACTGGGGATTCCTGCCGTGACTGGGATGGACCCGGAAAACCCGGCCGCCTCCATGTACCGCCGATATGTTCCGGTCGTCCGGACGGGACCGCGTGCCGCCGAGATGAAGAAGGCCCTGGATCACATTGTCCCCCTGAGTCTCAAGCTGGCCGCGGGCGAGGACCCGGGGGATCCGGAAGAGGCCGGTTACATGCCGAGGGGTATCCGGGTTCTCCGACATGAAAAGCTTGGGGGAGCGGAGCGGGCGGTGGCCATGCTCCTGGCCAAAGTCCGGGGCGAGGCGTTCCGCACGGAAATACCGCTGCCCGAGGTGGAATATATCTCTCCGGCTCCGCCTCTGAAGGATCTCAGGCAATCAACCATTGTCCTGGCCACCGAGGGAGGCATCATCCCTTCGGATAACCCCGACCGCATTGAATCCACCATGGCCACCCGCTGGGAGGCATACCGCATTGAGGCCCTGGAGAGTCTGGATGCCGTGGGGTTTACCGCCGGCCACGGAGGATACGACAACACATCGGCCCGGGAGGACCCGAACCGTGTAGTGCCTCTGGATATCATGCGAAAGCTGGAGAAGGCGGGAGAACTCGGACTGGTCTACGGTGAGCTGTTGACAACCGCCGGGAATGCCATGCCCCTGGACCGTGCGCGCCGGATGGGACGCGAGATGGCCGAGTACCTGAAGACCCGCGTGGGGGAAAGCACAGGGGTCCTGCTCACGGCCACGTGAGGGACAGGTACGCGCTGCGGCGCAGCGCTGGCCCGAGAGATGGAAAGGTCTGGTTTCCCTGCGGTATTGATCTGCACCCTGACCACCGTGGGCTTAAGCCAGGGAGTTCCAAGGGTGGCGGCCGGCCTGGGGATACCCCATCCCCTTGGCAAGCCGGGCGTCTCTCTCACCGAGGAGCGCAGACTCAGGGAGGAGAGGGTGAGAAAGGCCCTGGAGCTCCTGTGCACAGAAGTCCACAGGCCGATGCTTGCGGAATAAAGGTTTTAGAATTATAAACAATGAATTTTTGAGTTTCCGGATGGACACTAGTTAAGCTACTAAAAAGTCGATATTTCTCAGGCTCAAGAGTTCTTTTTCGCTGCCAACCCACTACCTGGACGGCTACGTTGGCTCCATCATAAATCGCTTATCTTCCTGCGATCAACGGCATTAAAAGATTGGGTAAAAAGAGGGATATTTGAGGAAAGACGCTCACCACGAGCAGTCCAAAAAACTCTGCAAGGATGAACCATATGGCAAACCTGGAGATTCTTTCTATTGAAGCCCCTGAAATTGGGGCTGCAATGTAAAGGGTTGCACCAACCGGGGGTGTTTCGAAACCGATTTCACAGGCAATAACAAAAATTATTCCAAAGTGAACAGGGCTGATTCCAAACTCTTGAATAATGGGCAATAATATGGGGACTAG